>NZ_CP079865.1:6008658-6309091 GCF_025263565.1 Mycobacterium sp. SMC-8
CGCGCCCACCGTCCGCGACAGCTTCGTCTTGCGGGGCACGCGAATTTCGGTGCCCGCCTTGCGGATCACCTCCCAGTCGCCGGAATCCGGGATCGGACGGGCCACCGTGTGCTCGGGATCGAACTGCACGAAGGCGCGCGCATCGGCCTCGCTGGACACCACGAACCGGAAGTCCTTGTCCAGGAAGACACTGACCAGCAGCGGGGACGCGTGATCGGGATCGATCGCACCGTCGTCGACGAATTCGCGGATGCCGCAGCGGCTCACGACCTCGTCGTGATAGCGCTCCACCAACTCGGACTCGTCGACCAGCTCGCCGGATTCGGTGTCGTACCAACCGGGCTTGGGATCGTCCTCCCACTTGATCAGGCCGGTGGTCCACGCCAGCTCCAGCACGCCGGCCGCCGACAGCTCGTTGTCGGCCTCCATCTCGTAACGCGTGCGCGACGATCCGTACGGGCCCAGCTCGGCCCCGCCGACGATGACGACCAGGTCGGCCGGGTCGACATCGAGATCGGCCCACTCCGGCGCCGGCGCCGGGGTGACCGGGCGAGGCGGGGACGGCAGCGCGGCGATCAGATGATCGGCGGCCGCGTCCTCGTCGGCCTCGTCGGCCGGGGCCGACGTCGCCTCGTCACGCGCCTTGGTTGCCAGCGCCGACAGATCGAGCTCGACCTCGGCCAGGCCCCCGGTCAGGTCCGCCTGCACGGGCTCCCGGGCGGCGGCCACCTTGGTCTCCACGTCGCACAGGTCGAGCAGCATGCTCGCCATCTGCTCGGTCGAGTAGGTGGTGACGCCCGCTTCCTCGACCGCGTCGACGATGACGTCGTTGTGCCCCATCAGGCCGGTGCCTCGGGTCCAGCCGATCAGCGCATGCGCCAGGCTGACGCGCTGCGCCCACGACGTCTCGGCCTTCCACCGGGACACGACCGCGTCCAGCGCCGCCTTCGACTCGCCGTACGCACCGTCGCCGCCGAACATCCCTCGGTTCGGAGACCCCGGCAGCACCACGTGCAGCCGGGCCGCGATGTCGCGGTCGGAGCTGATCTGCGACAGGCCGCCGATGAGCCGCTGCACGGCCCACAACAACACCTTCATCTCCATCTCGGCGCGCGCGCCCGCCTCCGACAGATCGCCACCGACCCGCGGCGCGGCGAACGGGAACAGCAATGTCGGGGTCAGCGCATCCTTGATGTGGATGGACTTGGGCCCGAGGCTCTCGGTCTGCTCGGTGCCCACCCACTCGACCAGCGCGTCGATGTCGCTGTAGGAGGCCATGTTCGCCGGCAGCACCCACAGCTTGGCTCCGAAGCGCGCGTTGTCGCGGTAGAGCTGCCGGTAGAAAGCCAGCCGGGAGTCGTCGAGCCTGGACGTTGTGGCCACCACCGTGGCGCCTCCGTCGAGCAGCTGCGCGACCACCGATGCGGCGATCGAACCCTTCGACGCGCCCGTCACCACGGCGACCTCGTCGTGGTAGCGGCCCTTGCCCGGGTTCTCCGCACCGGCGGCGGCGCGGGCGTACAGCGACGCATGCACGTTGCGGCCCGCGGCCAGTGCCTTGCCCTGCCAATAGGTGGCCTGGGTGCCGACCACGTGGCCCGCGCCCTCGAAGCGCTCCGAAAGACGTGCCCAGTCGGTGTCGATGTCCCCTTCGTCCATCAACCAGATGCGGACCAGGTCCTCACGGGCGCTGGCCCACCGGTCGTCGAGCAGCACCGCCTTGCGGCCGTCGAACACGGGCGCCACCAGGCGGGGCCAATCCGAACCGAGTTCGGCGGTCACCAGGTCGATCAGCTCGGCGTCAGCCGAAGCCTCCGGCGTCACGAACGGTGCGCCCAGGCCCAACTGGTCAAGGATGGTGCGGGCCGCCGAGGCGAGCACACCGTCCGGTCCGGTGACCTTCTCGGCGAACACACCGAGCGCGGCGGAATCCACCACCCCGCCGGCGGCACCGGCAGCGGAGGGCAACGACACCGGCACACCGCGGCGGGCGCCGACAGCGGCCACCGCAGCGTCGATCGCCTTGTCCACCGCGGCGGCGTCGGCCAGCGCACCATCGTGCAGACCACCCAGTGCTCCCCCGCGGACACTGGAGCCTTCCCGGGTGCCGAGGGCGAGCTCGACTGTCACGTGCTTGACCCAGCCGTCACCGAGCTCCCAGGTCTTCTTGACCCGCTCGCCGATGTAGGCCGGCCGCTTGCCCGACGGCCCGAAGACCGTGCGCAGCTGATCGTTGATCGCGTCCGACAGCACCGGACCGAACGGCTTGTAGGTACGGGCCAGCTTGGTGACCTGCCCCTTCAGTCCGGCCAGGTCCGCCTCGGCGGCGCCGTCGATCGCGCCCAGATTCAGCTCCGACCCGAGGTCGACCAGCATCTGGTTACGCCGCGAGGACGCACCGTCGGTGATCGACTCGATCGAGTCCAGCGGTTCGATCTGGTCGATGCGGATCTTGGCCGACAGCGCGATCAGCGCCGTGGTGGCGTCGGCGGCGTCGAAGGCGATGTCGTCGGGGCGCGGTCCACCGGCCGGAGCCGCGGCCGGCGCCGGTGCGACGGGCGCTGCCGCGACCGAAACCGCTTCTGCCGGTGCGGTTTCCGCTGCCGGGGCGGTCTCCGCAGCATCGTCTTCGAGGTCCGGTTCCGGGTCGGTGTCGGTCGCGAACAGCACCGCGGCGTCCCGCTCGGCGTTGAGCACCTCGGTGGTGTTGTGCGAGTACTCCGGCAACTTCAACGTGTTGGCGGCCAGGCCGGCGACCGTCGGCGCGTTCTTCACGCCGATCTCGACGAACCGTTCCACGCCGAGACCACCGGCGGCCTCCTCGATGAACAGCAGGTCCTGGGTCTCGATCCAGCGCACCGGGCTGGCGAACTGCCAGGCCAGCAGTTCGATCACAAGCTTGCGGCACAGCTCGTGCGACCGCTCGTTACGCCACGTGTCGTAGTCGGCGAGGATCTCGTCGAGCGGCTCCGCGGGCACCAGATCGCGGATCTCCTGGACGAAGTCACGATCCAGCGTGAAGGGCCGCGGCACCAGGTTCGGGATGTAGCGCCCGATGAGCAGCTCCGGATCGGCGTCCGTGGGCATGACACGTTCGAGCGCCCGGCGGAAGTCGGCGACACCGACCCGCAGCACGCTTGAGTGGAACGGCACGTCGATGCCCGGCACCAGGATGAAAGACCGCTTGCCGCCGGAGATCTCGCGGCGCCGCTCGACCTCTTCTTCGAGGGCTTCCAGACCGGCGACGGTGCCGGCGATCGCGTACTGCGAACCGCGCAGGTTGAAGTTCACGATCTCCAGGAATTCACCGGTGCGCTCGGAGATCTCGGCGACGAATCCCTTGACGTCGGCGTCGTCCAGGTCGATCTGCGACGGGCGGATGGCCGCCAGCCGGTAGTTGGACCGGCCCTGGGCGTCACGCGGCACGATGTCGTGCATCTTGGAGCCGCGGTGGAACACGACCTCCAGCAGCGCTTCGAGTTCGTAGACACCGGACACGCAAGCCAGCGCGGTGTACTCGCCGACGGAGTGACCACAGGCGATCGCACCCTCGACGAACGCACCCTGCTCGCGCATCTCCGCGACCTGGGCGGCGGCCACCGTGGCCATCGCGACCTGGGTGAACTGCGTCAGGTACAGCACACCCTCGGGGTGGTGGTAGTGCACACCGGAGGCGATCAGGCTGGTCGGGTTGTCCCGCACCACGTGCAGCACCGAAAAGCCCAGGGTGTCGCGGGTGAACTTGTCCGCGGTGTCCCAGACCTTGCGCGCGGCCTTGGACCGGGCCCGCACGTCCATCCCCATGCCCTTGGACTGGATGCCCTGGCCGGGGAACGCGTAGACGGTCTTCGGCGCCGCCAGCTGCGCGGTAGCCGACATCACCAGTTCGCCGCCGACCTTGGCCGCCACCTCGATGATCTCGGCGCCGCGGTCGATACCTACACGGTCGACCCGAAACTCGATCTCGTCGCCGGGCAGCACCATCCCGAGGAAGCGGGAGGTCCAGCCCACCAGACGGGCCGGCGGGGTGGCGCGGCCGTCGGTCGCGGTGACCGCGTGCTGCGCGGCGGCCGACAGCCACATGCCGTGCACGATGTTCGAGTCGAGGCCGGCGAGCAGTGCGGCGGCCCGGTCGGTATGGATCGGGTTGTGATCACCCGAGACCACCGCGAAGGCGCTCATGTCGACCGGCGCGTTGACCACCACGTCGCGCCGCCTGCGGCGCGGGGTGTCGGTTGCGTTGTCGGTGATGGCCCCACCCGCGCGCGGCGGGTCGGCCAACTCGGCCGCCCCGGTGCGGCCGCGGATCGCGAACCGCTCACCCAGCGTGGCCAGGACGGTGCCCTCGGCGTCGGCGATCGTCACCTCCACCGGGACGACGCGGCCCACCTCGGTGTCGGTGGCGGCCGAAGCCGTTGCGGTGACGGTCAATTCGGACTTCGTCGCGGGCATCTTCTGCAGCAGGTGGGCCGCGTGGTCGAGATGCACCAGGCTCAACAGCCCCTCGACGACAGGGAAGTCGTGGTCGGTGACCGCCGAACCGATCGCGGCGAACACCGCCGGCCAGCACAGACCGACCAGCGCGTCGGGCACCAGCGTCAGACCGGGCGCCAGCGGGGCACCGAAGGTGGCGGTGACACCGGTGTGGTCGGCGACCTTCTCCGGATCCCACTCGACCGACACGGTCGCGGTCCCGTCTTCAACTGCCGGAAGGGCTTCCGGCCCGTCCACACCCGCGGCGATGGCCAGCACCGCGCGCATGGCCGTCGAGGCGTCCTCGACGGTGACGATCGGGGCGCCGCCGTCGACGGTGGCCGCCGGCAGAGTGAAGCGGATGTCGATCCAAATGTCGGACAGCGGCACGCTCAGCGTCACCGACACATTTCCGGAGCCGTCAACGCTCTGCTCCAGCCGGGCACCGGTGTTGGGGTGCGTCGCACTGGGCTTTCCGGGCACGTCGTTGACCTGCCACTCGGCCGGGGCCCCGATTCGGTGCACCGGGTTGATCGCGGTGCGTCCGGCCCACAGCACGTCGGGCGAGTCGAGCACCACCGCGAGCGGACCGCTGACATCGGCCCGGGCCTGACGGCGCGACACCACCGGAACCGGCTCGGCACCGGAACCGAGGATGCGGTCCACGATCTCCTGCTCGAAGCGGTCGAGCAGCTCTCCGACCGGCTCGTCGACCCGGGTGATGCCCGCGACGGCCTGGGTGCCGGGGATGATGCAGACCTGGTCCGCGGTGTAGCGGGCGTCGTGAGCCTGCCACAGCGAGTCGCTGCGCCACCAGCGGCGGACGTCCTTGTCGATGACCGGCACGAAGTTCACCGGCTTACCCGGGGTCTTGCACAGGGTCACGAAGAACGGCACGTCGGCCGGGTGCAGCCGGACCGCCTCGGCGTCCGGGTAACGGGCCAGCAGCGCGGCGACCGCGGTGTCCGGGTTGTCCAACAGCGCCTGGCCTTCGGCGCCGACGAAGAGCGACTCGATGGGGCCTGAGTCCTTTTCATGCAGACGGGCCTCGGCGCGCTTGAGCATCTCCTCGAAGCGGTCCCGCCAGGTATCGGCCAGCCACGGGCTGCCCACCCCGGCGGTGTCGGCGGTGCTGTCGCCGTCTCCGATCGCCAGCTCGATGTAACGCTGCAGCCACTGGAGGTAGGTCATGTCGCCGACGTCGCCGAAGTACGGCTTGGCGGTGGCGGCCATGGCGGCGATCAGCTCGTCGCGACGCTCGGCGACGGCGTCGGCGTCGCCGGCGACCTCGTCGAGCAGGCGGCCGCACCGGGACGCGGTGTTGTCGATCTCGTGGATGTCGGCGCCGAGCTGGCTGCGGCCGCTGGCCATGCCGTTGATCGCCTTACCCGCCCCGACCCAGGTCTCGGTGCCGTTGGTGTCGACGAGCAGCTGCTTGACCGCCGGCGACGTGGTGGCCTCCAGGGTGGCCATCGCGGCGGTGCCGACCAGGATGCCGTCGACCGGCATCTCCGGGAACCCGTAGGGCTTGGCCCATTCGCCGGACAGGTATTCGGCGGCCCGCTCCGGGGTGCCGATGCCGCCGCCGACGCAGATCGTGATGTTCGCGTGCTTGCGCAGATCGCCGTAGGTGCTCAGGAGCAGGTCGTCGAGGTCCTCCCACGAATGGTGGCCGCCGGCGCGACCGCCCTCGATGTGGACGATGACGTCACGGCCGGGCACCTCGGCGGCGATCTTGATCACGGACTTGATCTGGTCGACCGTGCCCGGCTTGAACACCACGTTGCTGATGCCGACGGTGTGGAGCTCTTCGATCAGGTCGACGGCCTCTTCGAGGTCCGGGATGCCCGCGGTGACGACCACGCCGTCGATCGGGGCGCCCGACTGACGGGCCTTCTGGACCAGCCGCTTGCCGCCGACCTGCAGCTTCCACAGGTACGGGTCGAGGAACAGCGAGTTGAACTGGATCGCCCGGCCCGGCTCCAGCAGCTGGGTCAGCTCCTCGATGCGGGCGTCGAAGATTTCTTCGGTGACCTGACCACCACCGGCCAGCTCGGCCCAGTGGCCGGCATTGGCGGCGGCGGCGACGATCTTGGCGTCCACGGTGGTCGGCGTCATGCCGGCGAGCAGGATCGGCGAGCGTCCGGTCAGCCGGGTGAACTTGGTCGACGCCTTCACCGAACCGTCGGGCAGCGCGACCGGCTTGGGTGCGTAGCTCGACCAGGCCGGTGCGACCGCGGGTGCGGCGCCCACGGTGAACAGGCTGCGCTGGCCGGCGCGGGTGGCGGCCGCGACGATGCCGATGCCCAAACCGCGAATCACAGGCGCGGTCAGGCGGGTGACGGTGTCGCTGGGCCCCAGGTCGACGATCCACTTGGCGCCGGCGGCGGCCAGGCCCTCGACCTCGCTGACCCAGTCCACGGGGTTGACGAAGATCGCCTCGGTGAGCTCGCGGGTGAGCTCGCGGTCCAGGCCGGTGCGCGACGCCCACTCGTTGACGAGGTCGATGCCGCCGGCCAGGCGCGGCGTGTGGAAGCCGACCTCGACGTTGAGCTGGTTGAAGATCGGGCGGAAGATCGCGCCGCCACGGACCTTGTTCTTGCGCTCGGCCTCTTCCTTCTCGGTGATCTTCTCGCAGTACAGCTCGAAGCGGGCGAGCTGTTCGGGGGTCCCGGTGATCACCACGGAGCGCCGGCCGTTGCGGATGGACAGCGCCGGCGGCAGCACCGTACGGACATCCTGGGCGAACTCGTCGAGGAGCTCGGCGATGCGGGCGGGGTCGACGTTGAGGACCGACACCATCGGCGACTTGTCGCCGCGGCCGACCATGCCACAGCGCCGGGACACCAGGGAGCCGGCCGCACCGATCAGCTGACCGATGGCCAGCAGTTCGACATCGCGGGCGCCTCCGGCCTTCAGTGACTCCACGGCGGTGACGCCCTGGGAGTGACCTGCGATGGCCACCGGCGGGTGCGCGTCGAGGTCGAGGCCCTGACGCTTGAGCGCGCGCTGGGCCGCCATCTGGGTGAGCAGGATGCCGGGCCCCGAGATCGCCGCGGTGGTGAGGTCCTTGGCGGCGGGCAGCGGCTCGTCGGCAGCCAGCGCGCGGATCCACTTCATCGGCTCGAAGCCGATCGGCCGGACCACCACCAGCTCGCGAGCCAACGGCTCGAGCAGCAGCTCGGCCTCGGCCACCAGCTGGCTGATCTCGGATTCGATTCCGGCGGAGTTGACGAGCTCTTCGAGGTTCTCCAGCCACGGACCGCCCTGGCCGCCGAACGCCACCGCGTAGGGCTCGCCGGAGTGCAGCCGATCGACGAGAGCGTGCGTACCCGACAAGGGCTCGAAGTCTGTCTGGCCGTCAGAGCTGGTGGCCGCACGGTGCTGGTCGTTGATCGTCACGTCTTGTGTTCTCCTCAGGTCCTTCAATCGCGCTGCGATCGCGTGTTCACGGTCGTCTCGGGCTGGTGGGCTCGTCGTGGATGGTCCGCACTGCCCGTGCGGCCACTGCGATTCGGCGTCGAATCCTGCTGGTGTCGGCGGCGGTCCCTGGAGGGCACAGTCGCCCTTCCTCTCTAAGGGGCCCGCACATCGGACACTTCAGCCGTACTAAGAGTGTCATAAGAGACTGCCCCAGTTTCCCGCCCTAAATGGTTACTGGCGAGTTCTACGCACCGGTAACAGTGCGCTACATAATGGGGGCTCCGAACCGCCCGCGGGTTATCCATGACAAACGTCCTGCATGCGGGTGGTTACGGTTGAGTAGGATAGAAGTGCAGTTCAAAGCAGCATTGTTACACAATCGTTATCTGATAATCTTCGTTCGCACGTCGCGTCGCCCGTCGGCACACACAGACGACAAGATCGTCGAAAGTGTGTGGTCCTGTTTTCGCTCGGCGGATACATGTTTGCTGGAATACCCTACCGACGGGTAAGGATGCAGCCGTTCCGTCCACAGCGCCCGGACTGCGGGCCGATTCGCCGGGCCCCTCAGGCGCCTCGACGAGGTTCCCAGGCGCCGCTGAGCAGGATCCCGGCGGTGTATTCGGAGGCCGAAGCGACCATGCAGCGGCGGGTGGCCTGGTCGAACCGCGTGACCATCACCTGCTCCCCCAGCGCGCGATAGTCCTGAACCGCCCGGCGGATCTCGTCCATCTCGTCCGGCCGCGGGAGGTAGTCGGCGCCGATCCGGGTCCGGTAGAGCTCTTCGAGACTCGTCACGAAAGCCTCGGCCAGGTCGTCGACCGAATCCTCGGCGGCTTCGACAAACCTCAGGAGCGCCCGGACATACAGCGCGGGATCCGGCGAATGGGCCAAGATGTCGGCAGCAGCACCGTCGGTCATCACGACCCGGCCGTTCTCGATCTCGGCCAGTCCGTAGCCGGCCAGCTTGCGAGCCTCCTCGCTGTCGGCGTCGATCGCGACGGCTGCCGGGGCGGACTCGGGCTCCGGTGTCCCTTCGCCGAGCACAGCCTGCTGCAGCCCCAGGATGTCGGCCAGATCGGTGCCCTGGCGCATGCTGGCGAAGAACTCGGCGATGTGAGCCGAGTTGTAGCCCTTCCGGAGTAGCTGACTGATGGTGTTGAGCTGGGACAGGTGATAGTCGTCGTACAGCGCTGAACGTCCGACCCGCCGCGGGGGGTCCAGCAGACCTCGCTCCCGGTAGGCCCTGATATTCCTGGCGCTGATGCCGGATTCCCGCGCCAGATCTTCCAGCCGGTACTCAGCCACGCGTCACCGCCCCCCACATCCGAAGCGGCGGGCTGATCCACGGCCGCGATCGTGCATTGCACCACTTTACCCGCGGATCGACGCTACGAGCGAAGTAAATGCACACCGGCTTTTCGAGCAGTGTAGGTCGTCGACGATACGACTATCAGCGCAAATACTGCACCGTGTGAAATTTCTATGCCGACAACTGCAGATTCAGCCAACTCTGACGCCACCGCAAGCCGGCTCCGGCCGGAATTCGATTGGCACTGACGGGGCGGGGTACGGGAGGATGAGCTGTTCGCAGCCAGAGCAGGACATTAAGACAAAGCACGGCGGGAGGTGTGGGCGTGCGTCCGTGGATCGTGTGGGCCACCGGGCTGTTCGCGTACATCGTCGCAGTGCTGGCTCGCACCACGCTCGGGGTGTCGGGCCTGGCCGCGGCCGACCGATTCTCCGCGGGTCCCAGTCTGCTGTCGACGTTCGTGGTGCTCCAGGTCGTCGTGTACGCGGGGGCTCAGGTGCCCGCCGGCCTGCTCCTCGACCGGTTCGGGTCGCGAGCGCTGATCGCCTCCGGGGCGGCCCTGATGGCGGCGGGGCAGATGGCGCTCGCGTTCACCGAATCCCTGCCGACGGCGATCGCCGCCCGCGCCGTGGTCGGGCTCGGCGACGCGGTGACGTTCATCTCCGTGCTGCGTCTGGTCCCGCACTGGTTTCCCCCACGGCAGATCCCGGTGGTCACGCAGCTGACCGGCATCTGCGGACAGCTGGGCCAGGTGCTGTCCGCGGTTCCGTTCCTGGCGCTGCTGTCCGCCTCGGGATGGTCGGTGGCCTATGTCTCCGCTGCGGCGGTGGGTGTGCTGTCGCTCGTGTTGACGCTGGCCGTCGTCAGGAACACCCCGGACGGTTCGAAGAGCACCTCGGAGGCGATGACGGTCCGCGAGACGCTGCGCAGCGTGAAGACGGTGTGGCTGCGCCCGGGCACCCGACTGGGATTCTTCACCCACATGGGGACCCAGTTCTCGATCACCGTGTTCGCGCTGATGTGGGGACTGCCCTATCTGACCGAAACGCAGGGGTTGTCGCCGGGTCTGGCCGGCGGCCTGCTGAGCCTGTCGGTGGTCACCGCCATCGGCGCGGGAGTGCTAATCGGGTTCCTGACCGGGCGCTACCCGCACCGCCGATCACGCATGGTGCTGATCATCATCGCCAGCAACGCGATCGCGTGGTCGGTGGTGCTCGCCTTGCCGGACGCGGCGCCGCTGTGGTTGCTGGTGGCGCTGGTCATGGTGATCTCGGTGGGCGGTCCCGGCTCGATGGTCGGCTTCGACTTCGCGAGGACCTTCAATTCGGGTGCGACGCTGGGCACCGCGCAAGGCATGGTCAACATGGGCGGGTTCATCGCGTCGTTGTTGCTGATGCAGTCGATGGGCCTGGTGATGGAGGCCGCGGGCGGAATCTCGTTCGACTCGTTCCGCACCGCCTGGACGCTTCAGTACGTCGTATGGGCGCTCGCCGTCATCGGCATCTTGATCACGCGGCGCAAGGCACGGCGGTTGCTGCGCGCCCAAGACGACCGGATGCTGCTAGAGGGGATCGAAGCCTAGGGTTCGACCGCCGCCGCGACGCGCCGGTGCCCGACCAGTTCGTGACCGACGACCGAAACCACCGGGGCCAGTGTCACCACCAGCAGACAGTTGGCCATCGAGATCCCGCGGTCGGCCAGCATCACCGCCACGGCGAGTACGGCGGCGGTCAGCACGACCATGACGACGTGAAACAGGTCCACGGTCCGCGTCATGGCCGCGTACAGGACATAGACCGTCGCGATGAAGACACCCACGGGTACGGCCACCGCAAGCACGGTGGCGACCGAAGACAGCGCCGAGTGGTGCTCGATGTAGTAGGCCGCCGCGTGCAATCCCGCGCCGGTGCCCACGATCGAGGCGAACACCACAATGTGCACGTAGCCGAACCAGAAGGAGCGTTCTCGCCGTAGGTGCAGGATCTCGGCGTGGGGGAACATGTAGTAGATCCACCACATTCCGAACGTCAATCCCGTTCCCGCAACGGCGACGAACACGGCCTCGACCGACCATCCCTGCGCACCGACGACCGCCGTCAAGGACGCCACCGTGCCGACGACCCCTTCTCCAAGTGCGATGATGGTGAACAGCCCGTACCTCTCGACGATGTGATGGGCGTGCCAGGGTGTTCCACCCTGACGCCATTCGGCGACCACCGGCCCCGTCACCTCCACGAGAACCAGCGACACCACGATCGCGGCGGTCACCGGCACCGAGGTATGGACGAAAATCGCCAGCACCCACCCGATCTGGGCGATCATGATCCACAGCGCGTAGGTCAAGCAGGCTCGGCGGCGCAGCGGGTCCTGCCCGGCGGCACGCAGCCACTGGGCGACCATCGCGACCCGCATCACGACATATCCGGCGACGACCACCGTGTTGTCGACGTGCCCACCGTGTTCGATCGACGAGTACATCTGGGGCAATCCGAGCGCCAGGACGATGACGCCGACCATCTGCAGCATCGTCGTCAGCCGGTAGGGCCAGTCGTCGGTGTCGTACGCCGATGCGAACCAGCTGAAGTTGATCCACGCCCAGCACACCGCGAACATCGCGAAGAAGAATCCGGCCAGGCCCGGCACGACGTGCCCTGCGGCGAGCAGATGGGCGAACTCCGAGGCCGCGATCCCGAAAGCGATCACGAACGTCAGATCGAACAGCAGCTCCAGCGGCGTGGCGGTCCGCCCCGGCTCGTGTGTGTCCCGCCCGGACATCGGCCGGGTTCGGTGCGCTCGACCGGTGGATACGTGCACTTGCTCGCTCACGGGCTCTCTCCTTTTGAACGTGGGGCAGAGCGTAGCGGCGCCTGCCGGCGTGCCACGATAAGGTTCGGCCATGAACGCGGTCGGAGTGGTGTTGGCCGCGGGCCTGGGCACCCGGGTCGGCGCCGACGGCAACAAGGCCTACCTTCCGTTGGCGGGCCGCAGCATGTTGGCCTGGTCGTTGGACACGCTGATCAACCTCCCCGACATCGCCCGCACGGTACTTGTCCACCGCCGCGGCGAGTTCGAGCTCGCACGTGACACCCTGAAGCACGAGATCGACTGCACCACAGTTGAATTCGTTGAGGGTGGGGACAGCAGGCACGCGTCGGAGACCAACGTGGTGCGGTATCTGGCCGACGACATCGAGGCCGGGGCCGTGGACGTCGTCGTCATTCACGACGCCGCGCGCCCGCTGGCCGGGCCCGGCATGTTCGTCGAGGCGATCACGTTGGCCCGGCAGTTCGGTGGCGCGCTGCCGGCGCTGCCGATCCGGGATGTGGCGCGGGCGGGCGGCGACGGCCTGAAACGCGTGGCCGACGACGCGTTGCTCGTCCGGGTCCAGACCCCCCAGGCTTTCCGCGCACGCGACCTGCTGCACGCCTACCGCAGCGCCTCGCGCGACGATTTCGAAGGCACCGACACGTCGTCGTGCGTCGAGCGCTACACCCGGGTCGAGGTCCGGACGTTCCGGGGCCGCACAGACAATCTCAAGGTCACCTACGCCCGTGACGTCGCGGTGGCGCACCACCTTCTGATCAACGCGGGGAGTCCTGCCGACCCTCGATGAGCGCGGCCAGGAAAGCCGCCTCTGCGGGCAGCTCGAATCTCATGGCGTCGGTGTCGCCGTCGACAAGCGTCAGCGCCACGTCTGCGGCCAGTGCGGCCGACAGTTCGTCGAAAGGCTCGCCGGTGCTGAGCAACCTGAGCAACACCGCGTGGTCGAATCCGCGCGGGTACTGGACGGTGCGCAACAGGGACCGGTCGATCGTCGCGGTGACCGTGCCGTGCGCGTCGACGGCTTTCACGCTGTCGGTCACCGGACGGATCGGCAGCGCCATGGCCGCACCGCCGCGCACCGCCGAGACCACCGCGTCGAGCATCATGTCGGCGATCAGCGGCCAGGCCGGATCGTGCAGCAGCACCGGTCCGTCGGCCGCGGCCGACAGGCCCGCCGCGATGCACTGCGCGCGGGTGCCCGGCGTGTCGGCGGCGACGACGCGGACCGCCGAGAACTCCGTCGCGGCAAGGGCCTCGCGCACGACGTCGGAATGGCGGGGGGCCGCGGCGATCACGACGTCGCAGGTCCGGGTAAGCGCGCCGACGATCCGGAGCAGCGGGGACTTGCCGCACACCGGGGTGAACACCGCGTCGCGGTGCTGCTCACCGTCCTCGGGCAGGGGCAAAATCGCCGTCACGGTCACGGCGTCCGAGGCTATACCGATCAGACCGGGTCGAACGACTCGATCAGCCAGTTGCCGTCGATCTTCTTCAGACCGACCTTGACGCTGCTCGCGGCGAACGCCCCGTCCGGGTTCTCCTTGCTGGTGGTGGCCTGGTTGATGAACACCAGCACCTCGGCGGAGTCCGGTTGGATATCCGACACGGCCGCACGCACCACCGAGGCCGCTGTCTTCACCGACTTCTCCTTGGCCGCGGGCGTGACGATCTGCTCGGTGAACTGCGTGTAATAGGACAGGAAATCGCCGGTCAGCTTGGCCTTGGCGTTCGTGAAGTCCTGATCCAGGGATTCGGGTGAATACGACAACAGCGCGACCGTTCCGGTCTTGGCGGCATCGAGAGCCACCTGTGCCGCCGCGGGGTCGGTCTGCTGATCCGGCCGATAGTCGTTGACATACAGCCAGCCGGCGATGCCGGCCGAGGCCAGCAGCGCGACGGCCAACAGGATCGCGCTGACCAGGCCCCGCCTCGAACGGCGCGGAGCTTTCGCGGCCGCTTCATCGCCGGCGTCGCCGCCTGACCGTTGCCCGGCCGCCGAGGCGTCATCGCCGTCCGGATCGATGTCACCGCCGTCCGCGTCGACGGCCTCGTCAGCGTTCGCATCGGCAGTCACGGCGGCGTTCTCGTCGGCCTCCACGTCGTCCTCGGTGCGTTGGTCGTCGCTCACGGCACAAACTCGACTTTCGACATCTTGATCTGCCCGTCCTCACGCTCCAGGCTGACGCTGAGCCGCCACGTGCGCGGCTCCTGGTCGGCGCCTGCGGTGTTGGTGACCCGCGACGATGCGGCGACCAGCACCTGGGCGGAGTCGTCGGACATCGATTCCACAGCAGTGGAGTTGACCGTCACTTCGGTGACGACCTTGGAATCCTGCGCGACCTTGACGAAATCCGCCGCCTGGGTCTCGAAGTCCGACTTGAACTGGCCGGTGGAGTTGTCGATGATGCGCTGCACATCCTCCTCGGCTTTGTTGAAGTCCAGCGACATCAGCGTGACCACGCTCTGCCGGGCCGCGGCGACGTATTCGGCGTTCTGCTGGCGCACCTTCTCGGCCGCCCGATGAGTCCACATCATGTATCCGCTGGCGCCCAGCAGCGCCACCGTGCAGAGCACCACGAGGCCTGCGACGACGGCCGTCCAGCGCGGGCGCGGTAGGCGCCGCTTCCGTGTGACCGTCGGGGCGGAGTCGGCGGGGTCGGCGGGGTCGGGCACCGGATCGCTGCCGTCCACCGCCTCGACGGCGACCGGCTCTGACCCGAGGGCGTCACCGTCGTCGTCGACACCGGCTTCGTCGTCGACA
The DNA here is from genome assembly GCF_025263565.1 of Mycobacterium sp. SMC-8. Taxonomy (NCBI): domain Bacteria; kingdom Bacillati; phylum Actinomycetota; class Actinomycetes; order Mycobacteriales; family Mycobacteriaceae; genus Mycobacterium; species Mycobacterium sp. SMC-8. The sequence goes on from NZ_CP079865.1 coordinate 6,023,451, forward strand.
CCGGCTTGGCTGTCGGCATCGGTCTCGGCGGCGACTGCCTGCCGTCGCAACCGGGCGGCGCGGGCGCGGGCGCGGGCGGCAGCGGCCAGCGCCTCCGCCTCGGCGGCCTCGGCTTCGGCTTCCTCGACGAGCGCGCGCGCCTCCTCTGGGTCCGCGGCGGTGCCAGGTTCCGCGGTCGATTCCTCGACGCGATCGGCGTCGATCACCGAGTCGCGGCGCCTGAAAGACGGCACACCGACCTCCTTGTCTGCAGGGTCGTTTGAACGATAATCGCTACGAGAATGTCATTCTTCTTTTCTGAGTATCGCATTGACGATACCTCGGTCACGCCGAGCTAGACAAAGGTCCTGAGTGCAGAAATGCTGGTTCTCGGCTGTGCAGCCGCTCAGCGTTGATGGTTCTGCAACCTGTCCTTCATCACCTTGCCGGTGGCATTCAACGGCAACTCGTCGAGAAACTCTACATACCGCGGCACCTTGAAACCCGCCATTCGGTCACGACACCATGCGATCAACCGGTCGGCGCTGAGTTGGTCGTGCGCCGGGTCGGCGACGACGAAAGCTTTGCCGACCTGACCCAGGCGCTCGTCCGGAACCCCGATCACGGCGGCCTGCGCCACGGCGGGGTGCTCAAGCAGGAAACCCTCGATTTCGGCCGGGTACGCGTTGAAGCCCCCGACGATGAACATGTCCTTCTTGCGGCCGACGATCCGCAGACGTCCCGCGTCGTCGAGCGTGCCGAGGTCCCCGGTGTGCAGCCAGCCTTCTGGATCGATCGTCTCGGCGGTCGCGGCGGGATCGTCGAGATAGCCCTGCATCACCGTGTAGCCGCGGATCAGCACCTCACCGTCGTCGGCGATGCGCAACTCGACACCGTCGCAGGCCACGCCGGCGGTGGTCGCGATGTCCTCGAACGAGTCCGCCGGCCGCGACAGCGTTGCGGTGCCGGCCTCGGTCAGGCCGTACCCGGTCGCCAATGTCCGGAACGGGAGCTCCTCGTGCACCCGGCGGACCAACTCGACGGGGATGTCGGCAGCGCCGGTCACCCCGGCGCGCAGCGTGGCCAGCTTGCTCTTGTCCTTGACGCCGAGCAGTGAGTGGTACAGCGTGGGCGGCCCCGGGAGCATCGTGACGCGTTCTGCGGCAACGAGTTCGACGACGCGCTCGACGTCGAAAACCGCGACGGGCAGCATGGTGGCGCCGCGGATGAAAGAGGCGATGAGTCCGGCCTTGTAACCGAAGGTGTGAAAGTACGGATTGACCATCAGGTAGCGGTCACCGGGCCGCAGATCGGCCAGCTCGCACCATTCCTCGTACAGCCGCAGGTTCTGCCGGTGATTCATCATCACACCTTTGGGACGCCCCGTGGTGCCGGAGGTGAAGATGATGTCGGAGACGTCGTCGCCGTCGACGGGACGGCTGAACGGCGAACCGCTGCCCAGGAAGTCCGATTTCAGGTCGAACACCGGCGGTCGCCTGCCGGGCCACGAAGAAGGTAGCGCATAGTCGACGCCGAGGAATCCCTGTTGCACCAGAACAGCTTTCGCGCCGCTGCGGCTGATGATGTCGGCTGCCTCATCGGCCTTGAAGCGGGTGTTGACGGGCACCAGCACCCCGCCGGCGGTGAGCAGTCCGAACGCGGCGATGATCCACTCGGCGCTGTTGGGTGCCCAGATCGCGGCCCGCTCCCCCTTGGCGATCCCGAGATCGGCAAAAGCACCTGCGGCGCGCTGGATCCGCTCGACGAGCTCTGTGAAGGACAGGCGCAGCGGACCGTCGACGACCGCTTCCGCGTCGCCGAATCGGTCCGCCGCGCTGGCGACCATCTCCGGGATGGTCGCCCATCGGGCTTGATACGTCACGTCGTGACGAGACGTCCCAGGTTGCCGCCCATGATCTTGGCCTGATCCTCGACCGAAAGATGCTCCAGCGCGGTGACGTAGTGCGTCGGCTCGGCCAGACCCTCTGGGTGCGGCCAGTCGGAGCCGTAGAGCACCTGGTCCACACCGATGAGGTTGATCAGGTCGTCGATGCCCTCCTCGTAGAACGGGCTGACGTAGATGCGGTTCTTGATCTCCTCGATCGGGTTGCCCAGGAAGGCCTCCGGAGCCTTCTTGTACACCTCGGCCATCGAGTCGAGCAGCGGGAACATCCACTTCGAACCGGCCTCGACGATGCCGACCTTGAGCTTGGGATGGCGGAACAGCGCACCGTGAATCACCCACGAGGCCACCGCATCCTGGATCGGGCGCCACTCGTTGAGGATCGACATCGCGTTGGTCTGGAACGGCAACATCTCCTGTGCGGCGCCGTCCCACTCCGAGGTGTAGCGCGAGTAGCCGCTGTCGCTGGAGTGCATGCCGACGAAGATGTCGTGGTGGACGACGCGCTCCCAGAACGGGTCGAATTCGGGCAGCGCGAACGACCGCGGGCCGCGGAAGCCAGGCACCGGAGCGGGCCGGATCAGGATGGCGCGGGCGCCGCGCTTGACGCACCACTCCAGCTCCTCGATCGCCTTCTCGACGATGGGCAGAGTGATCACCGGGGTGGTGAAGATCCGGTTCTGGTAGTTGAAGCCCCACACCTCGTCCAGCCACTGGTTGAGCGAGTGGATGAGCACGTGGATCGCGACCGGGTCGTCGGAGAGCCGCTCCTCGATCAGGCTGGCCAGCGTCGGGAACATCAGGCTGCGGTCGACGCCGAGCTCGTCCATCACCTTGATGCGCGGCTCCGGCTCGAAGAAAGCCGGGATGGCCTTCATCGGCTCACCGAACAGTTCACGCTTGCTCTTGCCGTCCGGGTTGCCGTACTTGAAGTACTCCTCCCAGGCGCCGGGCTTGGCGACGACCGAGAAGGTGGGGTTCGGGATGTAGTTGCTGATCTGGCCCTTGAGCGCGATCTTGGTGCGCCCGTTGACCTCGACGTACTGGACGACGTCCTTGTACTCCTTGGGCAGATACTTCGTCATCGCCTCTGGCGGTTCGTACAGGTGGTTGTCCGCATCGAACAGCGGGAACGGGATGTCCACCCGGTGCGACAGTTGTCCCATGAAAGACTCCTTTTCCTATCGGGAGAATCGTATTCTCATTTGCGGGAGGCCGCAACGACCAACCCGTCGCCGGCGGCGACCTGCTGCCGGATCACGTACTTCTGCACCTTCCCGCTTGCGGTGCGCGGGAAATCCCGACCCTCGGGCACCCGGTGCAACTCCTCTGGCCATTTCTGGGTGGCGACACCGGCCGCGGCGAAGTGCTCCTGCACCTCGTCGAGCGTCGGCATGGCGTGACCGTCACGGATCCTCAGGACCGCCGCGGCATGCTCGCCCAGCCGCGGGTCGGGTGCGGCGACCACGACCGCCTCGGCGACGGCGGGCATCGCCAGCAGCACCTCCTCCACTTCCAGGGCACTGATGTTCTCCCCGCCGCGGATGATCACGTCAGCCTTGCGGTCGGTGATCGTCAGGTAACCGTCCTCGTCGAGCACCCCGATGTCGCCGGTGCGATACCAGCCCTCGTCGTCGAACGCCCGCGCGGTCAGTTCGTCATCGGTGTAACCCATACACAGATCGGGGCCGCGGCTGTAGATCTCGCCGTCCGGACCGAGCCGGATCTCCACCCCCGGACGCACGTCACCGTCGGTGAACAGCCGCTTCTCCGCCGGGGCGGTGGGCCGGGAACCGGTGATCGACGGATGTTCGGTGCTGCCGTACGAGCGGAACACGAACATGCCCAGATCGGTGAGACGCTGGGTGACCGCCGCCGGCACCGTCGACCCGCCGAGGCCGACGGTCTTGAAGGAGCGCAGGTGCTCGGGTCGGCAATCGGGGTGGTCGAGCAGACTGGTCACGAAGTAGGGCGGCCCCCCTCCGATCGAGAGGCCGTCGCTCTCGATGAGCTGGAGCACCCGCCCGGGGTCCCAGACATCGCACAGGTCGATCGGCGCGCCTTCGAGCACCGGGATCAGGAACGCGCCGATCATGCCGATGAAGTGGCCGACCGGGGTCGCGGTCAGTTGCCGCCCGCGGTCGGCCGGGTAGTTCGCCAGCAACTGGCGCGTCTCGAAGCTCAGCGTCTGGTGGCTGTGGATCACGCCCTTCGGATCACGGGTGGTGCCGGAGGTGAACGCGATCAGCGCCGGTCCGGCGGGGTCGGCGGCCACCGTGCCGACCAGCGGCTCGTCGGCGAGCAGCGCCTCGAACGCGTGCTCGTTGGCCGCCCCCGACCCGTCTCCGGCGACCAGCCCGACGACCGGCACATCGGCGCACAGGTCGGACTGATACCGCATCCGCCCGAATTCCTCGGTGGTCACGAACACCCGCGGCTTGGCGGTGGCCAGGATGTGGGCCAGCTCTTTGCGACCGTAGAAGTGTACGATCGGCACGATCACCGCCCCGAGGAAGGCCGCGGCCCAGAACACGACCGCGGCCTCGCGCCAGTTCGGCAGTTGCATCGCCACCACATCAGCGGGACCCACCCCGCGCTCACGCAGACCCGCGGCCAACCGCCGGGCGTCACGCTCGACGTCGCCGAACGTCCCCTGGTAGGGCCGAATCGACGAGTGCACGTAGAAGCCGGTCTCGGGACTGTTCGCGAGCCCTCGGGCCAACAGGTCGCCCAGGGTTTCCGGCGTCCAGTAGCCCTCCTGCTCGTAGCGTCTGACGAGCTCAGGAGGAATCCTTCGCATGGCTGTGCGCCACCTTCCTGTCCGCAAGGAGATGCCACGCGATGCTATTCTCCTCCTGCAAGAATGCCAATACCGCGAACGGAGAATGCTCGATGGTCGACCTCGAAATCACCGACGGTCTGGCGGTCATCACCATCGACCGGCCCCATGCGCGCAACGCGATCTCGCTGGAGACCATGGAGCAGCTCGACAAGGCGCTCGACGGCGCCGAGGGAGCCGCCGCGCTGGCGTTGACCGGCGCCGGCGACAAGGCATTCGTCTCGGGCGGCGATCTCAAAGAGCTGAGCGCCCTGCGCACCGAAGAGCAAGCCGCGGCGATGTCGTTCCGGATGCGGTCGATCTGTGACCGCATCGCCGGCTTCCCGGGCCCGGTGCTGGCCGCCCTCAACGGCCATGCCCTCGGCGGCGGTGCGGAGTTCGCGGTGGCCGCCGACATCCGCGTGGCCGCCGACGACATCAAGATCGGCTTCAATCAGGTGGCGTTGGCCATCATGCCCGCGTGGGGCGGGGCCGAGCGGCTGGTGAACCTGGTCGGCTACAGCAGGGCCCTGCTGATCGCCGGCACCGGGCGGATCATGTCGTCCGCGGAGGCCGAACGCATCGGTCTGATCGACCAGGTGATCCCCCGTGCCTCATTCGACGAGCAGTGGCGGCTGATCGCCCGCTCCCTGGCCTCCGCCCCTGCCGGCGAGGTGAAGCGGGTCATGCGCGGTGTGCCCACCACCGAGGCGGTCGCGGCATTCGCCCGCCTGTGGGTCTCCGACGAGCACTGGGCCGCCGCCGACAAGGTCATGAAGAAGGGCAAATAACCCACTAGACGCCGCGCACGGTAGCAAGGAGGGCCCCGCTTCCGGGGCCGGTCCACCCGACATGTTCTCTCTAGACGAGAACGTCATTTCCGATTATGGTCAACCTGTGTCCACCACACAGCGCGCGCTCGCGCCCGAAATCTCCACCTGGCCGAATGACGATCCGCAGCTGATCGGCAGCACCTGCGGCACCTGCGGGTCCACCACGTTCCCGGTGCAGCAGCGCTGCCCGAAGTGCAGCGGCGGCGAGATGTCCGAGGTTCTGCTGCCGCGGCGGGGCACTCTGATCGCCTGGACCACGCAGGGTTTCCCGCCCGGCGCACCGTACAAGGGCCCTACCGGCAAGGACTTCGTGCCGTTCGGCGTCGGCCTCGTCCAGCTCGATGAGGTGATCCGGGTCGAGGGCCGACTCACGGAGAACGATCCGGCGAAGCTGCAGTTCGGCCAGGAGGTCGAGCTCACCATGATCCCGTTCACCACCGACGACGACGGCGCCGAGCTCATCACGTTCGCGTTCCGCCCGATTGACAACTGAGAGGACTGCGACGATGAGCACGTCCGCCAACGCCGCCGGTGAAGTGGCGATCATCGGGGTCGGCCTGCATCCGTTCGGCCGCTTCGACAAGACCGCGATGGAAATGGGCGCCGAGGCGATCCAGTCCGCGCTGACCGACGCAGGCCTCGACTGGAAGGACATCCAGTTCGGGTTCGGCGGCAGCTACGAGGTGTCCAACCCCGACGCTGTCACCCGACTGGTCGGCTTGACCGGCATCACGTTCACCAACGTGTTCAACGCCTGCGCCACCGCGGCGTCGGCCATCCAGCAGACCGCCGACACCATCCGTCTCGGCAAGTACGACATCGGAATCGCGATCGGACTGGACAAGCACCCTCGTGGCGCGTTCACCGACGACCCGGCCAAGCTCGCACTGCCGCAGTGGTATGCCAACAACGGCCAGTTCGTGACCACCAAGTTCTTCGGCATGAAGGCCAACCACTACATCCACAAGCACAACATCTCCGAGGAGACGCTGGCGCGGGTGGCCAACAAGAATTTCCGTAACGGCGTGCTGAACCCGAATGCATTCCGCCGCAAGGAGATCAGCGTCGAGGAGATCATGGCCTCGCCGGTGCTGAACTACCCGCTGCGGCAATACATGTTCTGCGCTCCCGACGAGGGCGCCGCCGCGGTGATCATGTGCCGCGCCGATCTCGCGCACAAGTACACCGACAAGCCGGTGTATGTGCGCGCCAGTGAGATTCGGACCCGAACCTACGGCGCCTACGAGGTGCACGCGACCTCCGCGCCGTTGGACGAGGATCCCTCCCCCACGGTGTACGCCGCCAAGGCCGCGTACGAGGCCGCCGGCATCGGCCCCGAGGACGTCGACATCGCCCAGCTGCAGGACACCGACGCCGGCGCCGAGGTCATCCACATGGCCGAAACGGGCCTGTGCGCCGACGGCGAGCAGGAGAAGCTGCTGGCCGACGGTGCCACCGAGATCGGTGGCAGCATCCCGGTCAACACCGACGGCGGCCTGATCGCCAACGGCGAGCCGATCGGCGCGTCCGGCCTGCGCCAGGTGCACGAACTGGTCCGGCAGCTGCGCGGCGAGGCCGGCGACCGGCAGGTGCCCGGAACGCCGCGCGTCGGGCTCGCCCAGGTTTACGGCGCACCCGGGACGGCCTCCGCGACGATCCTGTCGCTGTAGAGACCGGACACACCGCAGCCATGCCGACACCGGAACCCGGAACACAAGCCACCGACGTGCGGCCGGCGGGCTATCTCTGGTGAGCGGGGTCCGGCGTGTCGAAAAGACCCGGCAGCGGGTCGCCTTCAAGGCGCCGGATCCACGCCTCGCAGAACGCGAACGTCTCGGCGTGGCCGGTGTCCATGCCGAGCGCCCGTTCCATCACCAGGGCCTGCGACACGCTCGTCGCGAACACCGTCCACACCACGGGCGGCACCTCGTCCGACTCCATGCCGTAGCGCTGCAGGGCATCGGAGATCGCACGGTTCTGCTCCTGCCGGAAACGCTCGGCGTAATAGACGATCTCGGCCCGCAACGCCTTGCGATGGTTGGCCAGGCCCATGAACTCCATCGTCAGCCTGGTCGCTTCCGGGGCCGTGCTGAAACGCCACAGCGCCCACAGCGGTTGCGGCGACTGCAGCGCCGTCGACAACACCGCCAGCCCTTCCTCGGCTCGGCGGTGGAACACGGCCAGGAACAGATCCTCCATCGTGCGGAAGTAGTAGTGCACCAACTGAGGTTTCAGCTCGGCCTTGTCGGCAACCCGGCGAGAGGTCACCGCCGCATACCCTTCCTCGATGAGCAGCTGTTCGGCCGCGTCGAGGAGAACCACTCGATTCTTCGCGTCGGGCGCCCCGATACGTCGCGGCGATGCCATGCCTACTCCCACCTCTGTCGTTCGGTGCCCCCACAGCGTGACACCACCGGACCGCACCGGCATGCAGATCGTGACATCACGACCGCCGAGCCGATCTTGACCCTAACTCTCACACCATGCTAAGCAGGTGCTCAGCAATTTTCGCAAGCACGATCAACTCCGCCAGCCTCGGGAGGCCTCGGACATGACCGATTTCGACACCATCGACTACTTCACCGACCCCTCCCTGGTGCCTGACCCCCACCCGTACTTCGATCATCTGCGCAGCAAGTGCCCGGTGACACAGGAGCCGAACTATGGCGTGCTCGCGGTCACCGGCTACGAGGAGGCCGCCGTCGTGCTTAAGGACGCCGACACCTTCTCGTCGTGTATCGCCGTCGCCGGACCGTTCCCGCCGCTGCCGTTCACCCCCGAAGGTGACGACATCACCGACCAGATCACCGCGCACCGGCCGCAGATGCCGATGTTCGAGCACATGGTCACGATGGACCCGCCCGACCACACCAACGCCCGCTCTCTGCTGAACCGACTCCTGACGCCCAGCCGGCTCAAGGAGAACGAGGACTTCATGTGGCGGCTGGCCGACGAGGTTCTCGACGACTTCATCGCCGCGGGCCGCTGCGAGTTTCTGACCGCCTACGCAAAACCGTTCTCACTCCTGGTCATTGCCGACATGCTGGGAGTCCCCGAGGCTGACCACGAGGAGTTCCGCACCGTGCTGGGCGCGCCCCGTCCGGGCGCCAACGTCGGCTCGCTCGATCACAGCGACTTGGTCGGCACCAACCCGCTGGAGTGGCTCGACGAGAAGTTCATCGGCTATCTGGAGGACCGCCGGGAAAATCCGCGCGACGACGTGCTCACGGCGTTGGCCACGGCCAAGTACCCGGACGGCTCGACACCCCCGGTGATCGAAGTGGTCCGGTCGGCCACCTTCCTGTTCGCCGCCGGCCAGGAGACCACCACCAAATTGCTCACCGCCTCCCTGCGCGTGCTCGGTGACCATCCCGAGGTCCAGGAGCGTCTGCGCCGCGACCGCAGCCGCATCCCGGTGTTCATCGAGGAGGCGTTGCGGATGGACGCTCCGGTCAAGAGCCAGTTCCGGTTGGCCAAGAAGAACACCACGGTCGGTGACGTGGACGTTCCGGCGGGCACCACGCTGATGGTGTGCCCGGGGGCGGTGAACCGCGATCCCGGTCGGTTCGAGCATCCGCACGAATTCGACCTCGACCGCAAGAATGTGCGTGAGCACATCGCGTTCGGCCGCGGTGTGCACTCGTGCCCGGGCGGCCCGCTGGCACGCGTGGAGGGTCGCGTGTCCATCGAACGGATCCTGGACCGGATGTCGGACATCGCGATCGACGAGGAGCTGCACGGCCCTCCGGGTGCGCGTCGCTACAACTATGAGCCGACGTTCATCCTGCGCGGGCTCACCGAACTGAACATCACCTTCAACCCGGTTCGTTAGCGGGAGCCGCGATTCCGGCACGCGCACCGAAGCCTCGTTCTAAAATTCGAAAATGGTGTTCTGCAAAGCGGTTCCGATCGTCGCTGCGTCCGTGACCGGACTGGTCACGGCCGGAGTCGTCATCACGGGTGGCACGGCCGGCGCGCAACCCCCACTGCATCACGTCAAGTACACGGTCGGCGCGAGCCAGGACATCGTCAACGCGGAGATCTACTACCGCGAGAAGGATCCGCCGAACTGGGGCGAGTACAGCCACAACCCGTACCTGTACACGCCCAATCAGGAAGCTACCCTCGGCCCGAACAAGCCCTGGGTGTTCGAGACCTGGCTGGCGGACCCGGCGCAGTGGTCCCTCGTTGTGGTGGGCCTGCCGACGGCGCAGACGCCCGCATTGGCCGATCCCGGGTTCGTATGCGAACTGCAGGTCGACGGCGTCGTCGTCGCGACGGATTCAGGCCTTAGGGGCGCGCTCTGCTCGCAGCGCCCCTGGTAGGCCACCTCGCCCAATCACTGAGGAGGTGGATTGCCACCGCCGACCGAGACATCGCCGCGCGCCCAGTAGGAGCGATTGTTTTTGGCGATGCATGTCAGGAACAGCCCGTCCGGCGCCTGCGCCACCTGACCGTCGAGCGCCGGGCACAAGTCGCCTTCGTTCTTGATCCCGTGCATTTCCGGTGAGCGGAACCAGCGCGGCTCGTAGCGCCGTGGCGACCCGCAGAACACCAGCCGACCCCAGTCCGTCACTCCGAACGCGTAATAAGTGGTGTTGGCGCAATAGGACCCAAGAACCACATTGGGCATGATCCCAGGTGTGCAGTTCGGATAGTTGCACGCTTCGCCGGGCGGTGGTGGGGGCGGCTGAGCCGCGGCGGGTGGAGCGGAGATCAGCACGGCGGGGGCCGCTACGGCAGCGAGCGCTGCGACGAGAGATCGCATCCTGACATTTTCCCATGCCCCAGAACGAAATTCTCGCTTTTGGAGAGCTCTACTCTGAGCACCATTAGGCTAGAACCCATGCGCGCTACACGTTTGGTCAGTGGATTCGCCGCGACGGCCCTCGCCGTACTGGGAAGCCTGAACTTCACTCCCGCCGCGCACGCGGACGACCCGGAGTGGGGCGTCAACCTCAGCGGAACGTGGCGCGTCTACTCCGACGGTGACTGGGCACGCACCAACCAGGTGAAGATCAAGCAGCAGTCCGTCCTCGAGACGTGGACGATCAACATGACCTGTGTCAGCCCGATCGAATGCACGGGTGAGGTCAAGAGCTCGCTCGGGTGGACCGGGCCGATCAGGCTCGACGACTTCTACTTCGTCGAGCACGTTGTCCCGAACTGGATGCCTTGTCCCAATGGGACTTTCGCCACCGGCTATCAGAAGTTCCTGCTATGGGGAATGGATCCCCCCACCCAGCGCCGAATCAAGAGGAACATGACCACGATCGCGGGCCGCAACATGACCAAAAGCGACAGCGGTGCCTGCGGGGTCAATCTGTCGAAGGTGATCGAGTTGCCGGTGCGGATGGACCGAATCTCCTAGACCGCGCCGGCTCTCGACGATCCGTCACATCGGCAGCAGGTCCTGCCACGACTTCGGCACACTCCCCGCTGCCACATTCGTGACCTGATGCATCGATCCGTCCGGCGCCAGGTACTCCCCCGTCTGCGGGTTGTACTGCGCCGTTCCGACAGTGGGTATCCCAGAACCGTGGCCGCCGAAGGCGCTTGGCGCGGCCGGGACCGCGCCGGGAGGCGGCGCCGGTGCCACGGGTACGGCCTGCCCCGGCGGCAGCGGTGCCGGAGGAAGGATAGGCGGCTGCGCCGGTGGCGGCGCCCCCGGAACCATCGGGGCGGGCGCACCGACAGGAAACGGGGGTGTGCCGGGCTCCGACACCGGTGGCGTGCCCGCCCGCACCGCCCCCGGCGGCAGCGGCGACCCTTCGACCGGGGTGTAGATCCGGTCCGGTCCCTCGACGAACGAATCGATCGGGACGCCCTGAGACACCAGGTTCGGGTCGAACGGGTACGGCCCCGTGATGTGGTTGCGGATCGCGGTGGGCACGAATCCCCTGGGATCGTTGCAGAGTTCCACGGTGGGAGCCCGTTTGCCGGGGTGTTCAATGCACGGGTAGTTGCGTGCACCGCGAACATTCATCGGCGAATCCTGCGGCAGTTTGCAATACAGGCCGTCCGGGGTGTCGATCGTGGTTTCGTCCTCCGGCGAACGCCACTGCGTCGACGGTAGGAACCCGACGGTGCACGGATTCGGGTCGCTGATCGTCAGCGCGAAATCACCCATCGGCAGACCTGTCGGGCTGTTCTGCGGCAGGCCGAAGGACTGCTGGGCGGCAATGATGCCGGGGAACAGCACGAGAAGCTGTTCGATCGCGGGATTGTAGGTGAGCAAGGTCTGCCCCACGGTGCTCAGATTGGCCAACAGGATCGGCAGCGTCGGCTTCACCTGATTGAGTAACGTGCTGACCTCTTGCGCGAATCCGGGGCCATTCTGCAGGAGCGCACGGACCTGTGGGTCATTCTGGACGACCTGCGCCGAAACACCGTTCAAACTGGCTGCCCAAGTCCGGATCGCATCGGTGGTCTCGGCCTGTGAATCGATGAGTGGACGGCTGTCGTCGATCAGCGAGCGCATCTGGTCGGAGACGCCGTTGACGTCGTCGGTCACCTGTGCAGCCGAGTCGAGCAGCGATCCGAAGTCGGGTCCCGCGCCGTTGAACGCCTTGAAAGTTTCGTCGAGCAGGTCGGGAATCCGGTCCTTCGGGAGGCTGTCGACCAACGCGCTCAACTGATCGAGCATCGGGCCGACCCGCTGCGGCACGGACGTCGCAGTCACCGGGATTCGCGAGCCGTCTTCGAGGAATGGCCCGTCATCGGTTGCCGGTCGCAGATCTACGTACTGCTCACCGACCGCGGACACACTGCGCACCTCAGCCCGCAGGTTGGCAGGGATCTTGGGCGAAGTATCAAGGGACAGTGTGGCTTCGGCCCCCCTCTCGGTCAACGCTACGCTGGTGACCTTGCCGACCTGGACGCCGCGGTAGGTCACGTTGCTGAACCGGTAGAGACCGCCCGACTCGGGCAATTCCAGAGTCACGGCGAGCCGGCCTACTCCCAGCAGCGTGGGCACCTGCATGTAGGTGAACAGCATCACCGCCACGCCGACTATCGACGCAATGGTGAAAATGATCAGCTGGTTTCGGACGAAGCGGGTGAGCATCAGCCACCTCCTCCAGGTGTCGGCACCGCAGGTGCAGGCGGCGCATCGGGTGGTGGCGGCGTCCGCCCCGCGTACGGGCCGGCGAAAATCTGGTCACCGCGCAGTGGTTGCGCCTGTGGCAGCCACGGCGCGGCCGGAGGCGGCGGCAGCACCGGCAGGATCGGCTCGGCAGGGATGACAGGCGCCGGCGCGGGAGCGGCACCCTCGGCCGGCACCGGCACAGCCTCTTGCGGAGGAGGCGCAACCCCGAAATTCAATGGATTGTAGGCATAGTTCAAGTAGTACGGATCACCCGGCGCGGGAATCAGTTTCGCGTTCTCGTCACCCCACCGCGTCCCCAGGAGCAGCGTCTTCTTCAGGCGTGGATAGGTGATGTCGAAAATTGCGTACAGGTTGATGAAGTCGCCTTTGGTGATGCGATCGGCGAACGTCGGCCCGTACGGGAACGCGCTGGCCCACAGCACCGCCTCATTCAGATCGGGTCCGATGTCCGCGAGCGCACCCAGGACGGGGCCGAGGTTCTCCAGGTTCTTGACGAGATCGTCGCCCGCGTCGTTCACGAGTTGGGTGGCGGTATCGCTGAACGTGCCGAGCCGATCGAGCGCGGTGGTGAAGGTCGGCCGCTCCCTGATCAGTACGTCGATTGCCGGTGGGATCTCTTCAAGCGCCCGGTCGATCACCTCACGCTGATCGGCGAATGTTCCTGCCACGCGGCGCAACTGCTGTATAGAGGCGATGATGTTCTCGCGCTGCTCGGCGAGGACGCCGACGAAATTGTCCAGCCTGGTGAGCAGTTCGCGAATTTCGGGCTCACGCCCTGACAGCGCGGTGTTCATGTTGTGGATGACGTCGCCGATCTGGCCCAGGCCGCCTCCGTTGGCGACAGTGGACAACGACGACAGAGTCTGCTCGGTGGTCGGATACGTGGACGACGAGTTCAGCGGGAGGGTGGATCCCGGTTCGAGCCGTCCGGACGGCTTGTCCCCCAGCGGTGGGTTCAGCGCCAGGTGCATCGACCCCAGCAGGCTGGTCTGCCCCACAGTCGCCACGGCATTCGCCGGAACCACCACATCGGGCTTCACCGAGATCTCTACCTCGGCGTGCCAATTCTGCACGGTCATCTTGCCCACGCTGCCGACGACGACGTCGTCAATCATGACCGGCGAATTCGACTCCAGCGTGGCGACATTGGGCACCTGAACGTGGTAGGTAATCGCGTCGGGACCCCGCCCCACCGCCCCCGGCAGCGGCAGAGAGTTCACCCCCTGAAATGCACAGCCTGAAAGGGACAGAGCGACAGCACAACCGACCACTGTCAACTGCTTCATACCGCTTCTCATGATGGCGGCATCCCTTCCGCAGGCAATAGGGGCGCGTCGGGTGGCACCGGCGCCGCCGGAGCGGGCGTGGAGGGCAGCAGCAGCCCATCGACTGTCTGTGCCGGGATGTTCGACTGAATGTTGGGCGGCCCCGGAATCGGTGCACCGGGGTACAACGCCGGTGACGGCGTCGCCGGAGCATCGGGATCCGGCTGGTAGATCCCTGGCGGTCCGGGCGGTGCGCCCCACCCCGGCGGCGGCGGGATGTCGCCGGAACCCGTGTATGCGGACACGGTCGGTGGTATCTCGGCCGGATCGCCCGGTCCCACGCCTCCCGGCGCGAGCTTGGGATCGGTGTAGATCAACCGCTCAGGACTCACCGCCGGCCGCAAGTACGCGTTGATAGGGAACGGCAGATTGTGAATGGGTACCGAGCGCAACGCGGGTCCGAGGTACTGCGAGCAGAGCTTGGCGGTCTCGGGCGCGGTCGTGTTGGCGACAGCGCCGATGAGACCGCACACGAACCACACCGGGTTCGAGAAGTTGGATACCGAGAAAGCGCCGGTCACCGACCCGCCGTTCGGGTAATAGATGTTCTCGAAGTTCGCGATCGCATTTGGCGTGATGTGGAGGACGTTCTCGAGCGCCAACTTGTTGTCGGCAAGCACCTGCATGACCTGACCGAGGCTGCGGATCTGTTCGGTGGTCTGGTCCCTGCTGCCGACCACGAACCGCTGTACCTCACCGATGGCGAAGGACAGGTCGGTCAGGGCGGCGTCGAGGTCGGACCGGCTGTCGTTGACAACGCTGGTCAGCGTGGCGAGACGGTTCTGGAACAGGACGATCTGGTCCTTGCTGTCGCGCAGCGCGGACACGAACACCTGCAGGTTCTTGATGATGTCGACGATGTTGCCGCTGCCCTCGGCGAAGATCCGCGCCACACCGGAGAGTTGCCGCAGCGTTTCGCGCAGTTTCTCCCCGTTGCCTTCCATCGCATTGGCGGCGCTGTCGACGAAGCGCGAGATCGATGTTCCGTTCACTCCGGTCTGTGGGCCCAATTCCTCTGAGAGGCGCATCAATTGAGTTTTGACTTCATCCCATTCGACCGGGACCGCGGTCTGGTTCTCGGGGATGACGCCCCCGTCGTCCATCGTCGGCCCGCCGCCGTCCCGGTAGGCCGGGGTGAGCTGGACATAGCGAGCGGCCACCAGGTTCTGCGCCACGATGACGGCCTTCGCGTCGGCGGGGACGGGCACTCCCCTGTCGACCTTGAGCGTCATCTTCGTCAGCGTGCCCTCAGGCTCGATCTTGTCGATCGAGCCGACCTTGACGCCCGACACCCGCACCTCGTCGCCCGGATAGATCGCGGTCGCCGTCGGGAAGTAGGCCGTGATGGTCTTCGGGCCGAAGAACACCTGCCGGACGAGGAAGGCCGCGCCGGCGATCAGCAGAATGGCCAGCACGATCGCCGTGCCCGCCACCAGCCGCTTACGGGTTGCCATCATTGGGGAGGTCTCCAGGCTGCGGAAGGCTGTTGACAGGGAACGGGAGTTCAGCTCGCGGTCCGGCGTTGTCCGGCGGCTGCCCCTGTTCGACACCGCGCCGGAATCCGAAGGCGTATTCCAGGAACGGCTGCAACAGCTGTGCGGGTTGGATGTTCGGAATCAGCGCGTTGTAATACGCACCGTTGGAGACGATCTCACCCTGCGTGAGGTAGTACTTCGCCGCACCCGGGAGCATCTTGGCGAGGTTGTCGCGGTTCCTCTCCAACATGCGCGTCACGTTGTTGAGCCGTTCCAGCGCCGGCGCGAGTTCTGCTTCGTTGTCGGCGACCAAACCCGACAACTGCTGCGACACCGTCGAGATGTTGGCGAGCAGGCTCGTGATCGCGTAGCGACGGTCATTGAGCACTGCCAGTAGGTCGTTGGAGTTGAGGATCAGCGCGTTGACCTGCCTGCTGCGCTCGGAGAAGATCCCGGTCACCTCTCCGGCGGTCCGGAGTAGTTCGGCGAGGCTTTCGTTACGGCTGTTGAGCGACTGGGACAGCCGCGACAAGCCGTCGAACGTCGGGCCAAGTTGTGGTGCGATCTGGTCCAGCGTCTCAGACAGGGTGTCCAGTGACTGGTTCAGCGCACCGGTGTCGGTGTCGGCGGTGTTTTCGGTCAACTCACTCACTGCATCCGTCAATGAGTACGGCGACGATGTCCGACTCGTCGGAATCACGTGCTGCGGATCGAGGGTGCCGCTGCCCTGGGAGTCGAGCGCGAGGACACGCTCACCCAGCAGCGTTCCGGTGCGGATATGGGCCGTGGTGTCGGAGCCCAGCGCGTACTTGCCGCCGATGGTGAACCCGACGAGTGCGTCGCCGTTTTCGAGCTTGATCGACGATACGGAGCCGACCTTGATGCCGGATACGGTGACGTCGTTGCCGACGGTGAGGCCGCCGGCTTCGGTGAACAGTGCCTGGTAACGAACTGCCGTCGCCCAGGACATCAGTCGTTCCGGCTGCAGGCCGACGGTGATGACCAGGATGATCAAGACAACGCCGATGAAGCCTGCCTTGGCGAGTTGAGAACCGCGGTATTTGAGCATTACTCGTCCACGCACCTTCCCTCTTCTTGCTTGATCCAGGGGAAGACCACCGTGCGTCCCTCCAGATCACTGGCGCGGAAGGTGATACCGCAGATGTAGTACGGGAACCATGCGCCGTACGACCCGACACGAGCGAGCTTGCGGTAGATCTCGGGCAGACGCTGAAGCGTCGCGTCGAGTCGATCCAGATCGTTGTCCACCAGCGGCGCAAGCCTGTTCAGCTCGTCGACGGTGTTGGCCAACGGTGCCCGGCCCCTGCCGAGCAGGTCCGCCAGCGATGCGGTGCCGTTGTCCAAAGCCGTGATAGCGGTGCCGATCGGATCCCGGTCGGCCGTCAGTCCGCTGACCAGCTGTTCGAGTTTGTCGATCGCACCCGAGAATTCGTCGCCGTCTTTGGCGAGCGTGTCGAGCACCGTACGCAGGTCGACGACCAACTCCTCGATGACCTGATTGTTGTCGGCCAGCGAGTTGCTGAACGACGATGTTCTGGAGAACAAGGAGTCCAGTGTTCCTCCCTGTCCCTGGAGTATCTGGATCAGCGACGATGTCAGCCCGTTGACGTCTTCGGGATTGAGACCCTGGATCACCGGTTTGAGCCCGCCGAGCAGCACGTCGAGATCGAGGGCCGGAGCGGTCCGGTCCTCGGGGATCTGTCCTCCTGCAGGGACGATCTGGTTGGAGTCGGGTGTGTCAATCAGTTCCAGATAGCGGTCTCCGACCAGGTTCAGATAGCGGATCGCGGCGTTGGTTCCGGTCGTCAGCACGGTGTTGCGGTCGGCGTCGAAGGTCACCAGCACACTGCGGTCGGCCTGCAGTTCGACGTCTTTGACGGTGCCGACCCGGATACCGGCGATCCGCACGGTATCTCCGGATTTCAGTCGGGACGCGTCCTTGAAGACCGCGGTGTATTCGTTGGCCGCACCGGTTCTGGTGTCGCTGAACACCAGAAACAGGAAGGCGGTCAACATGGCCATCACGAGGCCGAAGATCGTGAACTTAATGAGGGTGCCGGTGGAGCGCGTCATCCGGGCATTCCGATCTGTGCGGTGTTGCGCGGTGGCCCGTCAAGAGGTCCGAACAGCCAGTTCTTCAATCCCTCTGAATTCAGGAGGATGCCCGCGTTGCCGTACTGCGCGGGGTTGGACCCGACGTCGCCGACGATGAGCGGAGGAACGAACTCGGCCGGCATCTCGGGCAGGCCCAGTTCCGCGCAGTAGTCGCGGCCACCACTCTTGGCCGCCACCTTCGGGAGGTCGCGCGGGTAACGGTAGCGCTCGACGCCCAGCGTCAGACCGGCGGAGACGAAGATTCCGGAGAACTGGGGCGGCGACTTCGCGAACGGAACCAGACCGCCGATGCCGCACCACAACGACTTCTTGTACAGGTTCAACAGACCGGTGGTGGGTTCGAGCTTGTGGAGCACGTCGGTCAGCGCCTCGCGATTGCTCCCGACCACGTCGTTGCCAAGGTCTGCCAAACCTATTGAGCTGACCAAGAATTGGTCCAGGTTTTCCTGCTCGTCGACGATGGAGTTGCTCAGTGTCGTGGTGTTCTCGACCGTCGCAACCAGATCAGACCCGGCGTCGGCGTAGGCCTCCAGTGCGGGCACTGAGGCTTCGATGTCGTGGGAGAGGTTCGCCAGGCTGGGTTCGATCTTGGCCAGCAGCGCGTTGAAATCAGTAAGCGTCTCACCGAACTTCTCCCCGCGGCCACTGAATGCCTGCGAGATCGCTCCGAGGGTTTCGTTGAGCTTGGTGGGCTCGACGCTGTCGAGCACCTGAACCAGGCGCTGGAAGACGGTGTTGATCTCGACGGTGACATGGTCACCTGTGAGCACCTGCCCCTTCTGCAGCGCACCGCTCGGGTTCTTCGGGGCTTCGAGTTGGACGAACTTGGCGCCGAAGACTGTCGACGACGCGATGTCGACCTGAACGTTGGACGGGATGAGGTGTAACTGGGAGGGGTCCATGTCCAGCTGCAGCGCTGCTGTGCCGTCCGGCCGGTAGTCGATCGAACGGACGCTGCCGACCTGCACGCCACGCATCTTGACCTTGGCGTCAGGGTTCATCACCAGCCCGGCACGGTTCGAGATCACGGTGACGGGAACGGTTTCGGTGAACTTTCCGGCGAACAAACCGATCGAGACCGCAAGCACCACGAGCAGTGCGACAACCAGTACGAGGCCGGCCAAGGGCCGGGCAAGATTTCGATTCAACGCGTCTCCCTAGCCCGACAGGTTGAAGTTGCCGTTGGAACCGTAGATCGACAGTGACACCAGAAGGGTCACCGAGACCACCACGACCAGGGAGGTGCGCACGGCGTTGCCGACCGCGGCACCCACCCCCGACGGGCCGCCGGAGGCGAAGTAGCCGAAGTAGGTGTGCACCAACAAGATCGCGATCGCCATCAACACCGCCTGCAAGAACGACCACAGCAGATCGATCGGGTTGAGGAAGGTGTCGAAATAGTGGTCATAGAGCCCACCGGACTGGCCGAACAACACCACGGTGGTGAACTGCGACGCCAGAAACGACAAGATCACCGCGATCGAGTACAACGGCGCGATCGCCACCATCCCGGCCACGATGCGGGTCGACACCAGATACTCCACCGGCCGGATCCCCATCGACTCCAACGCATCGATCTCCTCGTTGATCCGCATCGCACCCAGCTGCGCAGTCACCCCGGCACCGAACGTCGCGGCCAAGCCGATACCAGCCACCACCGGCGCGGCGATACGCACGTTGATGAACGCCGCCAAAAACCCGGTGAGCGCCTCGATACCGATGTTGCCCAACGACGAATAACCCTGAATCGCCAAAGTCCCGCCGGCGGCCAACGTCAAAAACCCGACGATCACCACAGTGCCACCGATCATCGCCAACGTCCCCGCACCCATCGAGATCTCAGCGATCAGCCGGATGATCTCCTTGCGGAAATGCACCGCCGCATGCGGCACGCCGGCCAGGGCCCGACCATAGAACAGCGTGTGATCACCGATACGCGAAAGCACATCCACCGGCCGACCCGCGTAACCGACCAGCCGCGGAAACCGCGACCGCAGAATCGTCGAAGTACCCATCGCCGCTATCCCGTCGTCATCCGGATACCGATGGCCGTGACCACCACATTGATCACGAACAACGCCATGAACGCATACACCACCGTCTCGTTGACCGCATTACCCACCGCCTTGGCACCACCGCCACTGATGGTCAACCCCCGATAGCACGCCACCAACCCGGCGATCAACCCGAACAACGCCGCCTTGACACACGAGATGATCACCTCGGGCACCCCGGTCAGCAGCGTGATCCCCGCCGCGAACGCACCAGGGTTCACGTCCTGGACGAAGATCGAGAAGAAATAACCACCCAGGATCCCGATGATCACCACCAGGCTGTTGAGCAGCAGCGCCACCAAACCCGAGGCCAGCATCCGCGGCGTCACCAGCCGCTGCACCGGATTGATACCCAGCACCTCCATCGCGTCGATCTCCTCACGGATAGTGCGCGACCCCAGATCAGCACACATCGCCGTGGCCCCCGCCCCGGCCACAATCAACACCGTGACCAGCGGACCCACCTGCGTCACCGCACCGAACGCCGCACCCGCCCCAGACAAATCAGCAGCACCCAACTCACGCAGCAAGATGTTCAACGTGAACGACACCAACACCGTGAACGGAATCGCCACCAACAACGTCGGCGCCATCGACACCCGCGCAACAAACCACGACTGCTCCAAAAACTCCCGCCACTGAAACGGCCGCACAAACACATAACGCACCGCATCCAAGGCCATCGAGAAAAACCCGCCAACAGCCTGCATCGCACCCGACAAACCATTCGGCAACGAAATCCCGGTCGACCAGCGCTCCGGTCCCTTAGCCGCCATCAGGCCCCTCCAAGATCGTGACCGCCGCTACGGCCGTCGGGCCGCCGACTGTGTGCGCCAATCCGATTCGGGCGCCGTCGACCTGGTTGACCGCCTCGCCTCGCAGCTGGGCGAACAACTCGACACATTGCGCCACACCGGTGGCGCCGGGCGGGTGCCCCTTGGCCTTGAGGCCACCGCTGGGATTCACCGGAAGTGCGCCGCCCACGCTGGTCACCTCGGCTTCGAGAAGCTTGTAGCCACCCATCCTTTCGGCGAAGCCGAGGTCCTCGTAACTCATCAGCTCGATACCGGTCAGGAAGTCGTACACCTCGGCGACGTCGACATCGGTCGGCGTCCTGCCTGCCATGGCGTAGGCCTGCTTGGCTGCTCTGGTCGTCGCCGGAAACGTCGTCAGGTCCAACTTGTGCTGGTGCATCACCGAATCCAGACCGATTCCGACGCCGCTGATCCAAACAGGCCGGTCGGTGAACCGGTCGACGACGTCGTCGGCGGCGATCACCAATGCTGCGGCGCCGTCGCTCTGCGGCGCGCAGTCGTACAGCCGGAACGGGGTCACCACCGTTGGTGCGTTCAGGGCCTGCTCCATCGTGATCTCAAAGCGCAACCGCGCGTTGGGGTTGTTGACTCCGTGGCGGTGGTTCTTGACCGCCACCATGGCTAAGTGTTCTTCAGTTGCCGGAGATTCGTGGAGATATCGACGAACGTGTAAGGCGAATCCTGCCGGAGCCACCAGACCGAGCGGGTAATCCCAGGCCATGTCGCGGACCATCGCCTCCCACTCCCACAGCATCTCGGCACTCGTGGTGTCGCGCAACTTGTCCGCACCCATCACCAGTGCCACGTCGAAGGCGCCCGAGGCGACCGCGAACAACGCATTGCGGATCGCGTCATGGCCCGTCGCGCAGGAGTTCTCGACACGGGTCACCGGTAGGTCGGGCAGGCCGAGCGTGTCGGCGAGAATACCGGATGGAAAGCCGTCGGCGGTGCCCATCGCGCCGAACCACGCAGCCTGAAGGTCCGCCTTCGACAAGCCCTTGTCCACGGTGCGGGCACACGCGGAGAACGCCATGGGCAGCAGGTCTTTCATCCCCAGCGCGAAATGCTCCCCGAACGGCGTCATGCCGGCGCCGACGATCGCCACCCTCCTCATGCAGCCCCCCTGACCCCGGACTGCGCCGGGTGGGGTTCGAAAGCGTAGCCGTAGTCCGGCACACCGGACCGGACCGCCACGCGCCGCAGCACCAGGCGCCCGTGATGGCCGATGTCGACGGTGCCGGCCTCAGCTCCGGTCACCTTGACCAGCGCGCGCACCCCGACACCGTCGAGCTCGACGATGACCAAGGTGTACGGGGTCCGGAGGCCTGGGACCGGGATGTGCACCGTCGTCTCGGTGTACACCGTGCCGGTCCGCGGCAGCGGAACCAGTTCGTAATCGGTGGCCAGCACGCCGTCGTCACCGACGCGGTAGCGCGGCGGAAAGTCGAGATCCTCCGAATCGCCGAATCGGCCCGCCTCCCAACGTACCTTGGCCTCAAAGGCCCTCTCGTAGGCGGCCAGCGAGATCGGAATTTCCGCGTCGGCGGCGAAGACGCCATCGGGCACCGGACGAGGCTGGGGTTCTCTACGGTGGGTCTGGGCGCTGCCGCCGCTGACGTTGATGCCGGACAGGATCGCCTGCTCGACGGCGACCAGCGGTCCGGTCCTGCCCCCCTCGGCGACGGCGGCGAGCGCGAACAGGCTCGCACTGGCGCCCGAGGTGGGCAGGGCCGGTGGATCCGGCAGACAGAGTTCGATTGCTCGTTCGTGGTCGACCCCGGCCACCGCGACGGGCGTGTCCAGCCAGGCTGCCGCCAATGACGCGATCAAGCCGCGTTCGTGAAGAAGTCGCGGATCTCCGTAGTCGTGCACGTCGCCGGTGGCCTTGCGGGTGCGCACCGGCAGGCTGCGCGCGACCCGGGCAGCGGTGCGCACCTGCAGGCCGTGCTCACCCGTGACGATCGCCGCGGCGCCGGCCGGGGCCAGGTCCGCCCCGATGATCAGCGTGCGCGGCCGCGCCGAGCTGACGGCGTCCACGGTGGCCGGCGCCCCTCCCAGACGCTCGTCGACCTCCAGCTCCGGATCCAGCCCGAGACCGGCCAGTAGTACCGCCGCATTGCTGCTTTCCAGCAGCGGCAGATCGCGGCTGACGAACACCACCCGCTCGACCGCATCGCCACCCGTCAGCGCCGCACGGCCGGCCTCCACGGCCATCGTGACGGCGTCCTCGTCATCACCGGCGACCCGCCGCAGGGGCGTACCCCAGCACGGCAGGTAGGTGCCGACGGATGCGACGTAAGGCATTGGCGGAACTTCCGGGTAAGGACGGCGAAGAGTCAGGTGACGGCGCCGGCGGTCTTGAGCTCGATGATGCGGTCCCAATCAAGACCGAGTTCGACGAGGATGTCGTCGGTCTGTTCGGCGAAACCGGGCGCCGGTCCCGACGCCGGCGCGACCACGTCGAACTGCACAGGGTTGGCCACGAGCTCCAGTTCACCTGCCTGTACCAGGTATTCGTTGGCACGGATCTGGGCGTCCTCGGCCGCCTGCAGGGTGTCCTGCACCGGCGCCCAGGGCCCCGCCAGCGTCGCGAAGCGCTCGCTCCACTCGGCCAGCGGACGCTTGCTCATCGCCTCCTTGAGGATCTCGGCCGCCTCCGCGGTGTTCTCGGCGAACGACTCGGCGGTGGCGAACCGCGGATCATCGGCCAGCTCGCCGAGCTCCATGTGCTTGCACACGTCGGCCCAGAATTTGGTCGGCTGCATCATCACGAACGAGATGTAGCGATCGTCGGCGGTCGGGTACAGACCGACCAACGGATTGATCGGCGAGCCGTGCACACCGGGCGGGAAGGCTTCCATCCTCTGGTTGAGGTGATTGGTCAGCGCCACCGTGTGTCCCAGGGACCACAGCCCGCTGCCCAGCAGCGACACGTCGACGATCGACGGCTCTCCGGTGCGCTCCCGCTTGAGCAGCGCCGCGGCGATACCCCCGGCGAGGTTCGTGCCGGAGATCGTGTCGCCGTAGGCCGGTCCGGGCGGACCGACCATGCCGGGGGTGCCCGGCGGGGTGATGGTCGCGGCGGTGCCGGCCCGGCACCAGAACGCGGTCATGTCGTAACCGCCCTTCACCGATTCCTCACCGCGCGGACCCAGCGCGCTGCCGCGGGCGTACACGATCGTCGGGTTGACCGCGCGGATGTCGTCGACGTCGATGCCGAACTTCTGTCGGTGGCCGGGCAGGAAGCTGGTCAGGAACACGTCCGCGCGGCGGGCCAGCTCCAGCAGCACCTCCTTGCCCTCCGGGACCGACATGTCCAGCCCGATGCTGCGCTTGAGCCGGTTGGCGTGCTCGATGTTCGGGTTCGGGTCTCCCTCCACCCGCAGCAGGCCGGTCTGGCGCAACCCGCGCTGCGGGTCACCGGTGACGGCGTGCTCGACCTTGATCACGTCGGCGCCCCACTCCGCGAGCACCGCGCCCGCCGACGGGACGAAGCCGTACATCGCCACCTCGAGGACGCGGATCCCGTCCAGGGGCTTGCTCATCGGTGCCCTCTCCTTCTCATGGGAGCGCTCACGGCTGGCCCACCACCGTCGCGAACGTCTTCGATTCCAGGAACTCCTCGAGGCCGGCCCGGCCCATCTCGCGTCCGATGCCCGACTGCTTGAACCCGCCGAACGGGCTGTCGGGGCTGAAGTAGTTACCGCCGTTGATGGAGAACGTGCCCGTGCGGATCCGGCGGGCCACCGCCAGCGCGCGGTCCTGGCTGCCGAAGACGGCACCGGACAGTCCGTAGATCGAGTTGTTCGCGATGCGCACCGCGTCGTCGTCGTCGGTATAGGTGATAACAGCCAGCACCGGACCGAACACTTCCTCCTGGGCGATCTCGCTGTCGGGATCGACGTCAGCCAGCAGGGTCGGGGTGTAGAAGTAGCCGGGATCGACCTTCTCGCCCCCCGTGACCAGGGTGGCGCCGGCCTCGACGGCGCGCTTGACCATCCCGTCGACCTTGTCGCGCTGCTTCTCACTGATCAACGGGCCCATGTACGTCGACGGATCGGCCGGATCCCCGTAGCGCACCAGACCGAAGTTGTTCTTGATCAGCTCGACGATCTCGTCCTTGTGCTGCTCGGGCACCAGCAGCCGCGAGGTCAGCGCGCAGCCCTGACCGGCGTGGGTGACCATGCTGAACGCCGAGAACAGCGCGGCGGTGTTGAAGTCGGCGTCATCGAGGACGATCGCTGCCGACTTGCCGCCGAGTTCGAGGAACACCTTCTTGAGCGTGGCGCTCGCGGCGGCCATGATGGCGCGCCCGGTGGGGGTCGACCCGGTGAAGGTGACCATGTCGACGTCGGGGCTGGTGGTCAGCGCGGCGCCGACGGCCGGGTCCGCACCGGACAGCACGTTCACGACCCCGGCCGGGATGTCGGTGTGCTCGGCGATCAGCTCGCCGAGCGCGAGCGTGATCAGCGGCGTGTCCGGTGCGGACTTCAACACCACCGTGCAGCCTGCGGCCAGCGCCGGAGCGAGTTTCGCCAGGGCCAGCTGGTTGGGGTAGTTGTAGGCGATGATCGCCGCGACGACGCCGGCGGCTTCTTTCTCGACCCAGCGGTGATGCTGCATCCCCCGGCTCTCGACGTTGCCGAGGTCCTCGGTGAACGGGTAGCTCTTGAGCAGTTCGGTGTAGTAGCGGACGATCTCGATCGGCTGATCCAGCTGCGCGCCCTGGCACAGTGCCGGAGTGGCACCGACCTCAGCGATCGTCAATGCGGCCAGCTCGTCACGATGTTCGACGAGGGCCCCGTGGAACTGCTCCAGGCAGCGGATCCGCAACTGGACATCGGTGGCCCAGTCACCGGCGTCGAAGGCCCGCCGGGCCGCGGCCACGGCGGCCTCGGCATCGGCGACCGTCGCGTCGGGAGCGTGCCCCAGCACCTCGCCGGTCGCCGGATTGAGCGAAGGAAACGTCCGCTCGGTTTCGAGAAGCCGGCCTCCGATCAGGAGGCGGCGCTGGGCGCGCCCGGCCCCGGCGCTCGGTCCCCGGTTCCCGTCCGAGATCGTGGCTGTTTCCTGCATCATCCTCCTCAGCAGCTGTGACGTCACAGGTGTGATGTGGGGTTATGTGATGGAAACTGCATTCTCATCACCGGCGAATCATACATTCGCTGGATGAGAACTCAAGGAAATGCGCAGAACGGCCACTGCCTGCGATAAACGGTGCGACAATCCTGCGTCGAACGTCTCACCAGTGTGAACACACCGCCACAGTTGTCTTGCGGTCATGCATGATGCGAGAGTACGGTTCTCATAATCGGAAGGATGATTCTTGAAGGCTGAGGCGATGGTTGGAGCCGGCGCGTGAGAAACGCTGTGGTGACCGGAGGCGCATCGGGCATCGGCGCCGCGGTGGCAGAGCGCCTCCGCGCGGACGGCATGCGCGTGGCAACGATCGATCTGAACGCGGGCGAGGAGAAGTTCTCCTACGCCGCCGACGTGACGGACCGGGCCGGCGTCGATGCCGCACTGGCCGAGATCCGCGCGGAACTGGGGCCGGTCACGGTACTGGTGAACGCCGCGGGGCTGGACCGGTTCAAGAAGTTCCTGGACCTGACTTTCGACGAATGGCAGAAGGTCGTCGACGTCAACCTCAACGGCGTCTTCCACTGCGTCCAGGCGGTGCTGCCGGACATGATCGAGGCCGGCTGGGGCCGCATCGTGAACATCTCGTCGTCGAGCACGCATTCCGGCCAGCCGTTTATGTCGCCGTATGTCGCGGCGAAGTCGGCGGTCAACGGCCTCACCAAATCGCTGGCTCTGGAGTACGGCCCCGCCGGAATCACCGTCAACGCGGTCCCGCCCGGTTTCATCGACACCCCGATGCTGCGCAAGGCCGAGCAGCGCGGCTTCCTCGGCGACACCCAGAGGCAGATCGAGCAGACGCCGGTGCGCCGGATGGGCCGGCCGGAGGACATCGCCGCCGCCTGCGCCTTCTTTGTCTCCGAAGAGGCCGGATACATCACCGGTCAGATCCTGGGCGTCAACGGCGGCCGGAACACCTGACAAGCCAGCAGATCCAGCGAAAGGACGACAGTTCATGGGACGCGTTCAAGGCAAGGTCGCCTTCATCACAGGGGCGGCACGCGGTCAAGGCCGCAGCCACGCCGTACGGCTCGCCGAAGAGGGCGCCGACATCATCGCCGTTGATCTCTGCGAGAACGTCGACACCATCGGGTATCCGATGGCCACGCCCGAAGATCTGGAAGAGACCGCCGCTTTCGTCGAGAAGACCGGGCAGCGCATCGTCGCCGCGAAGGCCGACGTGCGTGATGCCGCACAGCTGAAGAAGGCCCTCGATGACGGTATCGCCCAATTGGGCGGTGTGGACATCGTCATTGCCCAGGCCGGCATCGCCGGCATGAAGGGCACCCCGCCCATGCAGGCGTGGACCGATGTGATCAACACCAACCTGGTCGGCACCATCAACGCCATCCAGGTCGCGTTGCCCCACCTGAAGGAGGGCGCATCGATCGTGGCAACCGGCTCGACCGCGGCGCTGATGGATGCGCACAACAAGCCCAATCCGGGCAACGATCCCGGCGGCATGGCTTACATGACCTCGAAACGTCTTCTCTCGCAATACGTGCATGATCTCGCGACTGAGCTCGCCGTGCGCGGTATCCGCGCCAACGTCGTACATCCGACCAACTGCAACACCGACATGCTGCAGAGCCCGCCGATGTACAAGTCGTTCCGGCCGGATCTGGAGAACCCGACCCGGGCCGACGCCGAGCCGGTCTTCGGTGTGCAGCAGGCGATGAAGGTCAATTTCATCGAACCGGAGGACATCAGCAACGCGATCCTGTGGCTGGTGTCGGACGAGGCCAGGTACGTCACCGGAATGCAGTTGCGCGTCGACGCCGGCGGCTATCTGAAGTGGTACGACTACCACGCGTGAGCGGCACCATCGAAGTTGAGGAGGCGAGGCCGTGAAGGTTTGGGTTGATTCGCAACGGTGCCAGGGGCACACGCTGTGTTCGATGATCGCGCCGGATTCCTTCGAACTCAGCGATATCGACGGTACCGCCTCGCCGGTCAACGAGATCGTCCCGGCCGACCAGGAGGACGCCGTGCGGGAGGCCGTGCAGTCCTGCCCGGAACAGGCGATCTCGATCGAAGAGTGATTGTGACCACAGTCCTCCAGCCGGAATACACAGGGAGAGCAGAGCTTTGAGTGTCGACGACGTCGTAAGCGGCACCGCCGACGACAACCGCAAGAAGAACACGTACTACTTCGACAGGCACACCCCGGAGTACCGGCTGCAGTTCGAGAAGATCACTGAGGAGATGCACGCCAAGTGTCCGATGGCGTGGTCGGAGACCTACAACGGGCACTGGGTGGCCGCCGACAGCAGGCACGTGTTCGAACTCGCACGCTGTCCTGCGGTGTCGAATCACCACGACATCTCCGGTGAGACGCCGTTCCAAGGCATCACGATCCCGAAAGCCAGTCGTGCCACTGTGGTTCGCGGGGGAATTCTGGAGATGGACGAGCCTGAACACAGCGCCTACCGCGGTGCGCTGAACCCTTACCTGTCCCCCGCGGCGATCAAGCGCTGGGAACCGTTCATCGACGAGATCACCCGCGCCGCACTGGATGAGCACATCGAGTCGGGCCGAATCGACTTCGTCGACGATCTGGCCAATGTGGTGCCCGCGGTGTTCACGCTGGCGATGATGGGCATCCGGCTCGACAAGTGGAACGTCTACAGCGAGCCGACACACGCGTCGGTGTACACGCCCGAGCATGCGCCCGAACGCGAGAAGATCAACGAGCAGCATCGCGAGATGGGCATCGATCTCATCAACAACATGATGGAGATCCGCGAGAACCCGCGTCCGGGTCTGGTGAATGCGCTGCTGCAGTTACGCATCGACGGCGAGCCGGCACCGGACATGGAGATCCTGGGCAATCTCGGGTTGATCATCGGCGGCGGGTTCGACACCACCACAGCGCTGACTGCGCACGCCCTGGAGTGGCTCGGCGAGCATCCGCAGGAGAGGGAACGTCTCAGCAAGGAGCGGGCCACGCTGCTGCATCCGGCCACCGAGGAGTTCCTGCGGTTCTTCACCCCTGCCCCCGGGGACGGCCGCACCTTCTCCGAGGATGTCGAGGTCGAGGGTCACCAGTTCAAACGATATGAGCGGCTGTGGCTGTCTTGGGCGATGGCCAACCGGGACCCGTCGGTGTTCGAGCGGCCCCACGAGGTGGTGCTGGACCGGAAAGGTAACCGCCACTTCAGTTTCGGGATCGGCGTACATCGCTGCGTCGGCTCCAACGTCGCGCGCACGGTGTTCAAGTCGATGCTCACCGCGGTGCTGGACCGCATGCCCGATTATGTGTGCGACCCCGAGGGTACGGTGCACTACGACACCATCGGTGTCATCCAGGGCATGCGCAAGCTTCCGGCCACGTTCACCCCGGGCAAGCCGCTGGGTCCCGGCCTCGGAGAGACCCTGGTCAAGCTCCAGCGGATCTGCGACGAGCAGGAGCTCGCCCGACCGATCACCGAGCGTAAAGAAGCGGCCGTCATCGACTAATCGGCCCCGGATGTCACGCCGGAATGGTTCGATGAGTGACGGCGAAAGCTGGGAGGACAGCGATGAAGTTCCGCATGATCGCGACGATGGTTGCCGCATTGATGTCGGTGGCGACGCTTCTCGCACCGCCGTCGTCGGCAAGCTTTGCCATCGGCAACTACGACCTGCTGACCAACAGGTACACCCGCGCGTCATGGTTCTGGTTCGTGTCGCTGTGCATCCCGGAGAAGGACCCGAACTGCCTCAACGTCGCCGCGCGACCGCGGTTGGCGTACTACCAGTACTACGAGAGCAAGGTCTGGCTCGACAACGGCCGCTATACGTTCACTGTCGATGTGCCCGACGGACTCCAGTGCCCCGGGCATGTGATGCCGACCCGCGAGACCTACTCGTGGGATGCCCAGACACTACTGGGAACCATCGACTCGAAGTACGACGTCGGGTGCTTCAACGGCCCTCCGGGCACCCAGTTCTGGACATTCGCCCTGCAGCGCTTGTAGTTCTTCTCCGCGACCGTGCGTGTCTGCGGGCGACATGCCGCACCCAACCGCAATTTCGCGCACTCTCGCCGCCGCTGACCGCAGTAAAGGCCGCCGCGGCAAAGCCTTGAAATCGAAGCACATCTGGCGGGCTCGTCTGCCGGAGCCCGCATCGCTTACCGCCGCGGCAGCCCCAGCACCTGCTGGGCGATGATGTTGCGCTGGATCTCGGAGGTGCCGCCGGCGATGGTGCCACCGAAGCTACGGCAGTAGCGCTCGAACCAGCTGGCGAAGTAGTGGTCGAGGTTCATGTGCTCATAGGGCCCCGAGGTGGCGGGGTGCACCAGCCCGTCAGGTCCGGCGGCCTCCAGGGCGAGGCCCTCGATCCGCTGTTCGGCCTCGGCGCCGAGCAGCTTCGGGATGGACACCGAGGCCACATCCACCTCGCCGCGCGCCGCCTTGGCGATACCCACCGATCCGAGCAGGCGTAGCGCCTGGTAGTCCATGATGCTGGTGGCCAGCGCGTCGCGCTCAAGCGGGTTCTTCGGCTGGAAGTCGGCGATGCAGTTGGCGATCCGGTCGGCGAAACCGAGCCACATCATCGTGCGCTCGTGTCCCAGTGAGCCGTTGGCCACGCCCCATCCGCCGTTGAGCGGGCCGACCAGGTTCTCGACCGGGACCCGGACGTCGGTGAAGAACACCTCGTTGAAGTCGAGGTTGTCGATGCCGGTCATGTCGGCGAACGGCCGGCACACCACCCCGTCGAGGTCGGTGGGGATCAGCAGCACGCTGATTCCCTTGTGCTTGGGCGCATCGGGGTCGGTGCGCACGAACGTCAGCAGGAAATCGGCGTCATGCGCCCCCGACGTCCACACCTTCTGACCGTTGACCACGAATACATCACCGTCGCGAACCGCTTTGGTGCGCAACGACGCAAGGTCGGAGCCGGCGCTGGGCTCGCTCATGCCCAGCGATGCGGTGCGTTCGCCGCGCAGCACCGGGACCGCCCACTGGTGTTTCTGCTCGTCGGTGCCGAACGTCAGCAGCGAGGCGGCGATGATGTTGACGCCCTGCGGGTTGAAACTGTGGTAGATCCGACGCCGGCACAGTTCCTCGGCGTGCACGAAGGTCTGCAGCACCGACGCGTTGCGGCCACCGAATTCGGGCGGCTGCGCAGGAAGCAGCCACCCGTTGTCGAACAACAGCCGCTGCCAGTCCCTGGCCCATTGCGGCATGTGTGAGACCGAGCGTGGACGCTCCAAAGTCTCTGCCGCAGACGGCGTGTGCTCGTCGAGGAAGGCGGAGAACTCGGCGCGGAAAGCCTCCACATCGGAATCAAAGGTCAGCTGCATCAAATTCCTCCGCGATCATCGCCCGGTGCTCGGCGGCCCCGCCGAGCATCAACTCGCCCGCCTTGGCCCGCTTCAGCGCGAACTGAAGGTCGTTCTCCCATGTAAAGCCCATGGCCCCGAACAGCTGCACGCCGTGCCGGAACACCAGCGACTGGCACTCGCCCGCCGACGCCTTGGCCATCGCGGCCGCCAGCCGCCGGCGCGGGTCGTCGGCGGCGATGGTCAGCGCCGCGAAGTACGACAGTGCGCGGGCTCGTTCGATCGCGACGAACATGTCGGTCGCCTTGTGCTGGACCGCCTGGAACGTGCCGATCGCGACGCCGAACTGCTGACGGCTCTTGGCATGTTCGAGCACCAGGTCGAGGATGCGCTGGCACGCGCCGACCATCGTGATCGCCATCCCCATCAGCGCCACGTGGCGCGCGCGCTCGGTGTCGGCGACCAGCCGGTCCGAATCGGAGACCTGGGCGCCGACGAACGACACCTCAGCGACGTGCAGCACGGGGTCGAACACGTCGACGCGCCGGGTGGTGACATTGACGGAGTCGGCCCGCGGATCGACACAGAAGACACCAGCGGGCGTCACCACGGCAAGCCGGTCGGCGCGGTCGCCGTCCAGAACGAAGCGGTCGGTCCCGGAGAGCACCCAGCCCCGCGCGTCGCGGTTGGCGGTGACACCCGAGTACACGGCGGTGCCCGCTCCGCTGGAGTCGTAACGGTCGCCGACGAGCGGCGCGAACTGCGTGAGGGTGGCCAGGAACGGCGTCGGGTCGGTGACCCGCCCGAGTTCTTCGAGCACGATCGCCAACTCGACCGCGTTCTCCGAATCGGTCAGCTCGGTCCATCCGGCGTCGAGGTAGCTGTTCCACAGCGGCGTCGGGTCGACACCGTTCTCTGCAATGTCCCGGATCAGCGACGCCGGGCACTGTTTGGACACCGCGTCACGCACGGTCTCCTGCCACAACCTCTGATCAGCATCGAACTCAAGTAACACCCGCACGCCTCCTGACGACCGACCAGATCGGAGAATAACATTCTCGAAGATGATCCAGCCATTCTCCTGCCGCGGGTATCCATTCTCGTCCAATGTCAGCTGAGCACCCGACCAGCAACGCGTCCTACCTGCACGAATATTAAGCGGTGCGCTGGAGAACAGAATTCTTGCTAATGAAGAACAACGATCTACACTAAAGCTGTTGACGGCCGCGCCCTCGGCCGCGGAAGTGAAGGACAGAATTCGGTGAAGGTTCTCAGTGACGGCTCCACCGGCGCCACGGGCGCGCAGGTGAAGGTGCCCGTCATCGATGCCAGCGTGCACATCTTCTGCCAGTCCAACAAGGACCTGCGCCAGAACTTCCTGCAGGAGCCCTTTCGCAGCCGAGGTTTCCCCGACTACGAGATGGACTGGTACGGAGCGCCCGGCGGCGAATACGCCGACAGGTCAACCGGTCCGGACGGTCAGTATCCGGGTTCCGACCCGGAGGTGGTGGCCAAACATCTGTTCACCGACAGAGGTTTCGACATCGCCGTACTGCATCCGATGACGCGCGGCATCATGCCCGACCGCCACCTCGGCACGGCGCTGGCCGCCGCACACAACGAGATGATGGTGACCCGCTGGCTGGACCATCCCCAGCTGGGCGAGAAGTTCCGCGGCACGTTGCGGGTGAACCCCGACGACGTCGCGGGCGCATTGCGCGAGATCGACAAGTACCGGAACCATTCGCGCATCGTGCAGCTGGGAATCCCGCTGCAGTCGCGCGAGCTGTACGGCAAACCGCAGTACTGGCCGCTGTGGGAGGCGGCCGTGGATGCCGGCTGGCCGGTGGCCGTCCACTTCGAGGTCGGGTCAGGGATTCAGCTGCCGCCCACCCCGTCAGGCCTCACCCGCACCTACGAGCAGTTCGTGGGCTTCACCGCGCTGAATTTCCTGTACCACCTGATGAACATGATCGCCGAGGGCGTGTTCGAGAGGATTCCGGCGCTCAAGTTCGTCTGGGCCGACGGTGCCGCCGACCTGCTGACACCGTTCATTTGGCGAATGGACTGCTTCGGTCGGCCGCACCTGGAACAGACCCCCTGGGCCCCTCGGATGCCCAGCGACTATCTGCCCGGCCACGTCTATTTCGTGCAGGGCGCGCTGGACGGGCCCGGAGACGTCGACTTCGCCGGCGAATGGGCCGGTTTCACCGGCAAGGACGACATGGTGATGTACGGGTCGAGTTATCCGCACTGGCAGCTCAACGAGTTGTCGGTGCCTGGCGCCTACACCCCCGAGCAGCGCGACAAGCTGTGCTGGCGAAACGCCGCGCAGTTGTACGGCATCGAAAGTGCCGACATTGCCTCCGTCACGGCGACGGCTGCGGCACAGTAGAGGTTTGAGAGGAGCGCACCATGACCGTCACCGCGAACCCCCGGGTACCTGCGGCCGAGCGCATCGCCGTTCGGTGCGTCGACTCCGACGTCCACCCGTCCCCCCGGCGTGGAGAACTGGTCGATTACATCCCGGAGCCGTGGCGCAGCAAGTACTTCCTGACCCGCAAGGTGGGCGACCAGATTTACTACGACGCACCCGACTACGCGCACTCGTATGCGATGCGCGTCGACGCCTTCCCGTCCGATGGCGAATTCGCCTGTAGCGACCCCGATCTGGCGTTCAAGCAGCTGATCATGGAAGCCGGGGCAGACCTCGCGATCCTCGAGCCCGCGGCCTACCCCGCCCGACTTCCCGAGGCAGAGCATGCGATGGCATACGCGCTCAACGACTGGCAGGCCAACCACTGGCTGGACAGCCACAACAACTGGCACGAGCGCTGGCGCGGCTCCATTTGCGTCGCGATCCAGCAACCCGAGGAGAGCGTCGCCGAGATCGAACGCTGGGCCGGACACCCCTACATGGCGCAGATCCTGATCAAGGCCGAGCCGCGCCCCTCGTGGGGCAACCCGAAGTACGACCCGATCTGGGCCGCGGCAACCAAGCACGACATCACGGTGAGCTGCCACCTGTCGCGCAGCCACTACGACGAGCTGCCGATGCCGCCGGTCGGTATGCCCAGCTACAACCACGACTTCATGGTCACGTACTCGCTGCTGGCGGCCAACCAGGTGATGAGCCTGATCTTCGACGGCACCTTCGATCGCCATCCCAACCTGCGCATCGTGTTCGTCGAGCACGCGTTCACCTGGATCCTGCCGCTGATGTGGCGCATGGACGCGCTCTACAAGGCCCGCAAGTCGTGGCTGGACATCAAGCGCAAGCCGAGCGAGTACGTCAAGGACCACATCAAGTTCACCACCCAGCCGCTGGACTACCCCGAGGACAAGACTGAGCTCAGCCGGGCTTTCGAGTGGATGGAGTGCGAGAAGATCCTGCTGTTCTCCAGCGACTACCCGCACTGGACGTTCGACGACCCGCGCTGGCTGGTCAAGCACCTGCCCGAGCATGCCCGGGAGGCCGTGATGTTCAAGAACGGCATCGAGACGTACAAGTTGCCGGACACCGTGCCTGCGCTCGAGGGCCAGGTACGGGTTTTCTGAGGACATGGACAAGGACAAGACGCCCCGGTTGGCGCAGGGGCGCGAGCACGTCGTTGCCACAGTGGACGAAATCCCGCCGGGCACACACAAATTGGTGCCCATCGGCCGGCACGGTGTCGGCGTCTACAACGTCAACGGCACGTTCTACGCGATCGCCAACTACTGCCCGCACGAAGGCGGCCCGCTGTGTTCGGGCCGCGCCAGGGGACGCAACATCGTCGACGAGACCGTTCCCGGTGACGCGGTGATGGTCCGCGACATGGAGTACATCTTCTGCCCGTGGCACCAGTGGGGGTTCGAACTCGCGACCGGGACCACCGCGGTCAAGCCCGAGTGGAGTATCCGCACCTATCCCGTCCGGGTCGTCGGCAACGACGTCCTGGTACAGGCCTAGAACCCACTCGAGCCCCTGAAATCGGAGAGAAGTTGCCCAACAAGTCAATCGAGATCAACGGCGGCAACGTCGTCTACGAAATCCTCGGCAAATCGGGGGATTTCATCGTCCTGACCCCGGGCGGCCGGTTCAGCAAGGACATTCCCGGCCTCAAGCCGCTGGCCAAGAAACTGGTCGAGGGCGGCTACCGGGTGCTGTTGTGGGACCGGCCGAACTGCGGGCAGTCCGACGTCCAGTTCTACGGCCAGAGCGAATCGCACATGCGCGCCGAGACGCTGGCCCAGTTGATCACCAAGCTCGAGATCGGGCCGTGCATCATCGCAGGCGGATCCGGCGGGGCCCGCGACTCGATGCTGACCACGATGCTCCACCCCGAACTCGTCACCAAGCTGGTGGTGTGGAACATCGTCGGCGGCGTCTACGGCTCGTTCGTGCTGGGGTCCTACTACATCGTGCCAAGCATCCTGGCCGTCCGCGGAGCGGGGATGGAGGCGGTGGCGAAGGTCGCCGAATGGCAGGAGCGCATCGCGGAGAACCCGGACAACGAGGCCCGGATTCTGGCCCAGGACCCCGATGCGTTTCTCAAGCTGATGTTGCGCTGGCTCAACGCGTTCGTGCCCAAGCCCGGCCAGACCATCCCCGGCGTCGAGGACGAGATGTTCGACAACATCACCGTGCCCACGCTGATCATCCGCGGCGGTGAGAACGACCTCGACCATCCGAAGCGGACCTCGCTGGAGATCAGCTGCCTGATCAAGAACTCGACCCTGATCGACCCCCCGTGGCCCGAGGATGCGTGGGAGCGCGCGGGTGAGGCGCGTGCCTCGGGGAAAGTCAAGCGGTTCAACATGTTCGACACGTGGGTGCAGGCGGCGCCGGCGATTCTGGACTTCCTGAGGCGCTGATGGCTGCCGTGCTGCACTCCCCCGTCTCAGCTCTCCGCTCAGCCGGTCACGACGATACGGACCTCGCAGTTGGTGGACGCCTCCAGCGCCGTGTGGATGCGACTCTCCGGGATGCGCTGCAAGTCGGCCTTGGCCAGGGTCACCGTGATGATGTCCCAACCGGCGTCGCCTGCCGCCCGCTCGACCACGCCGGTGAGTCCGAAGCCCGCGAGCACGCCGTACGCATCGTCGTCGGTGCCGTGGCTGACGAACGTCAACACGCCGAGCACCGGGTCGGTCGGAAACGCTTTGGCGCACAGCCCGATACCCGCGGACTGCAGGGCCTCCGGGTCGTCGCCGCGCATCAGCAGCTCGACCTCCCGACGCTTGGGCGGCAGCGCGGCGAGGTTGTTGTCGATCAGCTCGGCCCCCGCCTCGGCAGCCAGCCGCCCCAGTTCGGCCATACCGGTCGCCAGCTGGTCGGCGGTCAGCTCGCCGGCCAGGTCCACGCCGACGCGTACCACCGCTGTTCGCATGCACGGAAGGGTAGCCGGAAATGAGTACGGCGATGAACACCGAACTGACCGTCGCGGCATGGCCCGGGATGACACCGCGACTGCTCCGGTCCGAACCAGGCACCGAATCGGCGGCGCAGTACCGTGATGCGGGGGGTTACCTGCCGTTGGCCGACGTCGACGCGCTGCACGACGCGATCGCGCATGCGGGCGTGTTGGGACGCGGTGGTGCGGCCTTTCCCGTGGCGGTGAAGCTGTCCACCGTGCGCCAGGCTGCCCAGCGCGGTGCCGACACCGTGCTGGTGGCCAACGGCGAAGAGGGCGAACCGGCTTCGGTCAAGGATCGCTGGTTGCTGCGGCACCGGCCGCATTTGGTGCTCGACGGCTTGCGGCTGGCGGCCCGGATCGTCGGCGCCCGCCACGCGCACGTGTACATCTCGGACGAGCGGGCCGCTGCCGCCGTACGCACAGCGCTCGACGAGTTGACCGCCGACGCGCTCGACGGGGTCACCGTCAGCATGCTCAGGGTCGATCCGGCGTATGTCGCAGGCGAGGAGACCGCGGCGGTGCGCGCCATCAACGGTGGGCCGGCGAAACCGACCGACAAGCCGCCGCGCCCCTACGAAGAAGGGGTGGGGGGCCTGCCCACCGTGGTCAGCAATGTCGAGACGTTGGCCAATCTGCCCTATGTCCACCGGCGTGGTGCACCCGCCTACCGGGAGCTGGGCACCGATCGTTCACCCGGGACGTTCCTGGCGACCCTCACCGGCGGCGGCCGCGCCCCGGGCCTCTACGAAGTCCCGTTCGGTGTGTCGGTCGCGGAACTGGTTGCGTTGCACGGGGTCGACGCCGGACGGGTCCGCGGCGCGCTGATGGGCGGGTACTTCGCCGGACTGCTGGACCGGCGTGTCCTGGACGGTGCGCTGGACCACGACTCGCTGCGCAGCGCGGGCAGCGGGCTGGGATGCGGCGCGGTGTCGCTGATCACCGACGAATGCCCTGTGGCGGTCGGTGCGTCGGTGCTGGCCTACTACGACCACGAGAACGCCGGCCAGTGCGGTTCCTGCTTCAATGGCACCGCGGCGATGGCCGCCGCGGCCACCGCCCTGCGGGACGGGATCGCCGGCGCCGACGATTTGGCCCGCCTGCAGCGGTGGTCGGTCGTCCTGCGGGGCCGCGGTGCGTGCGCCACCCTGGATGCCGCCTGCAACATCGCTGCGAGCCTGCTCGCCATGTTCCCCGACGACGTCGCACGTCATCTGAACGCAGAGTGCGCGCAGTGCAGCGCAGGCGCTTTCACTGCCACGCGCCCATTCGAAGTGGAGTCATCGTGACCGACAAGATGCGGATCAAGCTCGACCGCACGCTCTGTGACGGCTTCGGGATCTGCGCCAAGCATGCCCCGGGATACTTCTCGCTGGACGATTGGGGATACGCCGTTCTCGTCGGCGACGGCAACATTCCGGACGAGGACAGGGACGCCGTGCAGCGCGCGCTGCTGGACTGCCCGGTCCACGCCATCTTGGAGATCGGTGAGCGCCGGCCGGATGAAACTCCGATGCAGCCCCTTCGGGAGCCCGACCTGGAGAACCTGAAGACCGAGGACAACGAGGCCGAATGGGGGTTTTCCCGATGAGCGCTTGCGCGAAGAAAGATGGGAAGCGATGAGCCGACTTCCACTGCCGCAGTTGACATTCGACAACGAGTTCTTCTGGACATCGGGCGCCGACGGGGTGCTGCGCATCCAGGAGTGCGGAGACTGCAAAGCGTTGATCCATCCACCGCAGCCGGTGTGCCGCTACTGCCGCAGCCACAACATGGGCCCTCGCGAGGTGTCCGGCCGCGCCGTGTTGTCGGCGTTCACCGTCAACCACCGGTTCTCCATCCCGGGGCTTCCTGCCCCGTATGTGGTGGCGCAGGTGGCGATCGAGGAGGACCCGCGGGTTCGCCTGACCACCAACATCGTCGACTGCGACCCCGACGAACTCGAGTTGGGCCGCGTCGTCGAGGTGGTCTTCGAGCAGAACGACGACGTGTGGTTGCCGCTGTTCCGGCCGACCCCCGAGCCGGAGACGGCGCCCCTGCCCGACGACGAGATCGCGCCGCAGGACTTCCCGAAATTCGTCCGGCCGATGCTGACGACCGAGAAGTTCGAGGACGCGGCCGCGATCACCGGCATCGGCGCCTCGAAGATGGGGCGGCGCCTGATGGTGTCGCCGTTGTCGCTGACCCTGCAGGCGTGTGAAGCGGCGATCGCCGACGCCGGGCTGACCCTGGCCGACATCGACGGGCTGTCCACCTATCCGGCGATGGACGCGATGGGCATGGGCGAAGGCGGCGTCACCGCGCTGGAGGGGGCGCTGGGCATCCGGCCGACCTGGATCAACGGCGGCATGGACACCTTCGGCCCCGGAGGATCGGTGATCGCGGCGGTCATGGCGGTCGCGACGGGGATGGCCCGGCACGTGCTGTGTTTCCGCACGCTGTGGGAGGCCACGTTCAACCAGCTGATGAAGGAAGGCAAGGTCTCACCGCCGGGTGGCGCCAGGGTGAACAACTGGCAGGCGCCGTTCGGCGCCACCTCGGCAGCTCACACACTGGCGCTCAATGCGCAGCGGCACTTTCACCGCTACGGCACCACGAAGGAGACCCTCGGCTGGATCGCGCTGAACCAGCGCGCCAACGCGGCGCTCAACCCGACCGCCATCTATCGCGACCCGATGACGATGCAGGACTACCTCAACGCACGGCTGATCACCACCCCGTTCGGCCTCTACGACTGCGATGTGCCGTGTGACGGTGCCGTCGCGGTCGTCGTCTCCGCCGTCGACGCCGCCGCCGACGCCCCCAAGACGCCGGTGTACTTCGAGGCGGTCGGCACCCAGATCATCGAGCGCACCGACTGGGATCAGACGACGCTCACCCACGAGCCGCAGGTGCTCGGGCAGGCCGCGCACCTCTGGACACGGACATCGCTGCGGCCTGGCGATGTCGACGTCGCCGAGCTGTACGACGGGTTCACGTTCAACTGCCTGTCCTGGCTGGAGGCGCTGGGATTCTGCGGTATCGGGGAGTCCAAGGACTTCCTCGACGGCGGCACCGCGATCGCCCGGGACGGGGTGATCCCGCTCAACACCCACGGCGGCCAGCTGTCCCATGGCCGTACGCACGGCATGGGCCTGGTCCACGAGGCCGTGTCTCAGCTGAGGGGCGAGGCAGGCGACCGGCAGGTCGCCGATGCCCGGGTGGCCGTCGTGAGCAGCGGCGGGCTGACGCCGAGCGGTGTCATGCTGCTGCGGACCGGTACCTGACCGTGGCTCCACGTCCACGGGTCGTCCTGATAGACGGGATCCCGATGTCGGCTCTCGTCGCGCAGGCGCCGGATCCCCGCGCGGTGATCGTCGCCGTGCACGGAGGCGCGACCTCTTCGGCGTACTTCGACTGCCCCGGCCACCCGGAGCTGTCGCTGTTACAGCACGCTGCCGCCGCCGGTTTCACCGCGCTCGCGTTGGACCGCCCCGGTTACGGCACCTCGGCGGTCTATGCCCGCGAGTTCACCGATCCGGCCCGCCGGGTCGCCGCCACTTCCGCCGCGGTGGACAAGATTCTCACCGGGACCGGTTGCGGCGCCGGGGTGTTCGTGCTCGGGCACTCGGCAGGCTGTGAGCTCGCGCTGCGGCTTGCGACCACTCGCGACGACGTCCTCGGCGTCGAGTTGTCCGGCACCGGCCTGCGGTACAGCGACGCGGCCAAGGACATCATCGCCTCGGCGACGGTGACGAACCGGCCCGCCGGCCTGCGCGATCTGCTGTGGGAACCGGCTGACCTCTACCCCGCCGAGGTGCTCACCGGCGCACTGTCCTCGCCCGGGGTGGCCTACGAGGGAGAGGTGACGGCGCACTGGGCCCGACGGGATTTTCCCGCGATCGCCGCCGAGGTGCGCGTGCCCGTGCAGTTCAGCATCGCCGAGCACGAGAAGGTCTGGCAGACCGATTCGCAGGCTGTCGCGGCCATTACTGAATTGTTCGCCGCCGCGCCGCGGGTGAAGGTCAACGAGATGCCGGGCAGCGGGCACAACCTGTCCGTCGGGCTGACCGCCGGCGAGTATCACCGAAAAGTGTTGTCGTTCATCGAAGAGTGCATCGCGGACATAGAGGACCGCGATCGAGATCACGTGGAGGCGAGCTGATGCGGGTCGGATTCATCGGGCTGGGCAGCCAGGGAGGTCCCATGGCGCGTCGGATCGCCGAGGGAGGGTTCGAGACGACACTGTGGGCACGGCGGCCCGCCAGCCTGCAACCGTATGCCGACACGCCCGCCAGGACGGTCGCCACGCCGGCCGACCTCGGCGCCGCCAGCGACCTGGTGTGCCTGTGTGTGGTGGGTGACGACGACGTCCGCGAGGTGCTCTACGGGGATACCGGCGTGCTGGCCGGGCTCGCCGAGGGCGGGATCATCGCGATCCACAGCACCGTCCATCCCGACACGTGCCGCGAGATCGCGGACAAGGCAGCCGCGCAGGGTGTTTCGGTGATCGACGCCCCGGTCAGCGGTGGCGGGCCCGCGGTCGAGCAGGGCACGCTGCTGGTCATGGTGGGCGGTGACGAAGACGTCGCCGAGCGGTGCCGG
Organism: Mycobacterium sp. SMC-8; assembly: GCF_025263565.1. NCBI lineage: Bacteria > Bacillati > Actinomycetota > Actinomycetes > Mycobacteriales > Mycobacteriaceae > Mycobacterium > Mycobacterium sp. SMC-8. Next base: position 6,064,285 of record NZ_CP079865.1, read on the forward strand.
CCGGTGTTCGCGACGTACGCCGACCCGATCGTGCACCTGGGTCCGCTCGGCAGCGGTCAGAACACCAAGATCCTCAACAACCTGCTGTTCAGTGCGAACCTGGGGAGCGCCGTGAGCACCCTGGAGCTCGGTGAGTCACTGGGTATCCCCCGCGACAAGCTCGTCGAGGTGCTCAATCGGGGTTCGGCGACGAGCAAGGCGGTGGGCAGCATCTCGGTGTTCGGTGGCACCCTCGACGGGTTGGCGCCGATCGCCGGGGCGCTGCTGCAGAAGGACGTCAGGCACGCCGCCAGCCTGGCGGCGGCGGCAAAAGCGCCGGAGGGAGCGGTGTTCACGGCGGCCGACGCGGCGCTGGAGGCAATGGATCACCGGCGATGAGCGCTTGCGCCGCGACGAGCGGTCGAGCGAAGAGCGGAGAGCCGCGATGAGCACCGTCGGATTCGTCGGCGCGGGCCGCATGGGCGCTCCGATGGTCGAGCGGCTGGTCCAGGCCGGCCACGCCGTGCGGGTGCTGGGCAGGACACCCCAAAAACGTGCCGACATCGAGGAGTTGGGCGCTTCGCCGGTGGCCGGGGTGACGGCGTTGGCCGAGGACGCCGACGTGGTTGTGGTGTGCGTGTTCACCGACGAGCAGGTGCGCGAGGTGTGCGTGGACGACGGCCTGCTCGCCGCCATGCCGGCGGGTTCGGTGCTGGTCGTCCACACCACTGGGAGCCCGACCACCGCCGGGCTGCTGGCCGCCCGGGCGCCTGAGGTCGCCGTGGTGGACGCACCGGTCAGCGGCGGCCCTCACGACATCGCCGCCGGACACATCACGCTCTTCGTGGGCGGTGAGGACGCGGCCGTGGAGCGGGCGCGCTCTGTACTCGCCGCGTACGGTGACCCGATCCTGCATATGGGCGGGCTCGGCGCCGGCCAGTGGATGAAACTGATCAACAACACGCTGTTCGCGGCGCAGCTCGGAATGCTGAGTGAGGCAGCAGCGTTCGCCGCGCGGGTGGGTGTCGACGAGACCGCGTTGCTCGACGCGCTCGGCCACGGCAGCGGCGCCAGCCGCGCCGCCGAGATCGTCGGCACTCGCGGGTCGGTGCGGTCGTTCATCGACTCGGTCGGCGAGTTCCTCGGCAAGGACGTCGCGGTGGTGCGTGAGGTCGCGGCAGAAACCGGAGCGGACCTGGGGGCGCTTGAGGGGCTCCTCGACACCGTCGTGGCCACGCCGAGCGGTGGCAGACCACGCCGATAGCAAAGCCCGCAGAATCCTGTGCTGGATCACAGCAACTGTTAGCGTTACGGTTGAGACACTTCCCGTAAAGCTTCCGGCCTCCAGCCCGCCGTGAAGGAGGAACACCCCATGACCGCTCCTGAACTCCGTTTCGACCCGGTCTCTCAGGACTATTTCGACAACCCGTACGAGATCTACCGCAGGATGCGGGACGAGGCGCCGCTCTACTACGACGCCGAAGGCGATTTCTACGCACTGACCCGCCATGCTGACGTCGCGGCCGCGCTCAAGGATCACGAGTCGTTCTCGTCGGCTCGCGGATGCGATCTCGCGATGGTGCGCTCGGAAGAGGGTCCGGTGAAGTCGATAATTTTCATGGACCCGCCGGAGCATCGCCACATGCGGAGCCTGCTGAACAAGGCGTTCACTCCCCGAGCCATTCAGTCTCAGCGGGACACCATCATCGAGCTCGTCGAGCACTACCTGTCCCAGGTCGATCCCGACAATTTCGACGTCGTGCAGGACTTCTCCGGGCCGTTCCCCGTCGAGGTGATCACCCGGATGGCCGGAGTTCCCGAGGAGTTCCGGCAACAGGTTCGGCACTGGATCGACAAGGGTCTCGAGCGCAAACCCGGCCAGCTCGAATGGTCCGACGAGAACATGCAGGCCAACATCGACTCGGGTGTCTACTACTACGGCCTGGTTCAGGAACGGCGGCAGAACCCGCAGGACGACATGATCAGCCGCCTTATCGAGGCGGAGATCCCCGGCGAGAACGGGCAGATGCGCAAGCTCGACGACATCGAGATCACCGGTTTCACCACGCTGCTCGGCGGGGCCGGCGCGGAGACCGTCACCAAGCTGGTCGGCAGCGCCGTTGTGGAGTTCGCCCGCCACCCCGAACAGTGGCAGATGTTGCTCGACAACCGCAGTCTGGTACCGGACGCGGTCGAGGAGCTGCTGCGCTACGTCGGGCCCGTGCAGTACAACGTCCGCTACACCGTCAAGGAAGCCCACGTCCCCAGCGGCACCATCCCCGCGCACAAGCCGGTGTTCCTGATGAAGGCGGCGGCCAACCGTGACCCGCGCGCGTTCGACGACGCCGAGACCTTCGACATCACCCGCGACCGCACGCAGGCGCAGAACCTCGGTCTGGGCTATGGCATCCACAGCTGCCTCGGCGCCGCGCTGGCCCGGCTGGAGACGACGATCGCGCTCGAGCATCTGCTTGATTTCATGCCCCGGTTCGTGGTTGATTTCGACGGACTGGAGAAGGTGCACATGCAGAACGTCGCCGGGTACCACCACGTGCCGGTGCGGGTGTTGAGGTGAGGGCCTGCGCGACGAGGAGGACACTTCAGTGACTCAGAAGATTGTCGTCGACTTCGGCCTCTGCGAGAGCAACGGGGTGTGCATGGGCATCATCCCGGAGGTGTTCGATCTCGACGAGGACGACTATCTGCACGTCCTACAGGATGAGGTGACGCCCGAGAACGAGCACGGCGTCAGGGAATCCGTCCGGCAGTGCCCACGGCAAGCGATTTCGATACAGGACGTATGACCGCTACCGAGCTCGTCTTCGACCCGTTCTCCGAGGAGTTCTTCAACGGCCCGTGGGAGATCTATCGGCGGCTACGCACCGAAGCGCCGGTGTACTACAACCCCGAGTACGACTTCTACGCGCTGTCCCGGCATGCCGACGTCGCCGCGGCGTTCAAGGACTACGAGACATTCTCGTCGGCCTACGGTCTCGATCTGGCGATGGTGAAATCCGGCGAGCCGCTGCCGATGAAGATGATCATCTTGATGGACCCACCGGAGCATCGCCAGATGCGCAGCCTGGTCAACAAGGTCTTCACACCCCGCCAGATCGCGAATCTCAAACCCATGGTCATCGAGACCATCGACCGGTGCTTCTCGTCGGCCGACCCGGACCGCTTCGACGTGGTACAGGATTTCGCGGCGTTCTTCCCGGTCGAGGTGATCACCCAGATGCTGGGTGTGCCGGCCGAGAGCAGGCAACAGGTACGCCAGTGGGTGGACACCTCGCTGCACCGTGAGCCGGGCCAGATCGAGATGTCCTCGGAGGGTCAGGAGGCCATCGCGCAGGCGATGGGGCTGTACTACAAACTGATCCAACAACGGCGTGCCGAACCGCAGGACGACATGTTCACCCGCTTGGTGCAGGCCGAGATCGAACGTGAGGACGGTCAGAAGGAACGCCTGGACGACTTCGAGATCGCAGGATTCGCAACGCTTCTGGGCGGCGCCGGTGCCGAGACCGTGACCAAGCTGATCGGCAACGCCGCTGTGATCTTCGCCCAGAACCCGGACCAGTGGCAGAAGCTGCTCGACGACCGCGGCAAGATCCCGGCCGCGGTCGAGGAACTGCTGCGGTACGAGGCGCCGGCGCAGTACAACGTGCGGCGCTCGATGAAGGAGGTCACGCTGCACGGTGTGACCATCCCGGCGGGCAAACCGGTGTTCCTGCTTGGCGGTTCGGCCAACCGCGATCCGGAGGCCTTCACCGACGCGGACACGTTCGACATCGACCGCGACCGCACCGAGGCGCAGAACCTCGGCTTCGGCTACGGGGTGCACAGCTGCCTCGGCGCCGCGCTGGCGCGGATGGAGAGCGCGATCGCGTTGGAACGGTTGCTGGACTTCATGCCCCGCTACGAGGTGCTGTGGGACCAGTGCCGGCGGGTGGCGATGCAGAACGTGGCGGGCTGGTCGCACGTGCCCGTCCGGGTACTCAGGTAGCCCGATGCGATTCGTTCTTGTGCACGGCGGCTTTCACGCTGCATGGTGCTGGGAACGCACCGCCGTCGAGCTGAGGCAGATGGGCCACGACGCGGTCGCCGTCGACACCACCGCGAGCGTGCGTGTCTGCGGGCGACACACCGCTGCGGACAAGCATTTCGCGCACGCTCGGCGGCGGTGTTAGCACGCCGAGCGTGCATCAGAAGCAGATCAGATGCAGGTCAGATACCGGCGACGATGACGCCGTTGCAGTCGGCGGCAGCCTGCCGCAGTTTCGCCGCGGCCTGATATTCGTCGGAGTAGTACCACTCCTTGGCCGCTTCCACGGATTCGAACTCCAGGAGCACGGTCTGGGTGCCGTGCCACTGTCCCTCAAGAACTTCGGCAGGCGGCCCGAACGCCAGCACCTTGGCATTGGCCATCGTCTGGCTGGCGAGCTTGCCGTACTCGGCCATGCCGGCCGGGTCCTTGATGTCCTCGGTGATGATCACATAGCCCTTGGCCACAGTTGAATGCTCCTGCTCTTCAGTCGATTTCGCGTATTGCTCGTTCGGGACAGTTGTCGATGGCCTCGCGGGCAGCCGTTTCCAGGCCGGCGGGCACCGTCTCGGGATCGGCGACAGCCCAGCCGTCGTCCGTCATCTGAAAGACGTCAGGGCACAGCGTCAGGCACATTCCGTGGCCGGCGCAGCGATCTTCGTCGACCGTCACCTTCATCGGACGTCGAACTCCAGGTGCAGTTCGGTGAGCCCTCGCAGGATGTAGGTCGGGATGTACTCGTAGCGCCGGTTGCCGGCCGGGCCGTGCTTACTCTCCGAGATACGGATGTCGGTGGTGCGGTCCAGAAGTCGCTCCAGGCCGACGCGGGTCTCGGCGCGGGCCAGCGGCGCCCCCGGGCAGCTGTGGATTCCCCGGCCGAAGGCAAGGTGCTGGCGCGCGTTCTTACGCTCGGGGTCGAAGGTGTCGGGGTCCTCGAACCGGCGCGGATCCCGGTTGGCGGCGCCGTTGATGACCATCACGGTGCACCCCGCTCCCAGCGGCTGGTCGCCGACGGTGGTGGGAACCCGTGACAACCGGAAATCCCCCTTCACCGGGCTTTCGATGCGCAGGCACTCCTCGATGAAGTTCGGCAGCAGACTGCGGTCGGCGCGCAGCCTCTCCTGGATGTCGGGCCGGTCGCCCATCACCTTCAACGCCGTGCTCAGCAGCCGCACCGTGGTCTCCTGCCCTGCAGAGAACACGTTCGTGGCCACGCGCACCACGTCGCCGACCTCGGGCAGGGTGCCGTCCGGGAACGTCGCCGTGGCCAGTCCGGTGAGCACGTCGTCCCGGGGTTCGGCGCGTCGGTCCTCGACATAGGTCGCGAAGACCTCGTAGAGATACTCCAGCGGCGTTTTGGTCAGCGTCTTCTCGGCGTTGCCGAGCCCGCCGCCGTGGGTGCCCTTGGCGAGCCGTTCGAGCAGTTCCGGTCGGTCCTCGTCGGGGACACCGAGCAGGTCGGCGATCACCCGCAGCGTGAACGGAGCGGCGAAGCCCTTGATGAACTCGCCTTCACCGGGCGTCAGGTAGTCATCGAGGATGTCATCGGCGAGCTGCCACATCGCGTCTTCGTTCTCTTTGAGACGCTTGGGTGTGATCAGGCGCATCAGCAGCGCGCGGTGGTTGGTGTGCGTCGGCGGGTCCAGCGTGGGCAGCTGGTCGCTGAACGGGATCTCGTCGCGATGCTCGACGATCAGGTCGGTGATGTCGTCCATGCCCTCGGTCGATACCGGGAACCCCGGGAACGGGCCGGTCACCGAGATGCAGGACGAGAACGTCTCCGAGTCGTTGTAGACGTCGACGGCCTCCTGCCAACCGGTGACCATCGTGACGCCGTAGTGGTCTTCGCGGGCGACCGGGCATTTGTTGCGCAGTGCTTCGTAGAACGTGTACGGGTCGTCCGTCAGGCGGCTGTCCCTGAAGAAGTCGACCGTGGTGAGGTCTTCGGCCATGCTCGCTCCGTTCGACGGTCTCTCGCTGCGAGAACGTGATTCTCATTCTTGCGTATCAGGTTTTCATACCGGCCGCGTGGCGTCAACGAGGACTCCTGTCAAAGCCCCTCCGGCTGTATGCCCAGGACGTTCACTGCCGTGCCGAGCAGCTGGTAGCAACCGACGGTGAAGATCAGGTCCATGACCTGCCGCTCGTCGAACTGTTCACGTAGCTCCGACCAGGTTTCGTCGCTGAGCGCGTTGGTCGCGTCGAGTTCGTCGACGACGCGCACGAGCAGCCGGTCAGCCGGGTGGGCGGGCTCGCCCGCGGCGATCGAGTCGATCTCAGCCTGCGTCAGGCCGGCCCGCAGGGCGATCGGCACGTGGTGGTCCCAGAGGTAGTCCGAGCGACGGACGTGCACGGCGCGCAGCAGGGCCACTTCACGCTCGCGGGGCGACAGCGTCGAACCGACCAGAAGGTGCGCGTTGAACGTCAGATAGGCCCGGGTCAACGCCGGGTGGTGGACGAGCGTGCCGAGCACGTTGCCCGCGTCTCGGAGGTTGGCTCGCTCGGCTGGGAGCAACGGGCGCAACGAATCTCGGGCCCGGTCGTCCCACTGGTCCTCAGGCAGCGGCGCCACCCGCGGCACATGGAGATCGGCGATAGGATCGGCCATCGACTACTGGATCGGCTCGTCGCCGAGGACCGTGGTTCGCAGCATCTCTCTCGGCGAGTCGGGGTCGTACGGCGCAGCGCGGTGCAGCACGCCGTTGTTGTCCCAGATCACGGTGTCGCCGACGGACCAGCGGTGGCTGTACACCAGCTCGGGGCGGGTGGCGCGGTCGAGCAGGTCGGCCATCAGCGCCTGCCCCTCGTCGCGGTCCATACCGACCACGTAGTGCGCCGACGCGCCCAGCACCAGCGACTTGCGGCCGCTACGGTGCGTCCACACCAGCGGATGCTCGTGGGTGGGACGGGAGCGCCAGCGCGCGAGCTCTTCGGGCGTCGGGTTCGGGTTGACCCGGCTCTGCGAGGCTTCCAGTGAGTGGACAACTCTCAACCGCGAGAAGCGCTCCTTCTCGTCGTCGGTGAACGCCTCATAGGCCGCGTAGGAATTGGCGAATTCGGTCTCACCACCGCGTTCGGCGACCTGAACGGCGGACAGCACCGTGGCCTTCTGCGGACACTCGTCGTTGGTTGGGGTGCAGCCGTCGATGTGCCAGTCGAAGGTGGCGCGCAGGTAGGCGGCCGACTTGTTCTTCGACTTGTCCAAAGTGATCGGGTAGATGCCGGGAACGGGGTGGTGACCGTCGGAGGAGTGGTCGACGGCACCGAGCCGGCGGCTGAACGTGACCTGCGCCTGGGGATCGAGTCCGAGATCCGGGAAGACCAGCACCCCGTTGTCCTCGAGTGCGTCCAGCACCGCCGCACCCAGTGAGTCGTCGGAGGCGAGCCGGTCAGGATCCACGCCGAGGACTTCGGCACCGACCGAGGGTGTCAGCTTGTTGACCGTCAGCAAAGTCATGGGGTCCTGTCCGTTGCGGAGATGGGTCTGTCACGGCACCGGTGCGCTGACGCGGTCGATCACGGCGTCGGCGGAATCGGCGGGTTTCTGAGTGCCGAAGACCTCGACGGCCATCGACACCATGATCATCGAGTAGACGAGGTGCAGTAGGTTGAGCACGTCGTCGGGCAGCTCGTCGAGCGGGAACTTGTCGCAGTAGTCGATGGCTTCCTCGAAGCGCGGCGAGAACGCGTCGTAGAACGCGTGAATCTCCGGCATCGGTGTGCTCAGGCGGGCCTCCCATCGTTCGGGTTCGGTTGCCAGGCACCACTTCTCGGCGAACGGTTCATACTCGGCGAACGGGTCGGGTAGGCGCGCCATGGTCACACCCCCACCGCGTCGCGTTCGGCTTTGTATCGCTTCACCCAGTCGACAGCGACATGGTGGAGGTGACGGACCAGGATCTCCTGATCATTGAGCGGGTAGTCGTCGACTACCGGCTCGTTCAGGCCGTACTCCAGTGCCGCCTGGGTGCCGCCGAGCATCCCGGCGTCCTGCAACGCGAATTCCTTCAGCACGACGGACGCGACCTCGTGCTCGATCCGTTCGCGCACGGTGCGGGCCGGGTGGAACGCGTTGTAGGCCTCGAACTTGTGCGTATTGTGCGACGTCGGCCAGTACCGGTACAGCAGGTACCAGCCGTGGTAGATCAGGATTTCCAGGTTTGGAAAGATCTGGAAATTGGTGATGCCCCACGGCTCGATGCCGCCCGGGTTCAGCCCGGCCGACTGATGGGTCTCCGGGGTCCGCCACGGTCCCACCAGCCCACTGCGCGTGGCCCTTTCGACGGGGTACATGTACTCGGGTGCGAGCAGCCACCGGCGGGTGCCGGCCGTCGACACGAGTCGGTGCGGCCCGTCGATCTGGAAGTGCCCGCACTCGAAAGTCGCGTTCGGCTGGCGCACCTCGGTCGGCACCTGCTGCGAATGCAGTGACGGCACGTGGTAGTACTCCTGGAACGCGTCGGCGAAAATCTTCCAGTTGCTGTTGTTGTGCGCGACGAAGTCGTAACGCTCGGTCATCAATTCGAACGGATAGTCGTCCAGCGCGGTGATCATCGGGCCCAGAAACTCGCGCAGCGTCTGACGGGGCTCGGGATCGAAGTTGATGAAGATGAAGCCGTTCCACACGTCGCAATGCACGGGTTTGAGGCCGTACTTCGTGGTGTCGAGGTCGAAGAACTCGCCGGGCTGCTGGACGAATTTCAGTTCGCCGTCGAGACCGTAGCGCCACCCGTGGTACTTGCACGTGAACTGGCGGCACGCGCCCTTGACCTCTTCGCTCGGGAAGTCGTTCCACACCAACTTGTTTCCACGGTGCCGGCACAGATTGTAGAAGGCGCGGATCTGCTCGCCGCGGCCTTTGACCACGATGACCGACGTCTTCGCCGCGTCGATGTCCTTGGTCAGATAGCTTCCGACACGCGGCAGTTCCTCGACGCGGCCGACATTCAGCCACGCCCGCTTGAACACCGCCTCGCGCTCCAGTTCGTAGAACTCCGGCGAGATCGAGTCGCGGAATGACACCGGTCCGGTACCGAGCTCTGGATAGTGTTCGGTCCAGCTGCCCTCAGCGGGCTTGGGCCACTTGGCCATTCGAACCCCTCCCCCTTGTCGTCGTGCCGCGAATGTCTATCGCCTTGCGCATGTCGGCGGTAATGCGCAAGGCCGTCGTCATCCCATCACCGCCCCGCCGTTGACACCGAGGGTCTGGGCCGGTGATGAACCCGGCCTCCTCCGAGCACAGGAACCCGACGGCGGCCGCGATGTCGTCGCCGGTGCCGAGGTGGCCGACTGGAATGCTGGCCGCCATCTGCTCGTTGGGCGGCAGGAACCCGGCCGCCTGGGACTGTCGTTGCATGGGCGTCTCGATGCCCGAGGGCGGGACGTTGTTCACCGTGATCCCCAGCGGCCCGTACTCCCGCGCCAGCGAACGGGTGAACGAGATCAGCGCCCCCTTGGACGCCGCGTAGTGCGCCATGCCCGGTGAGCCGCGCTGCGCGCTGGACGACGAGATCATCACGATGCGACCCCAGCGGGCGTCGAGCATGTCCGGGATCGCCAACTGCGCACAGTGGAAGGTGCCGTTGAGGTTCACGTCGATCAGGCGCTGCCACGATTCGGGCGTGATCTGCAGGAACGGCGCGAAGTCGACGAGGCCCGCGCTGGTCACCAGGATGTGCACCGGCCCGAGTTCGGTGCGTACCTTGGCGAAGGCCTCCTCGAGGGCCGCACGGTCGGTCACGTCGACCGCGATACCGAGCGCGGTGACGCCGTCGGCGCGTAGCTCCTCGGCAACCCGCTGTGCCGCTTCGCCGTTGAGGTCCAGCACGGCCACCTTGTGCCCTCGCCGGCCCAGCTCGTGGCAGGTCGATTCGCCCATGCCGGAGGCACCGCCGGTCACGACCGCTACGCGCGTCATCGTCTGCATCTCATCGATACGCTCCTACTCATAGATCACGTGGACTGTGCGGCTGGTCGGCAGCGCCTGACACGTCACCACCCAGCCCTCCTCGACCTCGTCCTCATCGAGTGCGTCGTTGTTCAACATCCGCGCACTGCCCTCGACCACCTTGGCCATACAGGTTCCGCAGGAGCCGGTTTCGCAGGATGCGGGCGCCTTCAGGCCCTTCTGCCGTGCGGTCTGCAGCAGTGTGTCACCTTGCCGGTAGGCCGCGACGGTCTTTCGGCGGTCCAGTTCGATGACGACTACCTCGCACACCTGCGCGGTGTCGTCCGTGACGCCGGGCGGCACCTCGGCCAGCGTGAAACGCTCGAGATGCAGGCGCTGCTTCGTCACACCGGCGCCGAGCAGGGCCTTCTCGACGGTGTCCATGAACGGGGCGGGCCCGCAGATGTAGAAGTCCGCATCACCGACACCAGCCACGAACGACTCGACGGTCGAGGCCGTGAGCACGCCGCCGTCCTCGTCGTAGTGGTGTTCGATCGTTATCCGTCCGGCGTGCTGTTCGGCCAGGCGCGCCAGCGGTTCGGCGAAGATGACCGACTCGCGGCTGCGGTTGGCGTAGAGCAGTCTGATCGGCCGCCCCGAATCGGCCAGCGCACTGCGCACCAGAGACATGATCGGCGTGATCCCGCTGCCGCCGGCGAACGCGATCAATGGCCTCGTGTTCGAAACATTTTCGGCCAGAACGAATCTGCCCGCGGGCGGTGCGGCGTGCAGCGCGTCACCCTCGGCGGCGGTGTCGTTGATCCAGTTCGACACCACCCCGCCCGGATCGCGCTTGACGGTGATGCGCAACTCGTCGTCGACCGGCGCCGACGACATCGAGTAGCACCGGCGCAGGTCGCGCCCTCCGACGGTGACCTGCAGCGTCAGGAACTGGCCCGCCTTGTAGCGGAAGCGGTGCGAGCAGTGCTCCGGCACGTCGAGTACCAGGGACACGGTATCGCTGGTTTCGCGCACCACGCGCATGATGCGCAGTGGCGCAAACCCTGCGGAATCCCCGACTGTCAGTTCCTCAGCCATCCACGCCAGGATATCAAGTACTTGTCATTAATCTCAAGTGCTTGATACTCAACCCGCCGAAACTGCATTCCACGCGCCCATAACCGCGAAATGACCGCGCGGAATGCGATTTCGGCGATCAGGTGTCGATGTGGTCGGCGTACAGCTCGTGGCCGGTACCCTGCTCGACCACCCGGCCGAGAAGCTCGCGCAGCGTGTCCTGCTCGGCCTTCGACAGCACGCCGAACACCTTGTCGTGCGCCGCGATCGCATCGTGGACCACCGCCGCGGCCACCTTGCGTCCGTCATCGGTCAGGAACGCCTGCAGGATGCGACCGTGCGCGGGATTCTGCTTTCGTTCGACCAGACCACGCTTCTCCAAGGCCGTGAGGGCCAGTTGCACGCCCTGCGGGGTGATCAGCAGCCGCCGGGCGAGTTCTGCACCGGACAGGCCGGGTTCGTTGGACAGCTGCCGCAACACCCCGATCTGGGCGGTGCTCACCCCGTGCTCGCTGACGGCCTCGTTCACGCTGGTCAGCGAGAAGTAGAAGGCCTGTTTGAGCAGCCAGAGGATGTTGTCGGTGAGCTCGATAGCCGCCACGTCACGCGCCTCCATGCCTAGACGTTAGCCGTCTGACCGCCGCTTTGGTCACCCCTTGTGGACGACGCCGTCCTTCATCACGAAACGCACATTGAGCATCGTCGTGATGTCGTCGCTGGGATCACCGTCGACCGCGATGATGTCGGCAAGGTACCCGGGAGCGAGCCGTCCGAGTTCGTCGTCAGCCTCGATCAGTTCCGCGCTGGTCACCGTCGCAGCGCGCAGCGCCTGCATCGGCGTCATTCCGCGGGCGACGAGGGCACACAACTCCTTGGCGTTCTGCCCGTGCGGGACCGCCGGAGCGTCTGTGCCGCAGGCGATCCGCACTCCCGCGGCGATCGCCTTGGGCAGCATCGACTGCGCCTGCGGAAAGACCACTTCGGCTTTCTTGCGCAGCTCCGGTGCGATCCGGTCGATGGCCATCGCCTCGGTGAGGTAGGTGGTCGAGACCAGGAATGTGCCGTGGTCGACCATCATCTGGATGGTCTCGTCGGTCGCGAGGAAGCCGTGTTCGATGCAGTCGATACCCGCGCGGATGCATGCGCGGATCGCACTGTCCCCGACGGCGTGTGCGGCGACCCGGACGCCGGCGCGGTGCGCCTCGTCGGCGATCGCGGCGAATTCGTCGTCGGAGTACTGCTGCGCGCCGGGAGCGGTGCTGTGCGACATCACCCCGCCCGACGCGGACACCTTGATCAGCTTGGCGCCGTGGCGGATCTGATAGCGCACGCATGCCCGGACGTCGTCGACACCGTTGGCGATGCCCTCGGCGACCGACAGCGGCATGATTCCCGGAGCCAGGCGCTGGAACACCGTCGGGTCGAGATGTCCGCCGTACGGGGTGACCGCGTGCCCGGCCGGGTAGATCCGCGGGCCGACGTGCCACCCCTGTTCGATCGCGCGCTGCAGCGCGACGTCGAGCAGGTATCCGCCGGTCTTGACCATCAGGCCGAGGTTGCGCACGGTGGTGAAACCCGCGTCCAGCGTGGTGCGCGCATTGACCGCGCCGCGCAGGGTGCGGTAGGCGGGGTCGTCCTGCACCCCGTGCATCGGGCTGGGCAGTCCCTCCGGACCGCCCGGGCCGCCGATGAGCAGGTTGAGCTCCATGTCCATCAGCCCCGGCACCAGGGTCATGTCGCCGAGGTCGATGACCTCGGCGTCGACCGGCGGCTCCTCGGCCGGATCGACCGTCCGGATGCGGTTGCCGTCGACCACCACGACCGCCGGCGACCGGACCACCCCGGCCTCGACGTCGACCCACCGGGCCGCCTTGACGACCGTCGTGGTCACGGGACGGGTTCTACGTCGCAGTCCAGCGACGTGGCGCCGGTGTCGGGCACCTTCGGCTGCTTCCAGCACTCGACCGGGAACGACGCCTGGACCATCGAATACAGCATGTGCATCAGGTTCAGCACGTCTTCGGGTAGATCGTCGAGGGAGAACTTGTCGCAGTACGCGATGGCCTCCTCGGCCCGCGCGGTGATCGCGTCGTAGAAGGCCTGCAGCTCGGCCATCGTGCTGTTCAACCGCTTCGCGTAGCGCTCCGGTTCCGAGCCCAGGCACCAGTCGGAGAACTCCTCGAGATCGGCGAATTCCGGGGGCAGTTTCGCGGTCCCGGCCACACCGTCGATGTCGACGCTCATCGTCACACCCCCGCCGTCTTGCGCCGGTAATCCTCGACCCACGCGGCGGTTTCGGCATGGAGGTGCCGGATCAGGACCTCCTGGTCGCACAGCACGAAGTCGTCCAGCACCCGCGATTCGACCATCGACTGCGTGGCCTCGAGCGTGTTGGCGTCCTGCAGCCCGTACTCCTTGAACGACACTGCTGCGAGCTCTTGGGCGATGCGTTCCCGCGGGGTGCGCGGCTGCGGGAAGTACACGGTGCCCTCGAACAGGTGGCTGTTGTAGGACGTCGGCCAATAGTGATAGGTCAGATACCAGCCCTGCCCCCAGAACAGGATGACGAAGTTCGGGAACAGCTGGAATGAATCCAAGCCCCAAGGATCACATTTCGCCGGGTTCAGGCCGGCGGGCATCTCGCCCAGATCCGGCTTGTCCCACGGCCCGAAGAGCCCGCTCTGACAGATGTCCTCGATCGGCTTGCGCATCTCGTCGGCCATCTCCCAGGCGCGGACGCCGGACGTGCTGACGAGGCGGTGCGGCCCCTCGATGCGGTAGTGCGGCGCCTCGAAGCCGGCCTCCGCCGCGGCCTTCGAATATGCCGTCGGCGACTGGTTCGCGTGCAGTACCGGTGCGTGATAGAACTCCTGGAACGCGTCCATGTACAGCTTCCAGTTGGCCTTGACCTCCGAGCGGTAGTGGAAGCGCGAGGTCATGCGGTCAAACGGGTAGCCCTCCAGGTTCGTGATCATCGGCCCGAGGAACTCGCGCAGGGACTGCTCGGGCTCGGTCGCGAAATTGACGAAGATGAAGCCTTCCCACACATCGCAGTGCACCGGGACCAGGCCGTAGCGACTCTTGTCGAGGTCGAAGAACTCGCCCTCCTGCTGCACGAAGGTCAGGTTGCCGTCGAGGTCGTAGCGCCACGCGTGATACTTGCAGGTGAACTGGCGGCACACGCCGCTGGTCTCTTCCAGTGGCATATCGTTCCACACCAGCTTGTTGCCGCGGTGTCGACAGATGTTGTGGTAGGCCTTCACCTCGCCCGACGTGGTGCGCACGACGATGATCGACGTGTTGACGACCTTCATCTCCTTGGTGAAGTAGCTGCCTTTACGCGGGATCTGTTCGACGCGGCCGACGTTCAGCCAGGCGCGCTTGAACACGGCCTTGCGCTCGATCTCGTAGAACTCCGGGTCGATGGAGTCCTCGTAGGACACCGGTCCGGTGCCCAGCTGCGGGTAGTGCTCAGTCCAGCTGCCTTCTGGCGGTTTGGGAAATCGGGCCATCGTCGTCTCCTGTTGACTGCCATCACTGCCGCACCGCCCCCTCGCGAAGCGACCGAACCAGTCTCGCAGGCAAACACACAGGCGCAGCTGCCTTTTCGCCATTTCGCAGGAGACGACACCGCCGACGGTATAGGGTTTGCCCGGCAATCACAAGTAGTTGATATTAACTCGGCTGACGCAACCCTGGAGGTGGCACCGTGCCCGGCGACGTGATGACACCTGCCGCACACGAACCGAATCTCGGTTGAAGATCTACACGTGGACCGGCATCTTCACGTTCGCGATGTTCCTGTTGGTGACCGTCGGGGTCAGCGTTGGACTCACCGCATCACGGTTTTCGTCATGTGGACGCGTCTGATCCGTGCGGCGCTGTCGACGGAGTCACGCATCCGGTGCCTGTGGGTGACCTTCGCCGGGGGTGCCATTCTCATGAGCAGCACGGCGGTGTACTTCCTGGCCGAGGTCGGCGCCGGCTTCAGCTACATCGGGCAGGGAGCGTTCGGACTCGGCTTCAAGTTCATCGGCGAGAACATCCCGTTCGTCGTCCTTCCGCCACTGGTTCTCTACTCGATCCACCTGCAGATCGACTACCTTACCCGGCGTGCGGGCGCCCGGGCCGCCGCCGTCACCGCACAGGCAGTCCGCGGCTCGGATGCGCTATGACTGAAGAGCGAAGGGAGAGCACGCATGCTGCACGGTGAGAAGATCTTGATCACCGGTGCCACCGGCAAGATCGCGTATCCGATCGCACGCGCCCTGGCACCCCACAACGAGGTGTGGGGTGCGGCCCGTCTGCGCGATCCGGCCGACCGCGACAAGCTCACGGCGGCCGGTGTCACACCGCTTGCGCTCGATCTCAGTATCGGCGATCTGTCCGATGTGCCAAGCGACTTCGCGTACGTCTTCCATGCCGCGGTGGACCCGGGGCTAAGCGGCTGGACCCGGTGCCTCGAGACCAACGCACAGCGCTCGGGCGACCTGCTCTACCACTGCCGTTCGGCCAAGGGTTTCGTGCTGTGCTCGACCGGTTCGATCTACGGCTACCGGGGGCAGCGCCCGCTGACCGAGGACGACCCACCTGGGGTTCCACTGCGCGCAAACTACAGCTTCTCCAAAGTGGCCGCCGAGGCGGTGTGCGGATGGATCGCACGCCGGCACGGCATCCCGCTGACGGTCATCCGCATCTGCTCGACCTACGGACCGGAGGGCGGCGCGCCGGCCGACCGCCTCGACGCGATCCTGGCGGGCAGGCCCATTCGGTTGCATCCGGACAGACCCAACAACTACAACCCGATCTACGAAGACGATTACGTCGAGCTCGGCATCCGCGCCATGGAGGTCGCGGCGACACCACCGCAGGTCGTCAACTGGGCCGGCAGCGAGACGGTCAGCGTCGAGGACTATTGCCGCTACATGGGCGAACTCGTCGGTGTCGCGCCGATATTCGAGTACACCCCCGACGCGCACACTCCACTGTGGCCGGATGTCACCCGTATGCACGAGGTGCTCGGAACCACGAAAGTGCCGTGGCGAGAAGGCTTCCGGCGGATGATCGAGGCGCGGCGCCCCGAGATGCTGCGCGCGGCCGCGGACTGAAGGGACCCGGCAATGCAGCTACCCGGCACACCCTCCGACCAAGTCCCTGGCGTCCTGGCCGAAGGCCGCGGAGATGTCACGACCCTGTTTGTGTCCATGGCCAGACGCCACCCCGACGGTACCGACGCCGATTACCTGCGCTGGCACACCCTCGACCACCGGCCCGAGCAGCACAGGATGTCGGCGGTCCGCGCATCGCTGCGGCTGGTGTCGACGCCCGCGTGCCGCTCCGCCCGCGCGTTCAGTCGCGACCGCCACGACGACATCGACCACGTGATGACGTACTTCTTCACCGATCCCGGCGGTATGGAGTCGTTCCTTTCCCTGTCGAAGACGCTCGGTGAAGCCGGACGGAAGCTCCCGCTGCTGCCGCCGGTCGAGCGCGGCGTCTACGACGTCGCCGAGAAGGTCGCCGCGCCGCGCGTCAAGGTCGGCGCGGATGTCCTGCCGTGGTGGCCGACGCGGGGCGTGTACCTGCTCCTCGAAACGGCCGGATCCGCGCCGACGGAGCTTCTCGATGTCGATGGCGTGGCAGGAGTGTGGTCGGCGACCACGCTGCCCGTCGGAGCGCGGCTCGCGAATGCGCCTGCCGGGCAGACCGTCTCGTACTGTTTCCTCGACGACGACCCCGTCGACACGGCGCGGCGGCTGGCGCCGGCACTGACCAGGCGCTGGCAGGACACCGGTGCGCAGCCGCTGTTCGCCGCACCGTTCTATCCGGTGGTGCCGCACGAATGGGACCGCCATGTGCCGTGATCAAGGAGCGCCATGCGCATTGGCCTGATGGTCGGCTCCGACAAGGAGCGCCCCCGATCCGACCGCCTGGCGGCCCTGTTGGCCGACGGTGTTGCGGCGGAAGCCGCCGGGTTCAGCTCGTTCTGGTTTCCGCAGGTTCCGGGCTATCTGGACGCGATGACCGCGATGGCGTTGCTCGGCGCGTCGACCACCGCCATCGAGATCGGCACGGCCGTGGTGCCGATCCAGACACGTCACCCAATGATCCTGGCGCAGCAGGCCCTGACGACGAACGCCGCGTGCGGCGGCCGTTTCACGCTCGGCCTGGGGCTGTCCCACGACTGGATCATCAACGGACAGTTGGGCCTCTCCTACGACCGACCGGTGCGCACGCTGCGCGCCGCGCTCGACGTCCTGCAGGGGGCATTCGGTGGGCCGGGTCGGGTCGACGTCGACAACGACGAGTACCACGTGCACAGTCCCGTCGACGTGACCGACGGCGCACCGCCGCTGCTGGCCGCCGCACTCGGACCGACGATGTTGCGTATCGCGGGGGAACAGGCCGACGGCACCATTCTGTGGATGGCCGATGAGCGTGCGATCGCCGAACACGTCGCTCCGCGCATCGCCGCCGCCGCCGAGGCGGCCGGCCGTCCGGCACCCCGCATCGTCGCCGGCGTTCCGGTCGTGCTGTGCACCAACGATCAGGCCGCCGACGCCCGCGCCCATGCCAGCGAGGTTCTCGGCCACGCCCACTTCTCCCCCAACTACGTCGCACTGCTGGAACACGGAGACGCCGAGGACGTCGGCGACACCATGGCGGCCGGGGACGAAGCGGCGGTGCTGGCACGGTTGCGCGCGTACCGCGACGCCGGCGTCACCGACCTCGCCGCACGGATCGTCCCGCTCGGCGACGACACCCACCGACGGCGCGAATCCAGCCAGCGCACGGCACAATTCCTGTCGGCAGCCCTCGCAGAGCTCTGACAGAAGCCTCGACAGACGGCGCCCGTCAGCGTCGCGACCGCACCACCGACACAATCACCGCAGCAGCCACCGACACTCCGACGGCGCACGCGAACACGCCGAGGATCAGATGGCGAGCCCATCCACCGGACGCGAATGCCGCCAGCTGCAGGGCACCGGCGAGCAGCGCCAGACAGGCGAACGCCGCCGCCGCAATCTTGAGCACCGCCATACGGTCATTCTGCCGCGGCCTGTTCGAACTAACCGGCGGTGGAGCTGCCCATGAACTCCATCGGCACGCCGCCGGTCACGTACCCGAAGCTCGAACTACGTTAGTTAGACGCCGGTCAACTATTGGCAACGTCGGCAGTACCTGTTAATTTCTCCACTGTGGCGGTGATCGAGCCTGAGGCAGCTGCTGACCGTGGTCAGCGCCGTGCCTCGTTCCAGCGTGCCCGGTCGCGTGAGACGAAACGGATGCTCGTCCAGGCCGCGATGGCTTTGTGGCGTACCAAGGGATACGGGTCGACGACGGTCGCCGACATCTGCACCGCAGCGGGCGTCTCGAAGGCGCTGTTCTACTTCTACTTCCCCCGTAAGGAAGACGTGCTCTTCGAAGTGGGCGTGCTGTCGACCCAATCGGCACATCGCACGATCCATGGCCTGCTGAAGAAGCCCTACGAGGTCGAATCCGTGATTGAGGCGGCGTTACGAGCATTCGAGCAGTCGATGGCACGCAATCCGCGCGAGCTCATCATCGAGACCATCCTCGAGGGCTACCGGCACGAACACCGCATCCTCGCCGACGGCAGTCCACCAGAGTTCGACGCCGACATGTTCACCGAACTCTTCACCCGCGCGCGAGCCGACGGAAAGCTGCCCGCTGCGGTGGATGTGGCGCACCTCGCCTACCTGGCGCAGACCATGGTGAGTGAAGGCGCGCGGCACTGGGCGGCCGGCGCGTTCGGCCAGCGCTCGTTCGCCGCAGTGGTCACCGCCGACATCACCACGTTGATCGACGGATTGCGTCACCGCACCACGCGATAACGGCAAGGAGGCCGCCATGTGGGATTTCGAAACCGACCCCGAGTACCAAAAGGTGCTCGACTGGGCCGACGAGTTCGTCCGAGAAGAGGTCGAACCGCTGGACCTCGTGTGGCCGCATCAGCAGTTCACGCCGCTGGAAGGCAAACGGCGTGAGGCGATCGAACCCCTCAAACAGGAGGTGCGCAGCCGCGGGTTGTGGGCAACCCACCTGGGCGCCGATCTCGGCGGGCAGGGGTACGGTCAGCTCAAGCTCGCACTGCTCAACGAGATCCTGGGCCGTTCCCAGTGGGCACCGATCGTATTCGGGTGTCAGGCTCCCGACACCGGCAACGCCGAGATCATCGCCCATTACGGCACCGACGATCAGAAGCAGCGTTACCTGCGTCCGCTGCTCGACGGCGAGCTGTTCTCCTGCTATTCGATGACCGAACCGCACGCCGGGGCGGACCCGACGATGTTCACCACGTCGGCAGTGCGTGACGGCGACGACTGGGTGATCAACGGCTGGAAGTTCTTCTCCTCCAACGCCTCGACCGCCTCGTTCCTGATTGTCATGGTAGTGACCAATCCCGATGTCAGCCCGTATCAGGGCATGTCGATGTTCCTGGTGCCCACCGACACTCCCGGGGTGAACATCGTGCGCAACGCGGGCCTGTACGGCGAAGGCGCCTCACACGGGTCACACGCGCTGATCCACTACGACAACGTCCGGGTGCCGGCCGACGCGCTGCTCGGTGGTGAAGGGCAGGCGTTCGTGATCGCCCAGACCCGTCTGGGCGGCGGCCGAATTCACCACGCGATGCGAACCATCGGGCTCGCCCGGAAGGCGCTGGACATGATGTGCGAACGGGCGCTCAGCCGCGAGACACAGGGCAGTCGGCTGTCGGACAAGCAGTTCGTGCAGGGCTACATCGCCGACTCGTACGCCCAACTGCTGCAGTTCCGGCTGATGGTGCTGTACACCGCCTGGGAGATCGACAAGTACAACGACTACAAGAAGGTCCGCAAAGACATCGCCGCGGTCAAGGTCGTGATGCCCACCGTCCTGCACGACATCGCGTGGCGGGCGATGCAGGTCCACGGCGCGCTCGGCGTGACCAACGAGGTGCCGTTCCTCGGGATGGTGACCGGCGCCGCGGTGATGGGCCTGGCCGACGGGCCCACCGAGGTGCACAAGACGACGGTCGCGAAGCAGGTGCTGCGCGATCACCGGCCTGCGGAAGGCACCTGGCCGTCGGAGTGGATCCCGGCCAAACGGCAAGCGGCACAGGCGAAGTATGCCGACTACCTCGAACACGAGGTGGGCAACCTGTGAGCGACATCGACACGGCACGCCTCGCCGATTGGATGGACCGGGCTGCGTTGCCGGGCAAAGGCGAACCGCTGAGTGCCCGTTTCCTGTCCGGTGGCACCCAGAACGTCATCTTCGAGATCAACCGCGGTGAACACCGCTGCGTGCTGCGGATGCCGCCTCCCGGCGCGCCGGCTGACCGGGACAAAGGCATCCTCCGGGAATGGCGCATCATCGAGGCGCTCGACGGGACCGACGTCCCGCACACCGCGGCGATCGGTGTCTGCGACGACTCCTCGGTGCTGGGCCGACCGTTCTACCTGATGGGCTACGTCGACGGGTGGTCGCCGATGGACACCCACGGCAGGTGGCCGGAACCGTTCGACAGCGACCTGTCCTCTCGACCTGGGCTCAGTTATCAACTGGCCGAGGGCATTGCGCTGCTGTCCAAGGTGGACTGGCGCGCCAGGGGCCTGCACGACCTGGGCCGGCCGGACGGCTTCCACGAACGTCAGGTGGACCGCTGGATCGGCTTCCTCGAGCGGGTCAAGAACCGCGAACTGCCGGGACTCGAGGTCGCCACGGGCTGGCTGCGCGCGCACAAGCCGCTGGACTTCATCCCCGGCCTCATGCATGGGGATTACCAGTTCGCGAATGTCATGTACCGGCACGGGGCCCCGGCGCAGTTGGCCGCGATCGTCGACTGGGAGATGGGCACGGTCGGTGACCCGAAGCTCGACCTGGGGTGGATGGTGCAGTCATGGCCGTCGCTCACGCAAGGAGCGGATCGGGGTGAAGACACAGCCGACCCGGAGCCGTCGGAAATGGCGTATGTCGACATGGGCGGCATGCCGTCACGCGACGAGGTCGTCGCGCACTACGCGGCGGTGTCGGGGCGCCAGGTCGACGACCTTGACTACTACCTGGTGCTGGCGAAGTGGAAACTGGCCATCGTGCTGGAACAGGGCTATCAGCGCGCCGGTGACGACGAGAAGCTGCTGGCGTTCGGTCCGGTTGTGACGGAGTTGATGGCCTCGGCCGCCGAGCTGGCCGAGTCCACGGACTACCGGGGTTAGCCGCGCCGTGCGTGCTGCAGTGTGCCCGGTGCACGGGCCTCCCGAGGTGGTGCGCATCGAGGAGCGCACGACGCCCGGCGCCGCGCCCGGTCAGGTGCGCGTCCGAGTGGAAGCGGCGGCGGTCAACTACCCCGACGTGCTTCTGGTGGCGGGCACGTATCAGATCGAGGTTCCGCCCCCCTTTGTGCCGGGCAGCGAATTCGCCGGCGTGGTCGACGGAATAGGCTCGGGCGTCGGGGGTTTCGCCGTCGGTGACCGGGTGAGCGGGACCGGCATGTCAGGGGCGTTCGCGCAGGAGGTGGTGGTCGACGCGAAGGCCCTCGCGCACGTCCCGCACGGGATCGACGCGCGGACCGCCGCCGCGTCCGGGGTCGCCCACCGCACGGCCTACCATGCGTTGCGGTCAGTGGCGCGGCTACGCGCCGGCGAACGGCTGGTGGTGCTCGGCGCCGGTGGCGGGGTGGGTCTGGCCGCGGTGCAACTGGGTTCCGCACTCGGGGCCCATGTCGTGGCCGTGGCGTCCTCTTCCGAGAAACTGTCGGTCGCAGCGGGATACGGGGCGGCACAGGTGGTCGATCACCGAGAACGCGACTTGCGCGGCGCGCTCCGGGAATGTTTGCCAGCCGGTGCCGATGTGGTGCTCGACCCGGTCGGCGGGGCTCTCAGCGAGCCGGCGCTGCGCTCGCTGGGCCGGGGCGGGCGCTTCGTGACGATCGGGTTCGCGTCCGGCACGATTCCGAAAATCCCGTTGAACCTGGTGCTGATCAAGGGTATTCACGTGCACGGTTTCCAGTTCCAGGACGTGCCCGCCGACGCGTTCGACCGGAACGAGGCCGAGCTGCGTGAGTTGCTCGTCTCCGGCCGAGCGGTACCGCACGTCGGCGCGGTCTACCCGCTCGAGGAGACCGCGGCCGCACTGCGACTGGTCGCTGACGGTCGCGCCGTCGGCAAGGTGCTGATCGACCTGCGGTGAACCCTCAGCTGGCGGGTACCAGGTCGGCTGCCACCGAGGCCATCATGCCGCTACAGAAGATCTCGGCGGGGGCGATCGTCTGCCCGGCACCGGACGCCGCCGCCAGCGCCTGCGCTTTGAAGGCGCGGGCCGCCGCGCTGAGGCGGTGTTCGACCGGTCCCACGCTGCTGTTGAGATCGGACGGCACCGGCCCACCCCACAGGGTCACCTCGGTGGCGCCCTGGTCGAGCGCGCCGAGCACTCCGCGACGGACGCGGTCGTCGCAGCCGAACAGGTCGGCGGCCACCGCGACGGTCTGCGGGTGCGGCCGCTGTTCCCACGAGTCCAGCACAGACTCCAGGTCCGCGGTGTCGGCTCCGAGGATCTCCAGGGGGCGCACATCTTCGTCGCTGCCGACCAGCACGGTCACGTCCCAGCCCGCCATGACGCGGTCGTAGATCCAGCCACCGGCGAACCGCACCGCGTCCAGCACCGTCGGGGACACCACGTCCAGCCGGTACCTCATGTCGGTCTGGGCTGGGCCAGATCGCGGGCCAGCGACTCCGCGTACCCCTGGTACACCTCGGTCAGCGGGATTGAGGGATCGAGTAACCATTGGATCTCCATTCCGTTGATGAAGGCGAGAATCTCCGTGGCCTTGGTGGCCGCGTCGAAGTCATTGCGGTACAGCCCTTCTCGCTGACCACGAACGAGGAGGTCTTTGATGATGTCGGCCGCCGCGCGGTAACGCTTGTGCAGGCGATCGTGCAGCGGCGCATCGGGGGCGAGGTTCTCGGCCAGCAGCACCATGAAGGTTCCGACCAGCTCGGGTGACCGTTCGAAGCGTTTGGGCACCCGGGTGAGCTCGGCGATGAGGTCGCCGGACCGGTCGGCGTGCGCGTCGTCGTCGGCGTCGCGCGCGTCGAGCACCGCGTTGAGCAGTTGCTCCTTGGACTCGAAATGGTGCAGCAGACCTGCGGGCGTGACACCGGCTTCCCGGGCGATCTGCGCGAGAGAGGTGCTGCGCCATCCGTTGCGCGCCAGCAGCCGCTCCGCCACGGCCAGGATCCGCTGGCGGCGGTCCTCACCTTTGGCGAACAACGTCGCGTACGGCCTCCTGGGTGATCC
The DNA here is from genome assembly GCF_025263565.1 of Mycobacterium sp. SMC-8. NCBI lineage: Bacteria > Bacillati > Actinomycetota > Actinomycetes > Mycobacteriales > Mycobacteriaceae > Mycobacterium > Mycobacterium sp. SMC-8. The sequence goes on from NZ_CP079865.1 coordinate 6,087,576, forward strand.
CAGATCCGGTCCGGCGGGCTCAGGGGCTGACACTGGTCTCCTCGGCGCTTAACCAACCTAGTGAACACACAGTAGGTAGGTTTGGCCGCTGTGACAAGGGTCTCAGCACAATTGGGTTTAGGCGGCCGTCACAGGGCCGACCAGCTGCAGGTCAGGCTGTTTGTCAGGCCAAATGCCAGTTACAGACCGAGCGACTTCGCGATCATCACCTTCATGACTTCGCTCGTGCCCGCGTAGATGCGGGCCACCCGGGCATCGGTGTAGAGCCGCGCGATCGGATACTCCATCATGTAGCCGTAGCCGCCGAAGAGCTGCAGACAGCGGTCGACCACCCGCTGCTGCATCTCCGTGCAGAACAGCTTCGTCCTTGCCGCATCGGCGCCGGTGAGCTCTCCCTCGACGTGCAGTGCGATCGCCCGGTCGAGCATCGCCTGGGCCGCTTCCACCTCTGTCGAGCAGGCGGCGAGTTCGAACTTCGTGTTCTGAAACGACGCCACCGGCGTGCCGAACGCCTTCCTGCTGCGCGTGTACTCGATCGCGGCGGCGATGGCCGACCGTGCCTGGGCCACCGAACCCACCGCCACCGTGAGCCGCTCCTGGGCCAGGTTGTGGCCCAGGTAGCCGAACGCCTCGTCCACGTCACCGAGCACGTTGGCAGCGGGAACTCGGACGTCGACGAAGGACAGTTCGGCGGTGTCCTGGACCTTGCAGCCCATCTTCTCCAGCTCGCGTCCCCGGGTGAACCCCGCCATGCCGTCCTCGACCACCAAGAGAGTCAGCCCTTTGCGGCGGTTGTCGGGATCGGTGGACGTGCGCGCGACGACGATGACCAGATCGGCCTGCATGCCTCCGGTGATGAAGGTCTTGGCGCCGTTGACGATGTAGTCGTCTCCGTCACGCACCGCGGTCGTGCGCATACCCGCGAGGTCGGACCCGGTACCCGGCTCCGTCATCGCGATCGCCGTCAACAGCTTTCCCGACGCCAGCCCGGGGAACCAGCGGTCACGCTGCTCGGCATTCGCGTAATGCAGAAAATAGGGCAGGATCACCTCGAGCTGGGTGCGCACCGTCGACAAGGTGACGAGCGCGCGTGCCGCCTCCTCCTGCAGCACCACGTTGTACCGGTAGTCGGGTTGTCCTCCACCGCCGTACTCCTCCGGGATGGCCACGCCGAGTATTCCGAGCTCACCCATCTGCTCGAAGACCTCGCGCGGCATCCGGCCGCCCTTCTCCCACTGCGGATAGTGGGGAACGACCTCCTTCTCGACGAAATCGCGTGCGAGTTCGCGGAAAGCCTCATGGTCTTCGGTGAACAGATCCCTACGCATGTCAGGACTCCTTGCCTATTTGACGAGTTCGACCAAGGTGGCGTTCGCGGTGCCCCCGCCCTCGCACATGGTCTGCAGCCCATAACGAATGCCGTTGTCCCGCATGTGATGAATCATCCGTGTCATCAGCACCGCACCCGAGGCCCCGAGCGGATGGCCGAGGGCGATCGCGCCGCCGAGCGGGTTGAGCCTGGCCTCGTCGGCGCCGGTGTCGGCCAGCCAGGCCAGCGGTACCGGTGCGAACGCCTCGTTGACCTCGTACACCCCGACCTCGTCGAGACTCACGCCCGCCTTGTGCAGCACCATCTCAGTGGCGGGAATGGGCCCGGTGAGCATCAGTATGGGGTCGGCACCGGTCACCGCTCCGGCACGGTACCGGACCAGCGGGGCCAGGCCCAGGTTCACCGCGTTCTCCATCGTGGTCACGAGCAGCGCCGCGGCGCCGTCGGAGATCTGCGACGAGTTGCCCGCGTGGATGACCCCGTCCTCGGTGAACGCCGGCTTGAGGCCGGCCAGTTTCTCGACGGTGGTGCCGCGCCGGATGCCTTCGTCCTCGGTGACCACACTGCCCGCGACCTTGCCGTCCCCGTCCGTCCCGCCCGTGGCTGACTCGCTGGTGTGCGCGATGAAGACGGGCACAATCTGGTCCCTGAACGCGCCCGCGTCCTGGGCCGCTGCGGCACGTTCGTGGGACTGCGCGGAGTACTCATCGAGACGGGTGCGGGAGAAACCCCACTTCTGCGCGATCATCTCGGCCGAGATGCCCTGATTGAACGAGAAATCGTCATAGCGGGCAAGGACTTTCGGCCCGTACGGCATGCCGGTGGCGCGTGCGGCGCCCAGCGGGACACGGCTCATCACCTCGACCCCGCCGGCCACCACCATGTCCTGCTGCCCGGACATGACGGCCTGCACGGCGAAGTCCAGCGCCTGCTGGCTCGACCCGCACGCCCGGTTCACTGTGGTGCCCGGGATGTGTTCGGGCCAGCCGGCGGCCAGCACCGAATACCTGCCGATGTTGCTTGACTGGTCCCCCACCTGCGAGACACAGCCCCAGATGACGTCGTCGATCATGTCCGCGCCCACCCCGGTGCGTTCCACGAGTTCGTTGAGTACCACTGCCGACAGGTCGGCCGCGTGCTGTTCGGACAGACCGCCCTTGCGCTTACCCACCGGTGTGCGCACGGCACCGACGATGACCGTCTCCCGCATGATCTCTACTCCTCATCCTTGTCGGTGGCGTCGTCATACAGGGCCCACGCCCCGGTGAACGCCGGATCGCGCTTGGCCGCGAACGCGGCGTAGGCCTCGCCCGAATCCGCGGTCGCGAAGTTACCCGGTTGCGCGCGCGCCTCGTTGGCCAGCGCCTCGCGCAGTGTCGCGTTGGCGCCGTCGTTGAGCAGAGCCTTGCTCTGCGCCAGCGCGAAGGGGGGCCCGCCGGCCAGCCGGCCGGCGAGGTCGTCGACGAACGCGTCGATCTCGTCGCCGGACTTGACCCAGGTGACGAGGCCCAGCGCGTGCGCCTCGTCGGCGCCAATCATGTCGGCGAGCAGCACCAGGCGTTTGGCCTGCTGCAGTCCGACGAGCCTGGGCAGCAGCCACGAACCGCCGAGGTCGACGGACAGCCCGCGTTTGGAGAAGATCTGGCAGAACCGTGACTGCGGCGTGGCGACCACCAGATCGCAACCGAGCGCCAGGTTCCAGCCCGCACCGACGGCGATGCCGGTGACCTTCGCTATGGTCGGCACGGCGAGCTCGTGCAGCGCCAAAGCCACGTCGGTGAGGCGGTCCAGCTTGTAGCGCGGATGGATCTGCTCACCGGTACCGATGTCGGCTCCCGAACAGAACGCGCCACCGGCACCGGTGAGCACCAGCGCCCGGATGCCGCGGTCCCGCTTGAGCTGCCGCAGGGCATCGGCGAGTTCGACCCACAGCCGGGCGTCGAGCGCGTTTCGCCGCTCGGGGCGGTTCAACGTCAGCGTGCGGACCCCGTCGCGGTCTGACGACAGCAGCACCTCCTCAGCCACGGTAGGCCGGCCCGATCACGCCGTCTGCCCGCAGCCGGTTCAATTCCTCTGCGCTGACCCCGATCTCGGTGAGCACGGCGTCGGTATGCTGCCCGAGTCCGGGGATCGCGCCCATCGGCTGTTCGAAGTCGCTGATCACCGGCGGTGGACGCAGCGCCTGGATGTCGCCTTTCGGTGTGGCGACGGTGCGCCACCGGTCGCGGGCGGCCAGATGCGGGTGCACCACGACCTCGCTTGGCTTGTTGTAGCGGGAGTTCCCGATCCCGGCCGCGTCAGCCGTTTTCTGGATGTCGGCCAGATCATGCCTAGCACACCAGTTTCCGATCGCTTCCTCGAGAATCTCGCGGTGCGCGCACCGATCGGAGTTGGTCGCGAAACGGGGATCGTCGGCCAGATCGGGGCGGTCGATGATCTCGCGGGCGACCCGCTGCCACTCGCGGTCGTTGGTGGTGCCGAGCACGACGGTCTGCCCGTCCCGGGTCGAGAACGCGCCGTAGGGCGCCACCGCGGGAGACCCGACGCCGAGCGGTTCCTGGTCGATGCCCGAATGCTGGGTGTAGGTCAGCGCGTACCCCATCACATCGGTCATCACGTCGAAGAGGCTCAACTCCACCGACGGTGCGGGCGTTGCCCCCGGTCGGTGGGCCCGCCCGTACAGCAGGGCCAGGATCGAGATCGCCGCGTACAGACCCGTGCTGAAATCAGCCATCGCGGGACCAGGTTTGGCGGGCATGCCCGGATAGCCGGTGATCGCACACGAGCCCGATTCCGCCTGCACCAGAAGGTCGTACGCCCGCTTGTGCGAGATCGGCCCGCCCGGGCCGTACCCGTCGATCTCCACCGGAATCACGTCGGGGTGCCGCACCGCGAGGTCTGCCGGGGCGATGCCCAGCCGCGCCGTCGCGCCCGGGGCCAGGTTGGACACGAACGCGTCGGCGCGGTCGAGCAACCGGTGCAACAGCTCCAGGCCCGCCGGCGACTTCGTGTTCAACGTGACCGATTCCTTGCCACGGTTGCACCACACGAAATGCGCGGCCAGGCCGCCGGGCCCGTTCACGACGTCGTCGTAGTCGCGGGCGAAGTCACCGCCGTTGGGGTTCTCCACCTTGATGATCCGGGCGCCGAAGTCGGCCAGCACACGGGTGCACATCGGAGCGGCCACGGCCTGCTCCATCGCGACGATGGTGACCCCGGCCAGGGGTGCCGCGCCGGTCTGAGGACTGCTCACCTGTTCAGATAACCATGCGGCCGTCGACCGGCGGCACCTGCCCGGGGTGCCGGGACGCCACGATCGTGCAGACCCACCTAGTAGCTCCTGGGCAGGCCGAGCACATGCTCGCCGAGGAAGTTCAGGATCATCTCCTGGCTCACCGGCGCGATCTTCATCAGGCGTGACTCACGGAAGTAGCGGGACACGTGGTACTCCTCGGAGTAGCCCATGCCGCCATGCAGCTGCAAGGCACGGTCGGCTGCTCCGAACCCGGCGTCGGCGCACAGGTATTTCGCTGTATTCGCCTCACGCCCGCAGGGTTTGCCGTTGTCGTACAGCCAGGTGGCTTTCCGCAGCACCAGCTCGGCGGCGTCCAGGCGGGCCAGCGAGTCGGCGAGCGGGAATTGCAGTCCCTGGTTCATGCCGATGGGCCGGTTGAACACGTGGCGCTCGTTGCCGTACTTGACCGCCTTCTCCAGCGCGACCCGTCCGATGCCGAGCGCCTCGGCTGCGATCAGCATCCGCTCGGGGTTGAGCCCGTCGAGGATGTACTTGAAACCCTTGCCCTCCTCGCCCACCCGGTCCTCCACCGGCACCATCAGGTCGTCGATGAAAAGCTCGTTGGAGCTCACCGCGTTGCGGCCCATCTTGTTGATCGGCCGGATGTCCACGCGGTTGCGGTCCAGGTCGGTCAGGAACAGGGTCATACCGTCGGTCTTCTTGGTCACCTGGTCATACGGCGTGGTGCGGGTGAGCAGCAGGATCTTCTCGGACTCAAGAGCTTTGGAGATCCACACCTTGCGGCCGTTCACCCGGTAATGGTCACCTTCGCGCTTGGCGGTGGTCGTGATGCGCGAGGTGTCCAGCCCCGCACCGGGTTCGGTCACCCCGAAGCACACGTGCAGGTCGCCGTCGACGATCCGGGGCAGGGTGCGGGCTTTGAGCTCGTCGGAGCCGTGCTTGACGACGGGCTGCATGCCGAAGATCGACAGGTGGATCGCGCTGGCGCCGTTCATCGCCGCACCCGAACGCGACACCTCTTCGAGCAACAGCGTGGCCTCGGTGATCCCGAGACCGTGTCCGCCGTATGCCTCGGGGATGGTCATACCGAGCCAGCCGCCCTTGGCGATGGCGTCGTAGAACTCCTGCGGGAACTGGTGGGCCTGGTCCTTCTCCATCCAGTAGTGGTCGTCGAACCTGCCCGCCAGTTCCGCCACCGACTTGCGGATCAACTCCTGATCCTCGGTCAGTTCGAAACTCATACCGCCCGGCATAGCTGCCTCTCCTCTGCTTCAAACCGCCGAAATTGCATTCCAGTAGCGAAAGTGCGAGTGCTCACCTGCTGGAATGCGATTTCGACGGTGGTTTGCTCAATCTTTGTTGCCGGTGATCGACTTGGCGCTGGCCGCGAAGTCGGCGAAGGTGGCGCCGGTCTTCTCCTTGTGGGATAGGGCTTGGATGGAGACGTCGTGTCCTTCGGCGGCTTTGCGTAGGGCCCCGACGGTGGCCTGGTCTTTGGGGATGTGGCTGAACGGGTCGAAGTGATACCAGCGCATCGCGTTCTGGTAGGTCATCTTGTCGACCTCGTCGTCGGGCACGTTGTTGGCCTTGAGGACCTCGTCGAGCTGCTCAGGCGCCCCGGGCCACATCGAATCACTGTGCGGGTAGTCGGCCTCCCAGCAGATGTTGTCCACCCCGATCTGATGCCGGGTGGCCACCCCCACCGGATCGGCGATGAAGCAGGTCAGGAAATGCTCGCGGAACACCTCGCTGGGCAGCTTGCCCTTGAAGTCCTGCCCGGTCCAGGTCGAATGCATCTCATAGGTCCGGTCCACCCGCTCCAGGAAATACGGGATCCACCCCGTCCCCCCCTCGGACAACGCGATCTTCAGATCCGGATACTCCTTGATCGGCCGCGACCACAACAGATCCGCCGCGGCTTGGACGATGTTCATCGGCTGCAACGTGATCATCACGTCCATCGGCGCATCCGGGGCGGTGATCGCCAACCGCCCCGAGGACCCGATATGCACATTGAGCACCGTGTCGGTATCGACCAACGCATCCCACATCGGCTTCCAATGCTCGAAATCATGGAAACTCGGATAGCCCATCGCCGCCGGGTTCTCGGTGAACGTCAACGAATGCACCCCACGGGCGGCATTGCGCCGGATCTCAGCCGCACACGCCTGCGGATCCCAGATCACCGGCAACGTCATCGGAATGAACCGCGCCGGATAGGCCCCGCACCATTCCTCGACATGCCAATCGTTGTAGGCCTGCACCAACGCCAACGAGAACTCCGCATCCTCGGTGGCGAACAACCGGCCCGCGAACCCCGGAAACGACGGAAAACACATCGACCCCAAAATCCCGCCGGCATTCATGTCCTTGACCCGCTCATCAACCTGCCAACACCCCGGCCTGATCTCATCGAGCCCCTGCGGCTCCAGGCCGTACTCCTCTTTCGGCCGGCCCGCCACCGCATTGAGCGCCACGTTCGGGATCACCACATCCCGGAACTGCCAGGTATCACTGCCATCCGGGTTATGCACCAACCGCGGCGCCTCATCCAAATACCTGCGCGGCAGATGATTCTTGAACATATCCGGCGGCTCGACGATGTGATCATCCACGCTGATCAAAATCATGTCGTCCTTGTTCACGGTGGCTCTCCTTCCGCCCCTGGGCTCCCACCCCGGGACATGCGGTCTCGGCCTTATGTTCTCCTTCCAAGGAAACTAGCTTCTCCAGGAGCGAGAATCAACGTTCAATAGCGACATTCGCGCTGGCAGATCCCCCCAACCGGGACGCCCGCCGCGTCCGCCGCCCGGCGCGTCCGACCTGCTGCGTTGACGACGCACGGGAAAAGTGGAAATCTATTGGCGAAATATGAGAACCTGATTCTCATGAGTGAGAGGAGGCCGGCAGTGAGAGTGGCCCCACTGCCCGCAGACCATTGGGACGAGGCCGTCGACAACGCGCTGTCGGGCCTGATGCCGGCCGAGCGGCGCAACCCCGAAGCGACCGGAAACCTCGTCGCGACCCTGGTGCGCCACCCGAAGCTCACTAGAGCGTTCCTGCGTTTCAATTTTCATCTGCTGTACGGCTCCAGCTTGCCGGCGCGCATCCGCGAACTCGCGGTCTTGCGCGTCGCGCACCTGACGAAATGCGAGTACGAGTGGCGCCACCACCTCAACATGGGGCGGGAGGCCGGATTGTCCGACGACGTCATCGACGGCGTCGCCCGTGGTGAGCTCTCAGATGAGCTCGACCGCGCCGTGCTGGCCGCCGTCGACGAACTGCACCACGACTCCGTCGTCTCCGATTCCACCTGGACAGTCCTGTCCGCCCGTCTTGACGAGCGCCAACTGATGGACCTCGTCTTCACGATCGGCTGCTATGGCTCATTGGCCATGGCTATCAACACCTTTGGCGTAGAGCCAGACTCCAACATCGAAGCAGAAAGGTAGCCACCGTGGCATTTTTCAAGAAGCCCGACGTCGGCAGCTGGACCGAGAACTGGCCCGAACTCGGCACAGCACCGGTCAACTACGAGGACTCGATCGACCCCGAGCACTGGAAGCTGGAGCAGCAGGCCATCTTCCGCAAGACATGGCTGCAGATGGGGCGCATCGAACTCGTCCCCAAGAAGGGTCGCTACATCACCCGTGAGCTGCCATCGGTCGGCCCAGGTGTGTCGATCATCATCGTCAACGACGGCGAACAGATCCGCGCGTTCTACAACCTGTGCCGCCACCGGGGCAACAAGCTGGTGTGGAATGACTATCCCGGCGAGGAGACGTCCGGCACCTGCCGCCAGTTCGTCTGCAAATACCACGCCTGGCGCTACGACCTCCAGGGCAACCTGACGTTCGTGCAGCAGGAGCAGGAGTTCTTCGACCTCGACAAGGCCGACTATCCGCTCAAGCCGGTGCGCTGCGAGGTGTGGGAAGGCTTCATCTTCGTCAACTTCGACGACAACGCCGTCTCGCTTGAGGAGTATCTGGGCGAGTTCGGCCAGGGCCTCAAGGGCTACCCGTTCCACGAGATGACCGAGCACTACAGCTACCGTTCGGAGATCAAGTCGAACTGGAAGCTGTTCATCGACGCGTTCGTGGAGTTCTACCACGCTCCGATCCTGCACATGAAGCAGGCGGAGAAGGAGGAGGCCGAGAAGCTGGCCAAGTTCGGCTTCGAGGCGCTGCACTACGACATCAAGGGCGATCACTCGATGATCTCGTCCTGGGGCGGAATGAGTCCGCCGAAGGACCTGAAGATGGTCAAGCCGATCGAGCGGATCCTGCACAGCGGCCTGTTCGGCCCGTGGGATCGACCGGACATCAAGGGCATCCTGCCCGACGAGCTGCCGCCGGCGATCAACCCTGGCCGCCACAAGACCTGGGGCCAGGACTCGTTCGAGTTCTTCCCGAACTTCACGCTGCTGTTCTGGGTGCCGGGCTGGTACCTGACCTACAACTACTGGCCCACCGGCGTGGACACCCACATCTTCGAGGCCGACCTGTACTTCGTACCGCCGAAGAACCTGCGCGAGCGGCTCTCTCAGGAGTTGGCCGCGGTGACGTTCAAGGAGTACGCGTTCCAGGACGCGAACACCCTCGAAGCGACGCAGACGCAGATCGGCACCCGTGCCGTGCTCGATTTCCCGCTGTGCGATCAGGAGATCCTGCTACGCCACCTACACCACACCGCCCACAAGTACGTCGACCGGTACAAGGCGTCTCTGGCCAACGGGCACGGGTCCTCGAACGGCGAACACGCCTCCGCAAGCGAGAAGGAGTCCGCACATGCCTAAGCTGCCGGAAGAGTTCGCCGATCTGGAACGGTTCTCGGACTGGTGCCTGCCCACCGAAGAGGAGCGCTACCAGAAGCGGTTGAATTCCACGATGGAGGAGATGCAGGAGCTCTACGACGCCGGCATGGCACGGCTCGAAGACATCATGGTGTACGTGGACGCCCGCTTCCCGCTCGCCTCGATGCCCGACGACGCCAAAGCGCTGGTGCACCTGGGACAGTCGATAGTGATGGTCAGCTTTCCGATCGAGGTGTGGAAGCAGCCGCGCGTGCTCGACAGCGGCGCGGCCTACATCAAGCTGGTCAAGGAGCCGGTGGTCTAGGCGTGCCCCCACCACCCCCAGAGTCCGATGCTCTTCGCGCAAGCGGCTCATCGACCACTCTCAGAGCCGCGGGTTACGTCGACGTCGACGCCGGCGAGATCGTCCGGCCGGGCGTCATCCATGTCGCCGACGGACGGATAGTCGGCCTCGGCGGTGATACACCGGAAGGTTCAACCGAGATCGATCTGGGTGACTCGATCCTGCTGCCCGGTTTGATGGACATGGAGGTCAACCTCCTGATGGGCGGGCGCGGAGAGAACCCGGGCCTGTCTCAGGTGCAGGACGATCCCCCGACCCGGGTGCTGCGTGCGGTGGGAAACGCCCGCCGCACGCTGCGTGCCGGGTTCACCACCGTCCGCAACCTCGGGCTGTTCGTCAAGACCGGCGGATACCTGCTCGACGTCGCCCTCGGTAAGGCGATCGACGCCGGCTGGATCGAAGGCCCGCGCGTCATCCCGGCCGGTCACGCCATCACCCCGACCGGCGGCCACCTCGACCCGACGATGTTCGCGGCGTTCATGCCCGGCGTGCTCGAGTTGACCATCGAGGAGGGCATCGCCAACGGGGTCGACGAGATCCGCAAGGCGGTGCGCTACCAGATCAAGCACGGTGCGCAGCTGATCAAGGTGTGCTGTTCAGGCGGTGTCATGTCACTGACCGGAGAGGCCGGCGCACAACACTATTCGGACGAGGAACTGCGCGTCATCGTGGACGAGGCACACCGCCGCGGGTTGCGGGTCGCGGCCCACACCCATGGCGCGGAGGCGGTCAAGCATGCCGTCGAGTGCGGCATCGACTGCATCGAGCACGGCTTCCTGATGGACGACGAGGCCATCCAGATGCTGGTCGACAACGACCGCTTCCTGGTGAGCACGCGCCGACTGGCCGAATACATGGACGTCTCGAAGGCACCGCCGGAACTGCAGGCCAAGGCCGCGGAGATGTTCCCGAAGGCGCGGACGTCGATCAAGGCCGCCTACGAGGCGGGCGTGAAGATCGCCGTCGGCACCGACGCACCGGCGATTCCCCACGGCAAGAACGCCGACGAGCTCGTCACCCTCGTCGACTGGGGCATGCCACCGGCGGCGGTGTTGAAGGCAGCGACCGTGGTGGCCGCGGACCTGATCAACAAGTCCGACTCGCTCGGCCGCCTCGCCGAGGGATACCTTGCCGACATCGTCGCGGTACCGGGCAACCCACTGGACGACATCGGCGTTACACGCAACGTCAACTTTGTAATGAAGGGCGGTAAGGTCTACCGACATGAGCAACCGCACTGAGGATCTCGTCGAGATCCAGCAGCTCCTTGCGAAATACGCGGTCACCATCACCCAGGGTGACATCGACGGACTGATGTCGGTGTTCACACCGGATGGCACCTACAGCGCGTTCGGCTCGACCTACACGCTGGCCCGCTTCCCCGAGTTGGTGGACGCCGCGCCCAAGGGCCTGTTCATGACCGGCACCTCCCTGGTCAACCTCGACGGCGACGATCCGGACAAGGCGACCGGCACCCAGCCGCTGTGCTTCATCGAGCACTCCAAGCACGACATGCGGATCGGCTATTACAACGACACCTACGTCCGCACCGAAGGCGGCTGGCGGCTGAAAACCCGTGCCATGACGTTCATCCGGCGCTCCGGTGAGCACGACTCCGGGCGCCCGCACGCGATCGGGAGGCCCGAAGCCGGATGACCGTCTCCGCCGACATCTCGAGCCCGTCCGAATTCCGGTCGCAGTTGACGGCCTGGCTGGACGAGAACGATCTGACCCCCGCGACCGAAGATCACTCCCTGCAGGGGCACATCCGTCAGTTCGCCCGGGTGCAGCGCGCGCTGTACGACGCCGGCTGGAGCCGCTACGGCTGGCCCGAGCAGGCCGGCGGCCTCGGCGGTCCGGCGCTGCTGCGGGCCATCGTCGGCGAGGAGGTGGTGGGCCGGCGGCTGGCCGAGCCGGGACCGTACTCGATGCTCGAGGTGCTGGCACCGACCATGATCGACTACGCGCCCGAGGAACTGGCTGCCGAGATGGTGCCCAAGCTACTCAGCGGCGAAGAGCAGTGGTGCCAGGGCTTTTCAGAGCCCGGCTCGGGCAGCGACCTGGCGTCGCTGACCACGCGCGCGGTGCAGCAGGGCGATACGTGGGTCATCAACGGCCAGAAGGTGTGGACGAGTTTCGCCCAGTACTCGCACCGGTGCATTCTGCTCACCCGCACCGGCGACGCGGACACTCCCGATCACCAGGCCATCACCGCGTTCTTCGTCGACGTCGACACTCCGGGCATCTCCGTGCGGCCGCTGCGCACGATGCACGGTGTCGACGAGTTCTGCGAGGTGTACTTCGACGACGTCGTGGTGGATGGCGGGCGCATGCTGGGCAGGCCCGGTGACGGCTGGCAGCTGGCGATGGATCTGCTGCCTTATGAACGCTCGACGTGTTTCTGGCAGCGCATCGCGTACCTGTACTCGCGGTTCGACGCGCTCGTCGAGGAGGTGAAGCGGCAGGGTCAGGGCGTCGACCAGGACATGGGCGAGGCCTATCTGGCGCTGCACACGTTGCGGTGCCGGTCGCGGGCCACCCAGCACCGGCTGGCCGACGGACACAAACTCGGTCCCGACACCTCCATCGACAAGGTGCTGCTCGCCGGGGCCGAGCAGCGGCTCTACGACACCGCACGCGATCTGCTGCCGGGCGCCGTCGAACTCGAGGACACCGAATGGCGCACGGAGTACCTGTATTCACGTGCGGCGACCATCTACGGCGGCACCGCTGAGGTGCAGCGCAACATCATCGCGCGCCGGTTGCTGGATCTCGGGAAGGAGTGAGGATGACCCCCCAGATGGACGAGGGTTCACTCGACATGCTCGAGGCCTCCCTGCGCAAGACCATGTTGGCGAAGTCCGGCCCGGATCTCGATGCGGCACTGGCCGACATGGGCTGGGCCGAGATGCTGTCGGAGGCGGCCGAGCAAGCCGTTCCGCTGGTGTTCCGGCTGTTGGGCGAAACAGGCTCGCACGCCTCGGTTCTCGTCGACGTGGTGCTGCACGCCACCGGCAACACGATCGGCGACACCGTCGAGCTGCCGTTGCCGTATGCCGGCAATACATGGGTGGTGTGGGACCGAATCAGCGCGGAGAGCCCCGAACCCACCCTCGGTGGCCTACCGCTGCGCCGCGAGGAGGAGGGCTACCCCATCCGGGTGGCCGAGGCGCGGGTGGCGGTCGGCTGGTGGCTGGTCGGCTCGGCCAGGGCGATGTTGAGACTGGCAAGGCAGCATGCGCTGGACCGGGTGCAGTTCGGCAGGCCGATCGCGTCATTCCAGGCCGTCCGGCATCGCCTTGCCGAGACGCTGGTGGCCATCGAGGGGGCCGAGGCGACACTCAGCCTCCCCGGGGCCGACAACCCCGATCTGACGGCGCTGCTGGCCAAGGCCGCGGCCGGAAAGGCTGCGCTGACGGCCGCAAGGCACTGCCAGCAGGTGCTCGGAGGGATCGGCTTCACCGAAGAACACGACCTGCATCTGCATGTGAAGCGTGCCCTGGTGCTCGACGGATTGCTCGGCAGCTCAAGGGAGCTCACGCGCCGAGCGGGCGCCGGCCTGCGGGCGCGCGGTTCGGCTCCCCGGCTGGCCCACCTCTAGATTTCCTGTGCCGTGTGTGTTTCCAGCACGAACGGCTGCAGACACGCATTGCTCGCAGACGGGGCCGCGGGCGCTGCCACTACTTGATGTTGGCCTTCATCTCGTCGAGGTTCACCAGCACCGGCCATCCCCCGACGCTGAGCGCGTTGCCGTGGCCGGTCTGGTGGACGTCGAACACCGACTGGATCGCCGCGTAGAACCCCTGCACGTCCAGCGTCTGGTTCACCGCCCGCTTGGCCTGACGCAGCGCGAACGGCGGCATCGTGGCGATCTGCTCGGCGAGAGTTCGGGTCTCGGTATCGAGCTGATCCCGGGGCACCACGCGGTTGACCATGCCCGTGGCCGCCACCTCGTCGGCTGACATCGCCCGGCCGGTGAACAGGATCTCCTTGGCCTTGCGGGGCCCGAGTTCCCAGGTGTGCCCGTGATATTCGACGCCACCGATACCCATCAGCACCACCGGGTCGGAGAACTGAGCGTCATCGGCGGCGATGATCAGGTCACACGGCCAGCACAACAGCAGGCCGCCGGAGATGCAGCGGCCCTGGACGGCCGCGATGGACGGTTTGGGCACATTCCGCCAGCGCAGCGTGTACTCGAGGTAACGCCTGGCCTCGTGCTGGATGATGAATTCCAGCGTGATCTTGTCCGGCACGGGACCGCCACCGCGCAGATCGTGCCCCGCCGAGAAATGCTTGCCGTTGGCCCGGAGCACGATCACCGACACGTCGCTGTCCTGGGCCGCCCGCGTCCACGCCGCGTCGAGTTCGTCGAGCAGTTCCGGGTTCTGCGCGTTGGCGGCCTCCGGCCGGTTCAGTGTGATCGTGGCGATCCGGTCGCTGACGTGGTAGTCGATGTACACGGGACTCCTCGGGGTTCGGGAGCGGAAAGAAGTCGGCCGGCCCGGTGCGCATCTGGGCCTTCTGTTATCACCAAGATGAGAATACTATTCTCATGGTGAGGAAGTTACAATCTCGGACACGTGCGCCGAGGGAGGGTCGAGGACCGCTATGGCAAGGCGTTCTCCGGTACAGTCAGTTCATGTTCTCCCCAATCGGTCTGCGTCTGAGCCTGCGGTGACCAGCCCCAGCGAAGAACCTGCTTGGAAGCAGCGTGCGGTCGAGCGTTCGATCAAGACAGCCAAACTGCGTGCGGCTCAACGCGTGCAGCGGTTCCTCGACGCTGCCCAGGCGATCATCATCGAGAAGGGCAGCACCGACTTCACGGTCCAGGAGGTCGTCGACCGCTCCCGCCAGTCACTGCGCAGCTTCTACCTGCAGTTCGACGGCAAACACGAACTTCTTCTGGCGCTCTTCGAGGACGCCCTCAGTCGCTCTGCCGACCAGATCCGCGCCGCCACCGCCGGCCACGAGGACCCGCTCGAACGACTGAAGGTCGCCATCCAGCTGTTGTTCGAATCGTCCCGGCCGGACCCGGCTGCCAAGCGTCCGCTGTTCACCGATTTCGCACCGCGGTTGCTGGTGTCACATCCCTCTGAGGTCAAGGTGGCCCACGCCCCGCTGCTGGCGTTGCTCACCGAGCTGATGGAGGAAGCCGGCGCGGCCGGACAGCTCCGCGAGGGCATAAACCCGAAGCGAATGGCCGCGATGACGATGCAGACCGTGATGTTCGTGGCGCAGTCCAGCGGAGACGTCGATGAAAACGCCGCGCACCCCATTACCGCGGACGAGGTGTGGGACTTCTGCGCCCACGGCTTCGCCGCCGTCTGAGACGAGAGTCACCCTCTTGCCGGCCTAGAGGCCGGCTCACTTTTTCGCGCAAGCACGTTTTCCTCGGCGACCCGATCTTGACGCTGCTCATTCCATGAGAGGACAGTTCTTCTCAACGGAGAGGAGTAATTGCGTGGGGCGAGTCTGCCATTGACACTCGCGTACCGGCAATGACAAAGTTGTGAGACAAATTGCAGCCCGATGTCTTACTGAGACTGATCCAGCGAGAGGGACACCGTGACGATCAGCGCCGACAACTCCGACGTGCAGGACGCCGATACCGCAGCGCAGTTGTACTACGACCCCTACAGCGTCGACCTCAACATGAACCCATACCCGGTATTCGCCCGCATCCGGGAAGAAGCGCCGCTGTATTACAACGAGAAACACGACTTCTACGCGTTGAGCCGTTTCGACGACGTCAACAAAGCGATCATCGATCACGAAACGTTCATCTCCGGACGGGGCGCGCTGCTGGAGATCATCAAGTCGGGCATGGAGATCCCGCCGGGCACATTGATTTTCGAGGATCCGCCGATCCACAACATCCACCGCAACCTGCTGTCACGGATGTTCACCCCGCGCAAGGTGCACGCGTTGGAACCGCAGATTCGCGAGTTCACCGCCCGCTGTCTCGATCCGCTGGTCGACACCGGCCGCTTCGATTTCGTCAACGATCTCGGCGAGCAGATGCCCATGCGTGTGATCGGCATGCTGCTCGGGATTCCCGAGGAAGATCAGCGCCGGGTCACCGATCACGGTGAGGCCACTTTGCAGAGCGAGCAGGTTGACCTGCTGGCCACCGGCGAAGTCTTCGCGGAGTTCATCGACTACCGGACCAAACATCCGTCTGACGACATCATGACCGACCTACTCAACGTCGAGTTCGCCGACGAGACCGGCACCGTGCGCCGGTTGACCCGCGACGAACTGCTGATGTATCTGACCGTCGTCGCCACCGCGGGGGCCGAGACCACCACCCGACTGATCGGCTGGGCCGGAAAGACGTTGGCCGACTATCCCGATCAGCGTCGCGAGCTCGTCGAGAACCCGGAACTGATCCCCGCCGCGGTCGAAGAGATCCTGCGCTGGGAGCCGCCGGCCTTGCAGGTGGCCCGCTACGTGGCGCGCGACACCGAGTACTACGGCCAGAAGGTGCCTGCCGGCAGCGCCATCCTGCTGCTGGTCGGGGCGGCCAACCGTGACCACCGCCGCTTCGCCCCCGACGGCGATGTCTTCGACATCCATCGAGAACTACGCTCGCACCTGACCTTCGGCGCCGGAACACATTTCTGCATGGGCAACGCCCTCGCCCGGCTGGAGGGCCGCATCGCCCTGGAGGAGATCCTCAAGCGGTTCCCGTCCTGGGAGGTTGACTGGCCAAACGCCCGTCCGTCACAGACCACGGCGGTCCGCGGCTGGGAATCCATGCCCACCTTCGTCTCTTGATTCCGAACAACCCACCACCACAAAAGGATTGAACGACATGGCAGGACGTGTAGAAGGCAAGGTCGCTTTCGTCACCGGTGCGGCGCGCGGGCAGGGACGCGCGCATGCCGTCCGGCTGGCCGAAGAGGGCGCCGACATCATCGCCGTCGACATCTGCAAGCAGATCGACAGCGTGCTGATCCCGCTGTCCTCGCCGGAGGACCTCGCGCAGACCGCCGATCTGGTCAAGAACGCCGGGGGCCGCATCCACACCGCCGAGGTCGACGTGCGTGACTTCGACGCGTTGAAGGCCGCCGTGGACGCCGGCGTGGAGGAGTTCGGCAGGCTCGACATCATCGTCGCCAACGCCGGCATCGGCAACGGCGGGCAGTTGCTGCACGACACCGGTGAGCCCGACTGGGACGACATGATCGGCGTCAACCTGTCCGGCGTCTGGAAGACCGTCAAGGCCGGCGTCCCCCACATCCTCGAAGGTGGCCGCGGCGGCTCCATCATCCTGACCAGCTCGGTCGGCGGTCTGAAGGCCTATCCGCACACCGGCCACTACGTCGCCGCCAAACACGGCGTGGTCGGCCTGATGCGCACCTTCGCCGTCGAACTCGGCGCTCAGAACATCCGCGTCAACTCCGTGCACCCGACCAACGTGAACACCCCGCTGTTCATGAATGAGCCGACGATGAAGCTGTTCCGCCCCGATCTGGAGAACCCGGGCCCTGACGACATGAAGGTCGTGGGCCAGTTGATGCACACCCTGCCCATCGGGTGGGTGGAGCCCGATGACATCGCCAACGCGGTTCTTTTCCTGGCGTCCGACGAGGCGCGTTTCATCACCGGTGTCACACTGCCGGTCGACGGCGGCAGCTGCCTGAAGTAACCGACGCCAGTGACCGAGCCCCGAACTGCCGTCCGAGCAGGACAAGTGGCCGCGGTACCGCGCATACGTCTGCGGCTGACGCATTCGGCGAAACCACCGTGATCATGAGGCGCGAGTGGTTGCATATCCGTCCATGAGGCGGCTCAACGGCATGGACGCCATGCTGTTGTACAGCGAGACCCCCAACCTGCACACCCACACCCTCAAGGTGGCTGTGATCGACGCGTCGGGCTACGACGGTGACTACGGTTTCGACGCGTTCCGGCGCACCGTCGCCCGGCGGCTGCACCTTCTCGACCCGCTGCGGTACCGGTTGGTCGACATCCCGTGGCGGCTGCACCACCCGATGTGGCTGGAGGACTGTCCGGTCGACCTGGACTATCACCTGCGCCGCGTGCAGGTGATAGTCCAGGTCGACCGGGCCGGCGGCGCGAACTCGACCGTGTCATCGGAGAAATCGCCAGCACACCGCTGGACCGCAGTAAGCCGCTGTGGGAGTTCCACTTCGCCGAAGGCATGGCCGACGACCGCTTCGCACTCATCGGCAAGGTGCACCACACCCTCGCCGACGGTGTCGCATCGGCGAATCTGCTTGCCCGGCTGATGGATCTGGCCGGCGACGTGCAGGACGAGCGGGACGAACCGCCCGCGTCATGCGAGCAGCCCTCCGCGCGGGAGCTGCTGCGCGCGGCACAGCTCGACCACGTCCGGAACATCGCTGGGCTTCCCGGACTGGTGGCCGACGCCGCGCGGGGGGTCAGGCGGCTGCGCCGCCGCAGCAGGCAGCGTCGGGCCGTGCCCGACCTCGCCAAGCCGTTCAACGCTCCGCCGACCTTCCTCAACCACATCGTGTCCCCGGTACGGACCTTCGCGACCGCGACGCTCTCCCTAACCGAGGTGAAGGAGACCACGAAACACCTCGGTGTCACCTTCAACGACGTGGTGCTCGCCGTAGCGGCCGGCGGTCTACGCGAGCTGCTGCTGCGCTACGACGGTCGCGCCGACCGCCCGATCATGGCGACGGTGCCGGTGGCCACCGACAAGTCCACCGAAAGGATCACCGGCAACGAGATCGGCGGGATGATGGTGTCGATGCCCGTGCACATCGACGACCCGCTGGAGCGGGTGCGGTTGATCTCGCTGGCCACCGCGCGCGCCAAGGAGACGCACGACCTTCTCGGTCCCACGCTGCAGGGCAGAATGCTCGAATACCTGCCGCCGCCTTTGGCGCCCGCGTTGTTCCGGGCGCAGGCCAAGCGCGCCGACCACAACCGGCTGATGAACGTCGCGGTGTCCAACGTGCCCGGCCCAAGGCGGCGCGGACACATCGGCGGAGCGCCGGTGAGCGAGATCTATTCGGTCGGTGTGCTTTCCGCCGGCTCGGCGTTCAACATGACCGTGTGGAGCTACGTCGACCAACTCGACATCGCGGTGCTGTCCGACGACCGCACGTTCGACGACCCGCACGAGGCCACCGACGCTGTCGTGCACGCCTTCGACGAATTGCGCCGGGCCTGCGGTCTGCCCTCGGCGGGCACGGTCGATTCCGCCATGGCGCCGGCGACCGCCGAAGGCTGACTCAGCTCCCGCGGAGTTCGTTGCGCAGAATCTTGCCGGTGCTGCCGCGCGGCAGCTCCTCCATGATGGTGATGTCGCGGGGCACTTTGTAATTCGCCAGGTTCTCGCGGACGTGTTGCTTGAGTTCGTCGACGGTGACGCTGCAGCCCGGGGCCGGGACGACGAACGCGGACAGCCGCTGCCCGTACTGTTCGTCGTCGACGCCGAGGACGGCGGCCTCAGCAACCGCGGGGTGGGCGACGAGTGTCTTCTCGACCTCGATGGGATAGACGTTCTCGCCGCCGGAGACGATCATCTCGTCGTCCCGTCCGACCACGAACAACCGGCCCGCCTCGTCCAGGTAACCCAAGTCTCCCGAAGCCATGAAGCCGTCGTGGAAGTCCTTGTTGGCGCCGGAGGTGTAACCGTCGAACAACGTGGAGCTGCGGACGAAAATCTGCCCGACCTCCCCCGTCGGCACCTCGCGGTGGTCTGCGCCGAGGATCCGGAGCTGCGTGCCGTCGGCCGGCCGGCCCGCGGTGTCCGGCGCGGCACGCAGGTCGGCGGGCGTCGCGGTGGCGATCATGCCGGCTTCGGTGGCGTTGTAGTTGTTGTAGATGACGTCACCGAACTGGTCCATGAAGGCGGTCACGATGTCGGGGCGCATCCGTGAACCAGAGGCGGTGGCGAACCGTAACGTCTTGCCGCTGTATCGGTTTCGCACGTCATCGGGGAGTTCCATGATCCGATCGAACATCACCGGCACCACCGCCAGACCGGTGGCGCGGTGGCGGTCGATCAACTCCAGCGTCGCCTCGGGATCGAACTTGCGGCGGGTGACGATGGGGCAGGCAAGCAGCGCGGCGAACAGCAGTTGCGAGAACCCCCAGGCGTGGAACATCGGCGCGGCGACCACGATCGGTTCCTCGGCGCGCCACGGGGTCCGGTCGAGTACGGCCTTGAGGTCACCGGCGCCCCCGCTGCCGGCAGAACGCTTGGCGCCCTTGGGGGTCCCGGTCGTGCCGGAGGTCAGCAGAATGACGTCGCTCTTACGCTCGGCCGGTTTCGGGCGCAGGCCCAGGTGCGCGTCGATCAGGGCTTGCAGCGTGGAGGGACGTGACCCATCTCCCGTCGCTACGCTCGCCCCTGATCCGTCGTCGACCCAGCCCAGGATCCGCTGCGCATGCGGCCGGTTTCGCAGCGCACGGTCCACCGTCTCGGTGAACTCCTGGTCGTAGATGACGACGTCGGCGCCCTCCCGGTCGATGACCTCGGCCATCGCCGGGCCGGCGAAAGACGTGTTCAGCAGCAGCACGTCCGCGCCGATGCGGTTCGCCCCGACAAGCGCCTCGACGAAACCGCGGTGGTTGCGGCACATCACCGCGACGGTCCGCGGCGCATGCTGTTGCAGTGCGACACCGAGCGCGTCGCAGCGGTCGTCGAGCTCCTTCCACGTCAATGTGCCGAGTTCGTCGATGATTCCGGGGCGGTCCGGGCACCGCTGCGCGGCCGCGGCGAACCCAACCGTCGCGGTCAGCCCCGCGCGGCGCATCGCCAGACCCATCCGCAGATACCGGTCGGGGCGCATCGGCGCGATGAGCCGTGCGCGCCAGAGTGTGGCAAGGAGGCCCAGCTGATCGGCCATCGTCACCCCAGCACCGGGAAGCGGCGTTTGCGGGCGAGTTCATCGAGTGCAGCCTGCATCACCGACCGGATGTGCCGGTCAACCTCGTCGATGTCGGGATCGCCTCCGAACTCGGCGGTGATGTCGACGGGGTCGAGCGCCCGGGTCACGATCTTCGACGGCAGCGGCAGGTTGGGCGGGAAGATCACCGACAGCCCGAACGGGAACCCCACACTCACGGGCAGGATCTCCATCCGGGCGCGGGTCAGGCCGATCCGGCGGGCGATCGAATCGCCCCGGGCGAGGAACATCTGCGTCTCCTGGGCCCCGATCGACACCACGGGAACGATCGGCACACCGGCTTCCAGCGCGGTGCGCACGTATCCGGTGCGGCCGGCGAAATCGACCACGTTCGCCGTCATGGTCGGCCGGTACGAGTCGTAGTCACCGCCGGGGAACACCAGAACCACCGCGCCGGAACGCAACGCGGCCGCCGCGTTCTCACGGCTGGCTTCGATAACCCCCGCCTTGCGCAGCAGGTCGCCGAGCGGGCCCATGAACACGCCGTAATGAGCAAGCGTGTACAACGGTCGATCGAAGCCGAAGTGTTCGTAGAACGCGGGCGCGAAGACCATCACGTCCGGTGTCAGCATGCCGCCGGAGTGGTTCGACACCACCAGCGCGCCGCCCTCGGAGGGCACCGATCCGATGCCGTGGACCTCCGCGCGGAAGTAACGCCTGATCACCGGCCCCACCCAATTGGCGATTTGCCGGGTGAATCCGGGGTCCCATTTGGCCGTCTCGGCGCGCGCGTCGGACATGGTGGCGAATATGATACTCTCCGATAACGAGAATGTCATATCCGCAGCCAGGAGGCTATCTTATGTCGGGTGCCGTCCTCGTCACCGGCGGCTTCGGCCTCGTCGGGTCCGCAACGGTGCAGCGGCTGGTGGAGCTGGGCCGCCGCGTCGTCGTCGCCGACCTCGGCACCCCGGCCAACCGCGCCGCCGCCGAACGCCTTCCCGCCGGGGTGTCGGTTCGGTGGACCGACCTGACCGATGCCGACCAGACCGCCCGACTGGTCGCCGAGGTCGCGCCCGAGGTGATCATCCACCTCGCGGCCATCATCCCGCCGGGGATCTACAAGAATCGGGCGTTGGCGCGCCGCGTGAACGTGGACGCGACGGCCACACTGGTGCGCGTCGCTGAGGCCCAACCCACTCCCCCGCGTTTCGTACAGGCGTCCAGCAATGCCGTCTACGGCGCGCGCAACCCATTCATGTCGGAGGGTCCCGTCACCGCGGATACGCCGATGAAGCACTCCGACCTGTACAGCGCGCACAAGGCCGAAGCGGAGACGATCGTGCGCTCCTCGTCACTGGAGTGGGTGGTGTTGCGCCTCGGCGGTGTGCTCAGCGTCGACCCCAAGGCGATTCCGTTCAGTGCCGATGCACTGTATTTCGAGAGCGTGCTGCCTGCTGACGGCCGGTTGCACAGCGTCGATGTCCGGGATGTGGCATGGGCTTTCGCCGCCGCGACGACGGCCGAGGTGGCACGCGAGATCCTGCTGATCGCCGGGGACGACTCACACCGCGTGCTGCAGGGCGAGGTGGGTCGCGCCCTTGCCGAGTCGCGCGGCCTCAAGGGCGGGCTGGTGCCGGGACGTAAGGGGAACCCCAACAGTGACGAGGACTGGTTCGTCACCGACTGGATGGACACCACCCGCGCCCAGGAGGCGCTGCAGTTCCAGCACCATTCCTGGCAGGACATGCTCGACGAGGCGCACCGGCGCGCCGGCGCGTCACGGTATGCGCTGCGGGTCGCGGCGCCGCTCATCAGGGCGATCCTCAAGCGGCGCTCGGCCTACTGGAGGCAACCCGGTCAGTACGCCGACCCCTGGGGCGCGATCAAGCGCAAGATCGGTGACCCGTCGCCTGATTCGTAGTCGGCCCGGTCCGGCTTAGCCTGGATACACCGATCGGCGGTTGGTGTGGGGTTGAATCTGGTTGTGAGGCTTTGAGCTGATGTATAGGTCCCAGTGGGCGTGGCTGATCGCCCGATCTCGGTATCGGGTTGTTCCTGTTGGTGTTTCGCGTCGAAGGCCGGTAGGGAGTGGTCTGATTAGGCCGTGAGCGGCTGATATCGGCCGAAGAGGTTGCCGAACAGCAAGTTCCATGCGTGTTCCCAGGGCCAGTTGCGCGGCAGGTGCAACGTCAGCCGTCGTGCCGAGGAGGCGATGCGTGCGGGCACGGTGATCAGCGTGCGGCGGATGGTGGCGGTGCGGGCCTTGGCCAGCGTGGGGCCGGTGAGGGTGGCCGCGGCGCGGGTGAGGTTGAACGCGATGACCGCCAGCACCAACCATGCACTATTGGCCGAGAACCGGCCTGACGGTAGATGGGCCAGCGCGGAGGCTTTCAGGTCGGCGTGGACCTGTTCGATGATCGCGTGGCCGCGGTGAGTCTTGTCGGCGGTGACGGTGTCCAGATCGGTGGTCGTAAAGAAGGCGTGAAACCGCCAGGTGTCGAACAGGGTGGCCTGTCCATCGCTGGTGGGGTTCAGGTCGGGGATGCGGCGTACCACCAAGCGGCCCGGGACCTGCTGGTGGGTTTTCTTGGAGCTGAACGCGGTGAATCCGATCTCGGCGACCTCGGCCCGGGAGATCCATTGGCCGGTGTTTTCGTCGTAGACGGCGTCGGTGTACTCGATCGAGGTCCACGCATCATCGTTGATGGCCGCGATCGCAGCCTTGACTTTCGAGTCCAGGGGCACGGTGATCGACACCTCGGCGCCACCGCGCAGCGCCGCGCCCACGCTGCGGTGACCGTAGAACGCCGAATCGGCGCGGACCAGCGGCTTGCTGGTGGCCTCGGGTGAGCGCAGCCGTGTCACAGTGGACAGGGTGTCGCTGATCATGCGGGCAGCTCCGCGTGGGGAGCCACACGAGCCTTTGCGCAGGCGTTGGGCGGCGATCACCGGAGCACACTGACCGGTGGTGACCGTGGCCAGCGGGGCGTTGAGACCCCGGACTCCGGAGTAGCCGTAACCGGATCCTTGCTTGCTGTAGCCGTGGACTTCGATGATGGTGTCGTCGAGATCGACCAGCACGGGGCCGTCGATGCCGGCCAGCACCGGGGTGCGTTCGTGCAGGCTCGCCAGCACCCGCGCCGCGATGGCGTCGAGTTGGCGGACGTGGCCGAAGCTGAATTCCCGCAGGAACGAGCCCAGCGTCGAGGGTGCATACGGACGGTCGAACACCGTGCGCATCGCGCCGTGGCGCAGCAGGCGCATATCGTCGATGCTGTCCGCGCCAGCGACCATCCCCGCGACCAGCGCGCTCACCTTCGCCCCCGCGTTGGAGCCCTTGTCCGTGGGCACCGTGAGGTGCTCATCAGCCAACGCGGCCAGACCGCATTCTTGCGCCAACGCGGTGATCGGGACCAGTCCGGCGCACGACACCAGGTTCGGATCATCGAAGCGGGCCGCCGCGACGGGCCGAGTGTGAGATAGTTGCATCTACGAGATGCCCTTCGTAGTGGCTGAATTGGATCCTGAACAAATCTCATTCTCCCACCACGACAGGGCATTTCGCTGTTTCAACCCACCCAGGCCGCCACCTAATCGGTGTATCCAGGCTTAGGCCGGTCCGAGCGTCGGCGCGTCAGTGCCCGGACCGAAGTACCAGCCGCCCGCCGCCTGCGTACCGCCGTCCACATGGATGGTCTGGCCGGTGATGTAGGTAGCCATATTCGAGGCGAGAAACACTGCCGCCGAGGCTATTTCGTCGACATTACCGGCACGCCGCATCGGCACCATCGCGGCCAGCGACTCGGACAGATCTCCGAATGCGAGGTTCTGGAGGCCCTCGGTAACCGTGAGATCCGGGGCCAGCGCGTTGACGCGGATACGGTGCGGCGCCAACTCGAAGGACGCGGTCTTGGTGTAGTTGACAACCCCCGCCTTGGCCGCCGCATACGCGGCGTAGCCGGGCGCGGCCCGACTGCCCTCGATCGAGGTGATGTTGATGACGCTTCCCGGCTGTCCGGCAGCGACCAGTCCGCGCGCGACCCGTTGCGTGCACAGCAGCACGTGACGAAGGTTGCTGCGGTACAACGCGTC
This sequence comes from Mycobacterium sp. SMC-8, assembly GCF_025263565.1. Lineage (NCBI taxonomy): Bacteria > Bacillati > Actinomycetota > Actinomycetes > Mycobacteriales > Mycobacteriaceae > Mycobacterium > Mycobacterium sp. SMC-8. Next base: position 6,112,269 of record NZ_CP079865.1, read on the forward strand.
CCACCCGTTCTCCGAGGTCTCCAGCAGCGGGGAGTTGAACGTCCCGCCCGCGTTGTTGACCAGGATCGACACCGTGCCCAGTTCACGCTCGGTGCGTTCCAGCGCCGCATCGACGGCCCCGCCGTCCCGGACGTCGGTGGGCAGCCCCAGCGCCCCGATGGATGCCGCCGCCGCGGCACAGGTGTCGGGATCGCGTTCCCAGATCGCCACCGAGGCGCCGAAAGCAGCCAGTCCCTGCGCGATTCCCTTTCCGATCCCGGCGCCGCCACCGGTGACGACCGCGACCCTGCCTGTGAGCAGGATGTCCGACGGAGCGATGGCCATGAGCGATGAGACTAGCGTGCCGGCGCGGTGCCGATGATCCCGTCGGCTTCCAGCGCGGCGATCTCGTCCTCGGTGAGCCCGAGCTCTCGCAGCACATGATGGTTGTGCTCACCGAGCAGCGGCGCCGGTGTGGTGTGCACCCGGTCCGGGCCGCGCGAGCTGCGGAACGGCAACGTGCTGTGCGGGGTCGGCGGGTTGACGGGATGTTCGACCTGCTCGAAGAAGCCGCGGGCGGTCAGCTGCGGGATCTGGTTCTGGCGGTGCGGCTGAAGCACTTTGGCCACGGGCACTCCGTGATCCCACAGCGCGGCGACGATCTCGTCACCGCCGCGCTCGACACACCACGCAGACAGGTGCCGGTCGATCAGATCGTGACGGGCGTGCCGTCCCGCGGCACCGGCCAGCTCCCGGGTGTCCGCCCAGGCCGGGCTTCCCAGCGCGTCGCACAGCCCGGACCATTGGGCGTCGGTGGCGACGGCGATCGCGACCCAGCTGTCCCGGCGGCCGAACTCGTCGACCTCGTTGGTCAGGTACAGGTTCTGCGGCGCCGCGGTCGGTCCGCGGTTGCCGGCCCGTTGCAGCAGCGCGCCGTATGCGGAGAACTCGATCACCTGCTCGGCGGCCACGTTGAGCGCCGCGTCGACCATCGCGGCCTCGACCATCGACCCCTCGCCGGTGCGGCGGCGATGCTCGAGCGCCAGCAGGATCGCGTTCAGCGCATGCACACCGGCGTTCGGATCGCCCACCGAATACGGCTCGAAGGGGTTGAGGTCCGGATAGCCGGTAAGCCAGCTGATACCGGCCGCCGCCTCGATGACGTACGCGAACGCCGGGTTGTCCCGCCACGGCCCGTCCAGTCCGAACCCGGGCATGCGGACCATGATCACATCGGGCTTGACCTCCCTGACCGCGTCGTAAGTGAGCCCCATGCTCTCCAGTACGCGCGGGGTGAAGTTCTCGACGACGATGTCAGCGGTCGCGGCCAACTTCTTGAGCAGATCTCTACCGGCGTCGCTTTGCAGGTTCAGCGTGATGCCCCGCTTGTTGGTGTTCAGCCCTGAGAAGATCGGCGACCGCTCCCACCACTGGTGTTCGGTGACCGGGATTCCCGCGATCAGACGGGTCCCGTCGGGGTGCCGCGTGGACTCGACGTGGATCACGTCGGCGCCCAGCATCGCCAGCATATGGGTGCAGCTCGGCCCGGCCCAGAAGGTCGTCATGTCGACGACCCGCACACCCTCGAACGGCCGCCCCTCTCCTCGCGAAACCGCCACCACGGTAGCGCCGGCCGCTCGCGCACTACCGTGGTGGCGGTCTCGCGAGCGGTAGTGCTCGGTGTGCTCGCCCAGGCGCGGGCCCGGTTCCGGGTGCCGCAGCATCGGCGGGGTCATGCGGTACGGGGGCGCGGGCTGGGTGAAACCGTCACGCGGATTGACGACGAACGAGCCTCGTTCGACGAAGTGGTCCAGCGATTCGACGTTGGCGCCGTTGGCGACCGGCGCGTTCGGGATGCGGAACGCCGTGGCCAGATCCCGGATCTCGTCGACGGTCTGATCGGCGACCCACGCGTAGAGCTCCTCGGCCTTCTCGTTGGCCTGCTGGGTGATCGACAACGGGGAGTCCTCGTCGATCCACTCGACGTGCCCGGTCATCGCGCACAGGTCGAACCACTGCTGGGCCGTGCCGCAGCCGATGTCGACCAGGCCGTCCTTGGCGCGGGCGATGCCCGGCACCGTCAGTCGCCGCGCATCCCGCCACGGCCGGCCCAGCATCTCGTGGTAGCTCACCGGGTAGTAGGTGAGCCCGAGGATCGAGGTCTCCAGCATGGACAGGTCGACCAGCTCGCCGCCGCCGCGCATGCGCGACGCCAGGGTGGCCGCACTGGCATACGCACCGGCCAGGTACTCGCCCACTTGACCGCCGACGTATACCGGCGCCCGGTCCGGAGTGCCCCGGCCCAGGCCGACGATGCCTCCGGACCACGCCTGCAGCGTGAACTCGGTGGCCGGCCGCCCACTCCACGGCCCCCGCAGCCCGAACGGGGTGATCGCAGTGACGGTCGCATGCGGATGACGGTCCCGGATCACGTCCGGGGCGAAGTCGGCCTCCCCCGCCACCCCGGGGCCCGGCGACCAGATGACGGCGTCCGCGCCCGCCAGCAGCGCGTCGACGAAGTCGCTGTCCAGGCCCGGTTCTGCGACGACCGAGCGCTTCGAGCACGCCAGGAACGAGAACAGGGCCCCGTCGGTGCCCTCGAGGATCTCGGCACCGGACGCCGACCAGTAGCGCAGCGGATCACCCTGCGGCGGCTCCACTTTGACGACCTCGGCGCCGCCGTCGGCGAGCAGCTTCGTGCAGTACGCACCGGCGATCCCACTGGACAGGTCGACGACGATGTAGCCGGAGAGCGGAGGTTCGGGCCCCGAGTCGGACACTGCGTGCCTAGTCCTTCTTGGCCCGGTTGCGTTTGCTCAACCGGAATTCCGGCGGGAACTTGCTGTCGTTGTCGTTGACCGCGGCCGACAAGCCGGAATCGATCGACTCGAACATGCCGAGATCGTCGTCGCTGTCGTTGGCGACGCCGTTACCCATCGATTCGAAGAACGCGCTGAGCAGGCTGCCCATGTATTCGCCCTGCTGCTGCTTGAAGATCTCGAAGAACATCTTCTGCTGGAACACGGTGTCCACCGGACGGTTCCGCGCACACGCCAGGGCGTACTTCTGTGTCTCGGTCTCCAACTCGTCGCGCGCCACCACTTTGTTGAGGAAGTTGCAGTCGTACATCTCGGCGGCGGTGAAGGGCCGGCCGGTGAACACCATCTCCTGAAACTTGCGCAACCCCATCATCTGCACCCAGGTCCACATCCGCGGACCCCAGCCGTGATAGCGGAACGACGGGTGCCCGAACAAGGCGTCGTCGGAGGAGATCACCAGATCAGCGTCGGCGCATTGGTAGAAGTGCCAGCCGTAACAGTAGCCCTTGGCCTCGACGATGCTGATCTTCTTGAAGTCCTGCAGCGCACGGTTCCCCGCTTGCGAGTTGGCGTACCAGGCACTGATGGTCGCCCCGTTGCGGAACGTGCCCTTCGGGGGATAGGTCACCTCGCCGACACCGTCATCCTCAAGCCGCAGTTCCGCCAGCCGCGCCGCCGGATTGTCGTTACCCTCCATGAACTCGGGAAGGTCGGCGCCGCTGCCCAGATTGTCCCCCACGCCGCGGATGACCACCACCTTCACGTCGTTGTCGGCGTTGGCCGCCCGCAGCACATCGGCATACCGCAACCGGGCCAGTGACGTCGGAGCGTTGAGGAACTCCGGACGGTTGAACGTGATGGTCGCGATCTTGGTCTTCGGGTCCTTATCGTAGAGGATGATCTCCTCGGGCGACGGCCGCTCACCCATGGACGGCCTCACCGTAAGCCGGTGCGGTCGAAAGGATTTCGGCGCCGTCGGCGGTGATCAGGACCGCGTCGCGGGTGAACACCGCGCCCGCCCCCTGTTCCCACACGTACGCGGTGAGCGCGAGCACCATACCCTCCTCCAGAATGTCGGCGTCCGCGGTCGCCCGCAGCGTCGGTGACACCACCGGCGGGTCGAAACCCAGTCCGAGGCCGTGTGCCACCGGCATCGCCGGCAGCCGCTCACCGGCCTGCTGGTAGGCGTCCAGCAGGCCGCTCGTGCTCATGCCGGGCCGACATGCCTCGATCAGCTTGTCCCACAGATCGTCCCGGCGCCGGTACAGCGCACGCACAGCATCGGTCGGCTCACCGACATACAGCGTGCGGGCCACCTCGGCGACATAGCCGTCGGCCAGCACCCCCGCGGACAGCGCCACAAGGTCGCCTTCTCGCACCACGCCGTCACCGTCGGCTCGCCGCCACGGATGCTCCTTCGACGTCACCCAGGCGGCATCCTGGGTCGCCGGGGTGCTCACCCCACCGGCGGCCTCGGCCTCCAGCACGGCACCGGCGAGCGCCTTCTCCGTGACGCGCGACCCAAGCGCGGCGACGCCCGCGGCCAACCCTTTCTCGGCGACCATCAGGGCTCGACGCAACGCGTGCACTTCCTCGGGCGATTTGATCCGACGGGCAGCCTGCATGGCCTGCTCGGCGTCGACCAGCTCCGCGTTGGGGAACGCCATCGGCAGCAGCTTGGCGAATGTCGGTGTCAGAGCATCGGTTCCAACCCGTCGCACGGTGTCGGCGCCCTTGATGTTCTTCAGTATCCCGACCAAGGTCATCGGGTTCCAGGCGAAGCCGTACAGGTTCTCGTGGGGGATCTCCTCGGGGATGCCCTCGTCCCAGGTGCTGTTGAGGTGGATCTCACCGGTGGCTCGTACGAACTCGCAGATCGGCCCGAACGGGCGGGTGCCCACGACCCACAGCTGCGGGGCTCCGGAGATGTAGCGGACGTTGGCCTGCCGGCCGAGCACCAGCATGTCGAGGTCGTGGGCCTCCATCTGTGCGAGGGCACGCTCCCGGCGGCTGTATCGCAATGCGCGGCCGTCGGCCTCGATCTCAGTTCCCACGGGACACCTCGTACGGGTCGTAGGGATACGCGGTCAGCGGCATCCAGCCACCCTCGGTGACCACCACGATCTCCTCACCGCGATAGCCGCCGGTGCCGTCCTCCCAGACCACCGGCTCGAACACCAACAGCATTCCGTCCGGGAAGATGAAGTTGTCATCCCATTCCTGACCGAGATCCGTGCCGATCATCGGCATTTCGGCCGCGCTGGTGCCGATGCCGTGCCCCAGGTAGAAGTGGGGCAGCCACGGCTTCTGCCCGCCGGCGGCCGCGGTCGCCGCGCGCCCGAGGTCACCGCAGGTCGCCCCAGCCTTGGTCACCGCCAACACTGCGTCGACGATCTCGCTCCACTTGTCGAACTGCTTCTGCTGAATCGGCGTCGGATCCTGACCGACGATCCAGGTGCGACCGTGGTCGGAGCAGTAGCCGTGGTAGGCGATCGACACGTCGGTCCACAGCACGTCGCCCTGCTGGAGCTCACGCTCGGTCGTCAGCAGAGGCAGGGCGAGATCACCGGTGGTGGTCCAGGTGCCCTCGGCCTTGCACGTCGGCATCGCCTGCCAGATCGAGTCGAACATGTTGGTGGTGGCGCCGAGTTCGAAAGTGCGGCGCACGAATTCGGCCGACAGGTCGATCTGTCGCGCACCGGGGGCGAGCGACTTCTGTATCTCGGCGACAGCCTGTTCGGTGATCTGGCAAGCCCGCCGGATGCAAGCGATCTGGTCGATGGTCTTGACGATCTTCGCCGCCCCGATCACCGGCGCGGCGTCGACGGGTGCGCTCGGGAACAGCGCTGTGCCCGCCCGCCGCATCGCCCCGGTCAGCTCGTCGGTCGCGACGGCGGCACCGGCCGGGATCAGCCGGGCCAGGATCTTCGCGAATTCGCCGACCCCTTCGTCGAACTCGAGGTAGACGGGCCCGTGCAGGTGGTCGTCGGGCAGACCCGACTCCATGGCTGCGCCCTCGCGGAAGGGCAGGAACAGATGCGGGTACTCGTCATCGGCTAGGACCACCGCCACCGGCCGTTCGACATGCGACAGTCCCGCATCGGCCAGGGGCCAGCTGATACCGGTGGCGTACATGACGTTCCCGTTGCCGAGCAGCACCAGAGCGTCCACGTTCTGCTCGGCCATCGCGGCGTGCAGCCGCGCACCGACCTCGCTGCGCATCCGCGTGAAATCGGGTTCGGTGGGGATGTCCAGCCACGTGTACCCGGTCCGGGCGATCTGGGTGACGCCGGAGTGGGTGGACGTCGTCACGACAACCCCAGGAACTTCTGCACGTTCGTGGACACGATCTTGACCGCTGCCTCCGGACCCACCGCCTCGACGACGGTAGCCAACGACTTCTCCGAGTAGCCGAACGTGCTCTCGTTGTGCGGGTAGTCGCTCGACCACATCGCGTTGTCGACACCGATGCGGTCGATCAGCGCCAGCCCCAGTGGGTCGACCATGAACGACGCGCTCATGTGGTTGGCCCAGTAGTGGTGCACGTCGTGCTGCAGTTCGTGGTTGAACATGTGCCGGTAGGACGCGAACATGTGCTCGGCGTCCTGCAGTGCGGTCGGCACCCACGCGATGCCGCCCTCGAACCAGCCGATCTTCAGGCTCGGGTGCCGGTCCAGAATTCCGGAGAACACGTACTTGGCGAACTGCTCACGGAACGAGTCGACGTTGACCATCATGCCGACCACCACACTGTTGTTCTGGCACGGCGTCTTCGGCGGCGTCTCGCCGATGTGGTGGCTGACCGGCAGCCCGGCTGCCTCGATCTCGTCCCACACGGCGTCCATGTCGGTGCTGCCGTAGTCGTAGATGTTGCCGTCGTCATCCTTACCGGGATTCAGCGGCAGCAGGAACGTCCGCAGTCCCAGCGCCTTCAGCTCCTCGAGGGTGCTGCGGGTGCCTTTGGGGTCCCACCAGTTGATCAGGCCGACACCGTAAAAGTGCCCGTCGGAGCGCTCCTGCAGATCGGCGATGTGTTCGTTGTAGATCCGGAACACCCGCTCGCGCAGACCCTTGTCCGGGTAGTGGAACAGCGCCAGCACCGCGTTCGGGAACGCCAGTTCCTTGTCGATGCCGTCTTCCTTGAGTTCCCGGATGCGCGCCTCGATGTTGTTCGACGCGGCGCCGGCGAGATCGTCGTACTGCATGAGCACTCGGCCGAAGTCGCCGCCGGTCCAGGCCTTGCCCTTCATCCCGACCATGTAGGCGCCGTCCTCGTACCAGATCCGCGGCGCGGCGCCCTTGAGCTCCTCCGGGAAGCGCTCGTAGAAGATGTCGTCGGCCACCGAGATGTGATTGTCGGCGGAGAAGATCTCGGTGCCTTCAGGCAGCCCGACGACCGTGCCGGTCGAGTGGCCGTGCCGGTGCTTGGGAGCGCCGAATCCTTCGGGGGGATAGAGGGTCGGGGCGGACATTGGGATCTCCAATCGGGCTGTGCTAGAGGGCTTTACCAGGTGACCGGTAGTTCGTAGACGCCGTAGGCGAGCCGGTCATGCTTGAACGGCACCTCCTCCAACGGGATCGCCAGCTTCATCGTCGGGATCCGGCGCAGCAGCGTGTGGAACACGATCTGTAGCTCGGCGCGGGCCAGCTGCTGTCCTACGCACTGGTGCCGGCCGTAGCCGAAGCCGAGTTGCTGGTTCGCATCGCGGGTCAGGTCGAGCGTGTCCGGCTCGGGGTAGGCCCGCTCGTCCCAGTTGGCCGGCGCCAGATCCAGGATGATGCCCTCCCCCGCCCGGATGGTCTCCCCGGCGATCTCGATGTCTTCCGTGGCCACCCGGCGTTGGCCGTTCTGAATGATCGACAGGTAGCGCATCAGCTCTTCGACGGCGTTGGCGATGAATTTCGGGTCGTCGGAATCACGAAGAAGCGCAGCTTGTTTCGGGTTCTCCAACAGCGCGCAGATCCCGATCCCGATCATATTGGCGGTGGTCTCGTGGCCGGCGATGAGCAGACCGGTGCCCAGTTGCGCGGCCTCCTTGACGCTGATCTCGCCGGCGGTGACGCGCTCGGCGAGGTCGGAGACCGCGTCCTCGGCGGGGTTGGCCTGCTTCTCCTCAACGAGGTTGATCAGGTACTGGTGCAGGCTCATCGCACCCTTCTGCATGGCGTCCGCGGCCGCGTAGCGGGCGAGCCCGGCATTGGCGTGCTCCTGAAAGAACTCGTGGTCCTCGTAGGGCACGCCGAGCATGTCGCTGATGACCCGGGTGGGCACCGGGAGCGCGAGCTTGGCGACCATGTCGGCCGGCTGCGGGCCGGCCAGGATCTCGTCGATGCATTCGTTGGTGACGTCCTGAATCACCGGGCGCAGCGCCTCGACCCGCCGGAAAGTGAACGGCTTGGACAGCATCCGGCGGAACCGGGTGTGCTCCTCGGCATCCGAGGTGAACACCGAGCGCGGCCGCTTGTACACCGTGGACAACATGTGCTCGTTCCAGTGCGGGAAGCCCTCCCGCCTGTCGTCCACGCTGACCCTGGAGTCGGCGAACAGCGTGCGCGCCACCTCATGGCCGGTGATCAGCCACGGCGTGGCGCCGTTCCAGATCCGCACGCGGGACAGCGGTTTGGCCTTGTTCATCTCGAGCATCTGCGGCGGCGGCGCGAACGGGCAGCCCGCGGCGCGCTCCATCGGGTACTCCGGCACCGCCACCGCTTCCTGCGCAAGCGTCTCTGTCATTTCACTCCTCGATGTGGATGGCCAGGGCGGGGCATGCGGCCGCGGCCTTTCGGGTCTCCTCGGCGTGCTCGGGTCCGGGCTCGGGGATCAGCAGTTCGACCACGCCGTCGTCGTCGCGTTGGTCGAACACGACACCGGCATTGAGCACACACTGGCCCGACGAGACGCACCTGTCCTGGTCGACCGTGACCCTCATGTCAAGACAGCTCCGTGACCGGGGCGTGCCACAGCCCGATGATCGCGTCGATCAGCCCGGTGGCCGCGGCCTGCCAGGTGGGCCGCGCGACGGGCGACCCCTGCGCGAGGAGCCGCTCACGGTCGGCACAGCTGTGCATCAATAGGTTGCGGCCCATGATGTTTCGTTCCACTCGGACGTCGACGGGCAGATCGGGCAGACAGCCGTTGATCCCGTCGAGTACCCGGACCAGCGACGGTGACGACAGTGCGTCCTTGACGATCATGTTGTGGTATGCCGGGTCGGTCATCACCTGCGCGGCGAACCGGGCGTACCAGGTCGGATTGCCCAGTTCGGCAAGGTGATCCGTCAACGGGCAGACAAGCGCGGCCACCCAGTCGCGCATGTCGGTCGAATCCCCGATCTCGGCGACCCGGCGCTCACGCAGCTCCTCGATCGGGCCCCGGTGCTTGTGCTCGATGGCACGCACCAGGTCCGCCTTGGTGCCGAAGTGGTAGCCGACTGCGGCGTTGTTGCCCTGGCCGGCGGCTTCGCTGACCTGCCGGTTGGACACCGCGAACACCCCGTGTTCGGCGTAGAGCCGCTCGGCCGCCTTCAGGATCGCCTCTTGGGTGCTGCTTGCACGGTCGGCCCGCACGGTCCTCGCAGTCGTCACGCTCTCAGTGAACCCGGTCACACCTGCTAAGTCAAGCGACTGATTTAAAGCAATCACCCTGCGGTCTGCCCGGTTGCCGGCTTGCGGACGATCACCTTGCCCGCGACGGTGCCGCCGTCGACCGGCAACACGGTGCCGGTGACGTACCGAGACCGGTCCGTGGCCAGGTACAGTGCGGCCTCGGCGACGTCCTCGGCGCTGCCCTCCCGCTTGAGCGGGCGGTCGTCTCGCATCTGCTGCCGGATTCTGGCCTCGAAGCGTTCCAGCCGTTCCCGGTCCTCGTCAGTGGCCGACGAGGCGAGAATCGGCGTCGGTATGTTGCCGGGCGCCAGGCAGTTCACCCGCACCTCGTAATGCGCGAGCTCGATCGCGGCGCATTTGGTGAAGTGGATGATCGCCGCCTTGGAGGCGCGGTAGGTCGAGACGCCGCCACCGGCCTGGATACCGCCGATCGAGCCGAGGTTGACGATGGATCCGCCGCCGCGGTCGGCCATGTGCCGCGCGGCGTCCCGGGTGCCGGCCATGACGCCGAGCAGGTTCACCCGCATGACCCGGTCGAACTCCTCGAAGTCCTCGTGGAACAGGCCTTTGCGCAGCGGACTGGAGATTCCCGCGTTGTTCACCATCACGTTCAGCCCGCCGAAGGTCTCGACCGCCGCTGCCACGAGCTCGCCGACCTGGGTCTGATCGCCGACATCGGTATGCCGGTACACGGTCTTGGCACCGCGTGAATTCAGCTCGGCGGCAAGCTGTTCCCCGAGATCGTCGCGGACGTCGGCGATCACCACGCCGGCCCCTTCGGCGGCGAACCGTTCGGCGATGCCCCGGCCGATCCCCGATGCGCCGCCGGTGACCACGGCGACCTTGCCCACGAGTTCGTTCATCTGTGCTCCTCCAAGAAGTCCAGCAACAGCTGGTTGACAGCGGCGGGCCGCTCGATCTGCGGGCAGTGTCCGGCGCCGTCGACGACGGCCGAGCGCCCCTCGGTAATCTGCCCGGCGATCTCGGCCGCCCAACCCGGGGGCAGCAGTTTGTCGTCGCCCCCTTCGATCACCAGGGCCGGTACGGCGATGCGGCCGTAGGCGCGCGCACTGCTCGGGGCCGGCGGAGGTTCCAGGCCCGGGCGGCGGAACCGCGCCGCGGCCAATGACTCCCACGCGCCGGGGGCGATGCTCGATTCGTAGCGGCGCCGCACGTATGCCTCGTCGGCGGGGTAGGCAGGATCGGCGAACAACGCGGTCACGATGCGGCGCATGCCCTCGACGGAGGCGTCGTAGTCGTAGAGCGCGCTGACGTGCTCGTTGCGCTGGATCTCGCCACCACCGCAGATCGCGACCAGACTGCGCGCCGGCAGCACCGGTGCGTCCGAGGTGGCGTCGACGAGCAGGTTGATCGCGCCCATCGAATTGCCGACGAAGTGGGCGGCCTGCACACCCATCACGTCGCAGAAGCGCGCGATGTGCCGGATGCGCATGCCCCGGCCGTCGGTGAAGTCGACGACCTTGGCGGAGTCTCCGAAGCCGAGCATGTCCGGGGCCAGCACCCGGTACCGCCCGGCCAGCGCGTCGATGGTGTGCTCCCAGCCGACGGCCGCGCAGGCGCCGAATTCCCCGCCGTGCAGCAGGACGACCGGATCCCCTTGTCCCGCTTCGAGGTAACTTGTGCGCAGGCCGTCGATGAGAACAGTCTTCGATCGGAACGCCATGGTGCTAGGTGACCAATGTCCGGCTGGTCTGCGCGAACGCCAGCACCTGGCTCGCCAGCAGCTCGAGCTGATTGGCCACGGCCCTGCCCTGCTCGGTGTCGGCGAGCTCGCCCGACGGATCCCAGATCGGGTCGGCGGAGTTGATCGCCACACCCAGCGGGGTCGGCCATGCCCGCAGCGCGTGCCCGATGCTGCGCAGCTGGGTGAGCGTGCCCACCGCGGCCTGCCACCCGTAGGCGCAACTGATGCAGCCCCACGGGGTGTTGTCGAGGTAGACGCGGGGGTCCTCCCGCAGATCCTCGATGTAGTCGAGAGCGTTCTTGACCAGCCCGGAGATCGCCCCGTGGTATCCGGGCGAGCCCACCACTACGGCGTCGGCGTCCCGAAGGGTCTTGACCAGTTCGAGGGCTTTGGGTGTGCGCTCCAGCTCGTGCGGAGCGTACATCGGCAGGTCGAGGTCCTCCGCACTGAACAGCCGGGTGCGTCCACCCTGCTGCTCCACCGACGTCAGGCAGTAGCGCAGAGCCCGTTCGGTCGACGAGTTGGCCCGCAGTGTGCCGCCGAGACCCACGATGAACGGTTGATTGATACTGGTCACTTCCCCACTCACTTGATCGCGATCGGACTGACAGGTGCCCCGACGGCGCCGACCACCTTCAGTGGCGGTGCGACGAGCTGGAATTCGTAGCTGCCGTCGGCGGCGCAGTCGGCGGCGATCGGACCGAGGTCCCAGTACTCGCCGAGCATGAGGCCCATGTCGCGCAGGCACAGCATGTGCATCGGCAGGAACGTTCCCGTCACGCCGTTGGCGGGGTCGGGGTCCTCGACCATCAAATTGTCGGCGGCCACAGCTGCCACCTCGCGTTCGTGCAGCCAGGCCGCGCAGGTCCAGTGCAGTCCCGAGCCGGCTTCCCCACCATCCCCGGTCTGGAGGAAGCGCGTCCACCACCCGGTGTGCACCACCACGATGTCGCCAGAGCGGATCTCGACCTGCTGGCGGGCGACGATCTCGTCGAGTTCGTCGGGGGTAATCGGGGTCCCTGGCTCGCAGAACGTGTCCGCGCCGCGATGCGCGACGACGTCGAGGAGTACCCCGCGGGAGGCGATGCCCTTCCTGTCGACTTTCTCGATCCCGAGGTGGAAGGCGCCGAAGCTGGTCACCGAGTCAGCCGGAAATCCGTTGTAGAGCTTGTCCTCGTAGTACACGTGTGACATCGCGTCCCACTGCGTGGCGGCCTGCAGCGGCATCACGATGATGTCGTCGTTGAACCGGAACGGGTTGTCGGCGAAGAACGCGCTCATGTCGGCGGCCACCGCGTTGCGCAGCCATTGAGGCCCGTACTCGACGAGCGTGGAGGCGTCACCCCCGTCGACGGTCATCACGTGAACGGGGTTCTGTCGGAACTTGAACGCGCCCTGAGGTCCCCCGGAGCTGAAGTCGCCACCGAGGGAGATCACCTTGCCCTGCGTGACCAGGCCTGCGGCTTCGGCGACCTTCTCGGCAGTGATGAAGTTGAGGGTACCGAGTTCGTCGTCGTCGCCCCACCGTCCCCAGTTGCGGACCTCGTCGGCCATCCTGCGGAAGTCGCTCATGGTGCCGGTCATCGGGAACTCCCTTGTGCGGACTGCGGATCGGTCATCTGGGCGGTGATGCGCTGGGCGAGGATGCCGCCGTCGGTCCACACCACCTGTCCGGTGAGGTAACCGGCGGCCCGGCTGCCGAGGAACACCAGCATCGCCGCCTGCTCCTCGGGCGTCGACACCCGCCCCAGCGGGGCGGTGAACGAATCGAGGTACTGCTGACCGTAGGCCGAACGCAACTGGTCCAGTATCGGGGTTTCGGTAACCCCCGGTGCGGTGCAGTTGATCCTGATGCCGCGGGCGCCGAGATCGACGGCCCGATGCATCCCGTAGAGGATGATCGCCTCCTTGGACTGGCGGTAGCCGCCGTCGGCGAGCGCGTCGGGATGCTCGGCGCACCACCGCAGGCCTTCTTCCACCGACGTGGTGGCGAGAAGACCCGCGGTGGTGGCGGCGTGGTTTAGGTAGCCCGAAGCGGCCAGCGAGGACACGTTAGTGATCGAGGCCCCGGCCGGCATCCGATCCACCAACGCTTCGGTGAACTGGCGCATACCGAGAAAGTTGATCCGCACCACCAGCAGCGGGTCCCGGATTCCCGACGACACCCCCGCGACGTTGAACACCGCGTCGACGCCGTGACCCACCGCGGCCGCGGCGTTGTCGACAGAGTCCGGGTCGGCCAGATCGACCGGGATGAAGTCCCCGAGGGCAGAACGGTTTTCCGGCGCGCGCAGGTCCAGGCCGGTGACCCGCGCGCCGAGCGAAGCGAGCTGATGCGCCACCTGTGCTCCGATCCCCGAGGCGCACCCGGTGACCACCGCGTGCCTGCCGTCGAAGCGCACCAGCTCGTCCAGCGGGGTCACGATCAGCTCGCAGCTTCCTTCGCGGCCTTGGCGTCCTTCTCGGCCTGTGCAGCCTTGACGCGGCCCTCGTTGATCTCGGCCATCGCCTCGGGAATCTCCCCCGCCGTGAACTTGCCGCCGCGGCCGGTGGGCAGACCGCCGAACGCGTAGGTTTCGTCGAACAGCGGTGCGTCCCAGTGCTGCCGGCGCGCCTCGACCTTCTCGATCACCGGCGCCAAACGCTTGGCCTTGTCCTGCACCGCTTTCGCGTCGCGCTCGATGAACTCGGGCAGGATCTCTTTGCCCATGATCTCGATGGACTCCATCGTGCCCTCGTGGCTGCGCGGGTTGAGCAGCAGGATGATCTCGTCGACGCCGCTGGCCTCGTAACCACGCAGGAATTCGCGGACGGTGTCGGGTGATCCGATCGCGCCGCGGCCCGGCCCGTAGGCCAGCGTGGGATCGTCCTTGACCGCCTTTTCGTAGAGCTCCCACACCCCGGTGCGCCCAGGGGTGTGCATGCCCGTCAGGTAGTAGTGCATGATCCCGAACGAGAAGAACCCGCCGCCGATGCCGAGCCGCTTGAGCGCCTCCTCGTCGGTCTTGGCCACCATCATCGACAGGTCGCCGCCGATCGCGAGCAGGTTGGGATTGATCGCCGGGGTGATCGGCGTGCCCTTCTCCTCGAACTCCTTGTAGTAGCCGTCCACCCGGTCTTTGAGCGCCTCGGGTCCGGTGTAGGCGAAACTCAGTGCGCCGATGGCTTTCTGGGCGGCCATCTGCACCGACGACGGCCGTGTGCACGCCACCCAGACGGGCGGGTGCGGCTGCTGCAGCGGCTTCGGGATCACGTTGCGAGCCGGCATTTCGACGTGCTCGCCCTTGAAGCCGGTGAACGGCGCCTCGGTCATACACCGGATCGAGACCTCAAGTGCCTCTTCCCACATCGTGCGCTTGTCGGCCGGGTCGATGTTGAAGCCGCCGAGCTCGGCGACCGACGACCCCTCACCGGTGCCGAACTCCACCCGGCCGTTGGACAGGTGGTCGAGCGTGGCCACCCGTTCGGCGATGCGGGCCGGATGGTTGATGGGCGGCGGCAGGTGCATGACGCCGAAGCCGAGTCGGATGTTCTTGGTGCGCTGGCTCGCCGCGGCCAGGAACATCTCCGGCGCGGTGGAGTGGCAGTACTCCTCCAGGAAGTGATGCTCGGTGAGCCACACCGTGGAGAAGCCGGCCTTGTCGGCGAGTTCGACCTCGTCGAGACCGTGCTGGAAGAGCTGGTGTTCGTCGTCGTCAGACCACGGCCGGGGCAACGGGAACTCGTAGAACAGGGAAATCTTCACTGCTGTTTACCTCCTAGAAGATTCGGGGCTTTCGGGGCTTTGGATGGACAGTGGTTCCTGGTCGGTGGTCGCCGACTCCGCGATGTGGCACGCCGCGACGTAGCCGAACGTCATGGCGGGCCCGATCGTCGCGCCGGCACCGGCGTAACTGCGGCCCATCACCGCCGCCGACGCATTGCCGACCGCATAGAGCCCCTCGATCACCGTGTCGTCGCCGCGCAGCACGCGGGCGTGCTCGTCGGTGCGCAGCCCACCCGAGGTGCCGAGGTCGCCGAGGATGATCTGGAACGCGTAGTACGGCGGCTTGCCGAGCGGGTGCAGATTCGGGTTGGGCAGCGTCAGGTCGCCGTAATAGTTGTCGTAGGCGCTGTCACCGCGGTTGAAATCGTCGTCGTGGCCTTGGGCGGCCAACTCGTTGAACCGTTCGGCGGTCCGGCGCAGTTGCGCCGGCGGGACCCCGATCCGGCCGGCGAGTTCCTCCCAGGTGGACCCCGTCTTGACGATGCCGGACTCCAGCCAGGCGGCCGGCACCTTCCGGCCAGTCGGGACGGGAGCGAACGGCACCTTGGGAATCGGCAGGTGCCCGGCGACGACGTACCGGTGGAACGACCGGATGTCGGTGATCAGCCAGCACGGGATGTGCGTGACACCGGAGCGCTCACCGTCGATCATCGCGTGGGCGAAGTCCATGTAGGGCGCGGCTTCGTTGATGAACCGCTCGCCCGCGCCGTTGACCACGAACTGGGATGGCATCATCCGTTCGTTGAGCATGAACTGCAACCGTCCGTCCGGCCAGCAGATCGCCGGGAACCACCACGCTTCGTCAAGCAGATCGGTTGCCGCGCCGAGCTTCTCGCCGGCCCGGATACCGTCACCGGTCGCGGCGGGATTGCCGAAGCTCCAGTCCTTGCCGGGTCCGGCGAGTTCAGCGACCCGGTTCAGCTCGGGCAGATGTTGCCGCCGCCAACCCATGTCGTGGTCGAAGCCGCCGCTGGCCAGGATCACCCCCCGCCGGGCCTGCACCCGCAGCACACGGCCGTCTTTCTCGATGACTGCGCCGATCACCCGCGCATCCGGGCCGTCGGTGTCGGTGATCAGCTCGGTCATCGGCGCGTTCAGCCATAGCGGGATGTCCTGCTGTTTCATCGCGAGCCGCAGCCGCGCCGACAGGGACTGACCGATGGCCGCCATACGTTCCCCGAAGGCTCGGGCCCGGAACATCCGCCAGATCAACTTCAGCAGCACGGCCTTACCGCGCCAGTTCTGCCGGACCTGATAGAACAGCCGCAGGTCCTTGGGCGCGAACCAGATTCCCTTGGGCGCCAGCGCCAACGGGGCGAGCAGGTTATGTTCCTCGTCGCCGAGCACGCGCAGGTCAAGCTCGGGCACGTTGATGGTGCTGCCCAGCGCTGACCCGCCGGGAAGCTCGGGATAGTAGTCGGCGTATCCGGGCTTCCACACGAACTCCAGCCAGGGGCTGAGCTTTTCGAGGAAGTCCATCATCTCGGGCGCGGCGTTCACATAGGTGCGCAGCCGGGCGTCGCTGACCAGACCGCCGGTGATCTCCTTGAGGTAGGTGAACACCTGATCAGGGTCCGGCACGTAGCCCTCGCGGCGCTGCGACGGCGCCCCCGGCACCCAAATGCCGCCGCCCGACAACGCGGTGGAGCCGCCGAACCGCGGCGACTTCTCCACCACCAGGGTGTCCAGGCCGGCTGACTTCGCGGCCAGCGCGGCGGTCATCCCGCCGCCACCGGACCCGATCACCAGGACATCGGTGGCTTGGTCGAATCCTTGGCCCGCAGCAGAACTCATTTTGTGGACACCGCCGTTCGAATCGCGAAACCGGCGATGAGTTCCGGTGCGGCACGGTAGAACCGGTCGCCGGTACCGTATCTGCCCTGCGCGGCCAACGCTGAAAAGGCGGCCACCCAGGTTCTGACCTCGTGAGCAGAGTTACCCGCCTGCTCGGCGATCCAGCCGTTGTCCCAGCCGTCCACCTCGGCGAGCCGGCCGGTGTCGAGCAGGTCCAGGAACGCCGTATCCCAGTCCGGGTTCAGCGGAGCGAGCGCCCCGTGGCCGGCCGCGAATTCGCGGGCTGCCTCGATCACCGCCGACTGGCGGGCCAGCCGCTGCTCGGTGGTCATCGGCACGCCTCTGACGATGCGGTCCAGCGCCGCCGGCGGCGCGGTCGCCAGCGTCGGGACGGGAGGGTCGTGCGACAGTCCGCCCGATCCGATGACCAGCACCCGCTTGCCGAGGCCGGCGAGATGCGCGCCCACGGCGGCCCCGAGCGCACGGACTCGGCGCATCGGTCCCAGCGGGGTCGCCACGGAGTTGACGAACACCGGGATGACGGGTTTGGCGGTGGCGTCGCCGAACAGCTTCTGCAGCGGTTGCACTGTGCCGTGGTCGACGTCCATCGCCGCCGAGATCGCGACGTCGACGTCAGCGTCCAGCACCGCCTGGGCACAGTCGGTGGCCAGATCGGCCGGCACGTTCAACGGACCTTGGTAGGTGCCGTAGTCGCCGACGCCCGCGGCCGCGGTGCCGATACAGAACGGCGGCATCGCGCGGTAGAAGAACCCGTTGTAGTGATCGGGCGAGAACGTGACGACGAGCTCCGGGTCGAAGTCGGCGACGAAATCGCGTGCGGCGCCGATGGCGCCCTCGATGTCGTCAAGGAGTTCCTGTGACAGTCCCGGAAGGTTCAGCAGCGGACTGTGCGACATGCAGCACACGGCCATCTGTGTTTTCGCCATGAGAACCGGACCCTCCTTCCCGGGACGGTGGAACGTTCAGATGCAGCGCGCGGAACAGCTCCGCCGACACCTCCGGCGCACGCTGCGCAATGCACGCGGCCGCGATGCAGCGGTCCGGCCGCAGGAACAGCACCGAGTCGGTCGACACGTCGAACCACTTCTTCAGTGCTCCCCCGCGGTCGCCCACGACCACGACATCGGCGTCGTCGTGGCCGGGCCAGCGCAGCTGGGTCATCGGTCGCGCCTCGACGAACCTCGCGCCCAGGGCTTTCCAACTGTCGAACACCTCGTCCCCGAGCACGGCAGGTAGGTTGTTACTCCAGCACAACACCGCGAAACCGGAACCGAGCACATCGTCGAGAAGCAGGTTCTGAGCGTCGCGGGTGTCCACGCGTGGCTGGATGAACAAGGTGCCGGTCGGCGAGTTCGGCGACGGCTGTGCGTCGTGGTAGACCGCGCCCTGCAGGTAGCGCGGCATCGGCTTGAACCGCATCTCCAGGATGTAGCGCTTCAGGGTGGGTACCACCGACGCGGCGTGGATCACCTTGTCACGCAGCGCTGCCACCCGGCGGTTGGTCGGGGAGATGACCCGGCCGACCATCGTCGACAGGTCGATCATCGCGCGCGCGTGCTTGCGACGCTCGACGTCGTAGGTGTCGAGCAGCGCGTCGCGGGCCTGCCCGCGGATGACCGCGGCCAGCTTCCATCCCAGGTTCGCCGCGTCGCGGATCCCGCTGTTGTATCCCTGGCCCTGCCACACCGGCATCAGGTGGGCGGCGTCGCCGGCCAGCAGCAACCGACCCTTGCGGAACGACCCGGCGATCCGGGAATGGTGGGTGTAGACCCGGTGCCGGATCATGTCGACCCGTTCCGGATACGGGACACGCTGACCGAGCATGCGCCGGACGAACTCCGGGTCGTCGGCCTGTTCGTCGGTTTCGTGCGGATGGATCATGAACTCGAAGCGCCGGATGCCGTGTGCGATCGAGATGGACACGTAGGGACGGGCCGGATCAGCGCCGACCTCGCTGTTCGGATGGCCGAGCGGGTCGTTGGCCACATCTACCACGAGCCAGCGGGTCGACGACGTCGTGCCGTCGAAGGACACACCCATCAAGCGGCGGGTGGCGCTGCGGCCGCCGTCGCACCCCACCACGTATCGGGCACACACGGACGCCTGGCCACCAGCGAAGCCGACGGTCACGCCGTCGTTCGTCTCGGAGCAGGTCTGCATGCGATGTCCGAAGCGGACCTCGACATGATCGAACCGCTCAAGGCCCTCGAACAACTCGGCGTCGACCATCGGCTGGACGAACCCGTTGCGTTTGGGCCAGCCGAATCGGGCATCCGGGGGCGCCATCTCGGCCAGCAGCTTCCGGTCGGCATCGAAGAACCGCAAGATCTGGTTTGGCACGGTATGCGGTAGCACCTGATCGACCAGACCGATCGACTGGAACGTGCGCAGCGCCTCGTCGTCGAGACCGACACCGCGGGGATAGTCGATGAGGGTGTCGCGTTCATCGACGACAAGCGTCCGAACACCGTGAAGGCCAAGAATATTCGCCAGGGTCAGACCGGAGGGGCCGGCCCCGACGATGACCACGTCGACGTCGACGTCCGGGGCTGTCACCGGACCCCGCTCATCGCCCGACCCTGCAGGAAGTCCAGGTGCAACCGGTCGAAGGTCTTGGGATCCTCGTACTGCGGCCAGTGACCACAGCCCGGCATCACCTCGAAGCGGGCGCCGGGGATCATCGACGCGATACGCCGGCCCTCCTCGACGTCGGCGGTCGGGTCGTCACTGGTCCAGACCACCAGCGTGGGAGCAGTGATCGCGCCGTACTCGTTGGGGCCGAGCAAATTTCGCGCCCGGATCTCCGGATCCTGCAACGCCATGATGTCACGCATCGCGTTGACGAACCCCGGCTGGCGGTACACCCGCTGCCGGCTGGCCACGATGTCGTCGTAGTCCTTGCTCTTATCGGCCATCAGCCATTTGATCCGCGCCTGAACCGTCTCCCAGGTCGGGTCCTCCGCCGCGGCCATCGACAACGTGAAGATCCGCTTCATCACCTCGGGATCGGCCTGCGAGCCACCTGCGGTGTTGAGCACCAGACGATCCACCCGATCCGGCCGGTCCGCGGCGAAGCGTGCGGCCACCCAGCCTCCCAGCGACTCGCCGCTGATGTGCGCGCGCTGCGCGCCGATCGCATCCAGAAATGCGGCGAGATGCTCGACGTAGTGCGGGATTTCAAGCGGATGGCCGGGCTTGTCGGTGTAGCCGTGGCCGAGCATGTCGATCGACCACGTCGAAAAATGCTCGGCGTGCGCCCCTAAGTTGCGGACGTAGGCCTCGGCATGACCGCCGGAACCGTGCAGGAATACCAGCACGGGCTTGCCCGGATCACCGGCGTGCAGGTAACGGGTGCGGACACCGCCGGCGTCGAGGTACCCCTGAGAGAACGGGACGCCCTGCAGGTCGCTCCATACGCTCTCGAACTCCGCCACCCCTGCACTCCTTCCGTGGAGTCCCTGCCCGAGACCTTGACGGCGAGAATCGAATTCTCGTATTTTGTAAGCACTCTGCTCATTTATCGCACATACATGTGCACTATAGTTAGAGCATCACTCTCACGACAGAGATCTGTCAAGGAAGGTCCGCATGAATCGACCGGCCGGTGATCACCCGCCTGACGCGGGTGCACGCGGGACCGCCACTGCGGGCCCGAGCGCGCCCGGCTCCCAGACGCTGGCGCGTGGGCTCAACGCACTCCAACTGGTGGCGAGCTCACCGACCGGGCTGACCGTCGCGCAGGTCGCCGACGACATCGGCGTGCACCGGACCATCGCCTACCGGCTGCTCAGCACCCTCGCGCAGTACCGGTTCGTCGCCAAAGGAGAAGACGGCCGCTACCGCTCGGCGGCCGCGCTCGCCGTGCTCGGCGCGTCGTTCGACAACAACGTCCGGCAATTGTGCGTGCCCACCCTGCGCGCGCTGGCCGACGAACTCGCCACCACGGTGTCGCTGCTCGTCGCCGAAGGCGACCAGCAGGTCGCCGTCGCGGTCATGGTGCCGACAAACGTCTACTACCAGTTGTCATTTCACGAGGGGAGCCGCTATCCGCTCGACCGCGGCGCTGCGGGGATCGCGCTGCTGTCCAGCATGCCGCCGCGCCCCGGCGAGCGTGACCTGGTACAGCAGACGCGCCAGCAGGGCTGGGTGATCACCCACGGTGAGATCGAGCCCAACACCTACGGACTGGCCGTGCCGGTACGACGTAGATCCCCGGCGCCGCCCACGTGCATCAACCTGATTTCGCACCGCGAGGACGTCGTTCTCGACGGCCGCGAATCGGTCATCAAGGCGGCCCACGATCTGTCGGCCGTCCTCAGCTGAGCCGGACCGGGCAGCAACCATCGGAAGGAGACAGCGATGACCGACTGGGACCATGAGGTCGACGTCGTCGTACTGGGCAGCGGCGGCGCAGGACTGACCGCCGCGCTGACCGCCGTCGTCAACGGCGCCACCGTCGAGGTCTACGAAAAGGCGGCCACCGTCGGCGGGACCACCGCGGTGTCTGGTGGAATCGTGTGGATCCCGGCGCACAACAGGTCCGAAGAGGGCGAGCTGACCGTCGAGGACGCGATGGCGTACCTGCGCGCCCAGTCATTGGGATACATGGACGAAGAACTGGTCGAGACGTTCGTCCGCACAGGCGCGCCGATGCTCGACTTCGTGGAGTCCCACAGCGATCTCGTCTTCGAGGTGGCCGCCGGCTTTCCCGACTACAAGCCCGAACTGCCGGGCGGCAAACCCGGTGGCGGTCGATCGCTGAACGCCAAACCGTTCGACCTGTCCCGGCTCGGTGAGTGGAGCTCGCGGATAACGTCGTTTCCGGCGGACTTCAGCAACGTCGGCATCGACGCCGAGACCCGCGCGCGCATCCACGCATCCGTCGACAGCGAGTCCGGCGACTACTGCGTCGCCGGCACCGCCTTGATCGCCGGCCTGCTGCGCGGCCTGCTCGACCGCGGCGTCACGCCGCACACCGAGGCACGCGCCGTCGAGCTGATCGCCGGCCCGCTGGGGATCATCGGGGTTCGAGTCCGCCAGGGCCACAGCGATTTCCGTGTGCACGCCCGTCGCGGCGTGATCCTGGGCACCGGTGGATTCGAGTGGGACCGCCGCCTGGTCGAGGCGTATCTGCGGGGCCCGATGCGGGGCGCGGTCTCGCCGCCCCACAACACCGGCGACGGACTGCGGATGGCGATGGCGCACGGCGCCGATCTGGCGAACATGGGCGAAGCGTGGTGGGTTCCGATCGTGCAGATCCCCGGCGACACCTTCGAGGGGCACCCGCGCAGCCGCAGCGTCAGGTTGGAGCGCACCCGACCGCGCAGCATCATCGTCAACCGGGCGGGCAGGCGCTTCCTCAACGAGGCGGGCGAATACAACTCGATGGCCGGGCCGTTCCACTTTCTCGATCCGAAGCTCGGGTATGCCAACGATCCGGCCTGGATCGTCTTCGACTCCATCCACCTCAAGCACTACGGCTTCCTCGGCGTGGACCCCGACGGACCGATCCCCGACTGGTTCTGCCAGTCGGCCGATCTCGAGGAGCTCGGCGAGAAGACCGGCATCGACCCCGACGGCCTGGCCGCCA
This sequence comes from Mycobacterium sp. SMC-8, assembly GCF_025263565.1. Classification (NCBI taxonomy): domain Bacteria; kingdom Bacillati; phylum Actinomycetota; class Actinomycetes; order Mycobacteriales; family Mycobacteriaceae; genus Mycobacterium; species Mycobacterium sp. SMC-8. The sequence continues at coordinate 6,134,549 of NZ_CP079865.1, forward strand.
CGCTCACCGCCTGGAACACCAACGTCGCCGCCGAGCACGATCCTGAGTTCAGCCGCGGCGCAAGCGCTTACGACGGTTACTGGGGCGACACCTCGGCAGCCACCACGGCGGGCCAGACGCTAGGTCCGATCGACACGGCGCCGTATTACGCGGTCCCGGTCTCCGTCGGCGCGATGGGCACCAAGGGCGGGCCCCGCACCGACCGTGACGGGCGGGTGCTGCACGTCAACGGCACCGCCATCACCGGGCTGTACGCCGCAGGCAACGCGATGGCCGGCGCCACCGGAAAAGCCTACGGCGGTGCGGGCGGCACCCTCGGCCCCGCCATGGTGTTCGGCTATCGCGCCGGATACACCGCCGCCACCGGCACGTCGGTGTCCTGACAGCGCCACACCCGCGCATTACCCTCCCGACTACCCCTGGCGGGGTGACGGGCATCGGCACAAGGTTCAGCGCGCGCACCGCCGCGCAGACCCGGGTGCTCGACGCCGCACTGGCCCGGCTGGAGCCGGCGCTGGAGGCCGCCGAGGCCGAGCAGTCCGCGATCCGCGCCCGCGAACTGTTACACACCCAGGTCATCGACGAGGCAGTCGAACGTCGATGCCACGACGCGAACTCCTGCGGTACACCAAGCGGCTGATCGAGCTCCCGGAATAGCTCAGCGCATGGTGTCGGTGACGATGAGTTGCGCTGCCGCCGTGTACGGGTCGGTGCGACCGTCGGCCACCGCGTCAGCGAGTGAGCCCAGTCCCTCGTGCTGACGAAGCAGGCTCTGCGCCAGCGAGAGGATCTGGGCACGCGCCCTGGCTGATCGCCGACCGGGATTGTCGGTGCGGTGGTGGGTTTCGATCACCTCGAGCAGCTCGTCGATCCCACGGCCCTGGGCCGCGATGAGTTTGAGGATCGGCACGTCGGTTTCGGCCCGCAGGTCCCGTACCGTCTGGTCGGCGCCCTCACGGTCGGCCTTGTTCACCGCGACGATGTCGGCAACCTCCAGCAGGCCTGCCTTAGCCTCGATCCACCGGTGAGCTGTCGGTGTGAAGTCGATTTCGATTGTGTGCGTTGGGCCCGGGGTGTGCCGTGAGGTGGGTGTGTGTGATGGCCCGATCTCGGTATCGGCTTGTTCCTGTGGGTCTTTCGTCTCGTGCGGGCGGTTGGGGTTGCTCTGTTAGGCCAGCAGTGGCCGGTTTCGGCCAAACAGACTGTGGAACAGGGTGTTCCACGCGGTTTCCCAGGGCCAGTTGCGTGGCAGGTGCAGGGTCAGGCGTCGGGCCGAGGAGGCGATGCGTGCCGGCACGCTGATCAGGGTGCGGCGGATGGTGCCGGTGCGGGCTTTGGCCAGCGCTGGTCCGGTCAGGGTGGCCGCGGCGCGGGTGAGGTTGAACGCCATCGCTGCGCACACCAGCCAGGCGGCGTTGGCGCCGAATCGCCCCGAGGGCAGATGGGCCAGAGCAGAGTCTTTGAGGTCGGCGTGGACCTGCTCGATGAGCGCGTGGCCGCGGTGGGTCTTGTCGGCGGTGACGGTATCGAGGTCGGTGGTGGTGAAGAAGGCATGGAAGCGCCAGGTGTCGAACAGGGTGGTCTGCCCCTCGCCGCTGGCGGGGTTGAGGTCGGGGATGCGCCGCACCACCAGCCTGCCGGGGATCTGCTCGCTGGTTGTGCGGGAGCTGAACGCGGTGAAGTCGATCTCGGCGACCTCGGCGCGCGAGATCCAGCGCTGGGTGTTCTCGTCGTAGATCGCGTCGGTGTACTGGATCGGGATCCAGGCGTCCTCGGGTATGGCGGCGATGGCGACTTTGACTTTTGGGTCCAGGCGCACGGTGATCGACACGTCGGCACCACCGCGCAGAGCAGCCGCCACGGTTGGGTAGCCGTAGAACGCCGAGTCGGCTCGCAGCAGCGGCCGGGTGGCTGCCGCCGAAGAGCGCAGTCGTGTCACGGTGGCCAGCGTGTCGCCGACGATGCGGGCAGCTCCACGTGCTGATCCGCAGGCGCCTTTGCGTAGGCGTTGGCCGCAGATGATCGGTGCACCATGCTCAGTGGTGAGCGTGGCGATCAGCGCATTTAACCCACGGACCCCGGAGTATCCGTAACCAGATCCCTGTTTGGTGTAGCCGTGCACTTCGATGATGGTGTCATCGAGATCAACACACACCGGACCGTCAACACCGGCCAGCACCGGAGTGCGTTCGTGCAGACCGGCCAGCAACCGCGCCGCCACGGCGTCGAGTTGGCGGACATGACCGAAGCTGAATTCGCGCAGGAACGATCCCAGCGTCGACGGGGCGTACGGGCGGTCGAACACGGTGCCCATCGCGCCGTGGCGCAGCAAGGCCATGTCATCGATGCTGTCAGCCCCAGCTACCATGCCCGCGACCAGCGACAAGACTTTCGCCCCGGCGTTGGCGCCCTTGTCGGTCGGCACCGTGATGTGCTCATCAGCCAGGCTGCTCAACCCGCACTGATGAGCCAGAGCGGCCATCGGGACCAGCCCGGCACACGACACCAGATTGGGGTCATCAAAGCGGGCTGACGCCACAGGACGAGTGTGAGATAGTTGCATCTACGAGATGCCCTTCGTTCTGACCGAATGTGATCCTAGACAAATCCCATTCTTTCACCGCGACAGGGCATTTCGTTTTTACAACCCGCCCCAACTCCTATTCGATCGGTGGATCAAGGCTTAGCGGCCTGCACAGCGTCCCCGGCTCCCGGGTTGAGGACCACCACGGTGGGATCGGCCACCGCGGCGATCTCGATCTCGGACTGTCCGACGCCGACGGTCTCCAGAATGACGACATCGAAGTGCAGTGCTGACACGAGCGTGATCGCCGCGGGCACCGCGGCGGCCAGACCCCCGAGGTGCCCCCGGGTGGCCACCGATCGGATCAGCACGTCGGGATCGTTGATGTGGGCCGCCATCCGGATGCGATCACCCAGCAGGGCGCCGCCGCTATACGGCGAGGACGGATCGACGGCCAGCACCGCCACTCGCCTACCGTCGGCCCGATAGGCACCGACGAGCGCGCCGACGGTGGTGGACTTGCCCGCGCCCGGTGGACCGGTGATGCCGACGACACGGGCCGGGCGAACCTCCCCGAGTGCGGCGAGCACGTCATCCCGGCGCGGACTCTCCACGTAGCTGAGCAGCCGGCCGGTGGCGCGCGCTGAACCCCCGCGCGCCGCGGCGATGAGGTCGTCGATCGTCACCCCAGACACCTTACGCAGGCGATTTCTCGCTACGCGAGGGACCGTTCCGCTTCCGAGAATGCTATTCTCCTAAGCTGAGAGTGATAGTTCCAGGGAGGATACGCATGGACATCGCGGGGAACTCGGCACTGGTCGTCGGAGGAGCCGGTGGTCTCGGTGAGGCGACGGTGCGGCGACTGCACGGAGCGGGCGCGAAAGTGGTCGTCGCCGACCTGGCCGACGACAAGGGCAAACAGCTGGAGTCCGAGCTCGGCGTGCGTTACGTGCGCACCGACGCGACCTCCGAGGAGTCGGTGCTTGCCGCGATCGCCGAAGCTGAAGCTCTCGGGCCGCTGCGCATTTCGGTGGACACCCACGGTGGACCCGCCGGCGGCGGACGGCTCGTCGGCAAAGACGGATCCCCGCTGGGCTTGGACGCTTTCGAGACAACCATCAAGTTCTACCTCACCGCCGTGTTCAACATCATGCGGCTCTCGGCGGCGGCGATCGCCAAGACCGAACCGCTCGACGAGGGTGGACGGGGTGTCATCGTCAACACCGCCTCGGTGGCAGGCTACGAGGGACAGATCGGACAGCTGCCGTATTCGGCGGCCAAGGGCGGGGTGATCGGGATGACGCTGGTCGCTGCTCGCGACCTGTCCCCGTTGGGGATTCGCGTGGTGACGATCGCCCCCGGAACCATCAACACCCCGGCCTACGGCAACGCGGCCGATCAGCTCGAGCAGTACTGGGGACCGCAGGTGCCGTTCCCGAAGCGTATGGGCCGGTCCACCGAATACGCGCAGCTGGCGCAGAGCATCGTCGAGAACGACTACCTCAACGGTGAGGTGATTCGGCTCGACGGGGCACTGCGATTCCCCCCGAAATGACGCGGGAAGTGACCGACGGGTGACGCTGCAGGGAAAGGTCGCGTTCGTCGCGGGCGCGAGCCGCGGCATCGGCGCCACCGTGGCCGCCGCGCTGGCGCGGGCGGGTGCGTCGGTGGCAGTGGCCGCCCGCTCGGAGCAGGAGGGAAAGCTGCCGGGAACAATCGGGTCTGTCGCACAGCGGATTTCGGACGACGGCGGGCGGGCGCTGCCGGTACCGTGCGACGTCACCGACGAGGAGTCCGTCAACACCGCGATCACCGCGACGGTGGTCGAGTTCGGCGGAATCGACATCCTGGTCGCCAATGCCGGCGTGCTGTGGCTCGGGCCCATCGAAACCACCCCGCTGAAACGGTGGCAGCTGTGCCTCGACGTCAACACCACCGGCGTCTTCCTGGTCACCAAGGCGGCCATCCCCCACATCCGGGTGCGCGGCCGGGGTTCGCTCATCGCTGTGACGACCACCGGGGTCGCCATGACCGATCACGGTGCGAACGCCTACTGGGTGTCCAAAGCCGCGGTCGAACGGCTGTATCTCGGCCTGGCGGCCGATCTGAAACCGGACAACATCGCAGTGAACTGCCTGAGTCCGTCACGGGTGGTGCTCACCGAAGGCTGGCAGGCCGGCGGGGCGGGAATGCAGATCCCGCCCGAGATGGTCGAACCGCCCGAGGCCATGGCCGATGCCGCGGTTTTTCTTGCCGGACAGGATGCTTCGGGCATCACCGGCACCATCCAGCGCTCCGAAGAGCTCACCCCGTAGCGCGAGCGGGCAAGCGAGCCTGTCTCCGCCCCAGCCCCTCCGCGCGAGCGGGCGTGTCTGCGCCCGACACGCCGCGTCCTGGACGAACTTCGCGCACGCTCGGGCCGCACGATCCGCACGCTTGGTTCGCCCACTCCGCGCGCCGGTTGGCCTACTCGCTCGGTTGGCCTACTCGCTCGTTCGGCTACTCACTCGGTTGGGCTGCGCAATCCGCGCGTGCGATCCCGCGAGCGTGCGCACCATGCCCGGCGAGCGTGCGTGAAATCGGTTCGGAGTGCGGCGTGTTGGCCGCAGACACGCACGCTCGCGGCAGGAAGCGCCTACTTTTTGGCGATCAGGCCGTCGACGATCTTGTTGAAGTCCGTCGTGCCGAACGACACGTACTCGGCCAGGTTGGCGTAATCCAACGACGCCATCACCGACTTCTCCAACTGCATGTTCATCAGCCGCTTGGTCGCCTCGACCGCCTGCTGCGGCAGCTCGATCATCTTGTTTGCGCACGTGATCGCCTCGGCGAGCGGATCCTCCACCACGTGATTGGCCAACCCGAGCTCGACCGCGCGCTGAGCCTTGATCCGCACACCGGTCAGCGCGAACTCCTTGGCCTGCAGCAGGCTGATCTGTGAACCCCACACCAGCGGGCCACCGTCGGCGGCCACCAGTCCGATCGACACGTGCGGATCGGCGAAGAACGCGTTCTCGGCGATGTAAACGACGTCGGACAGCGCCGCCAGGCTGCAGCCCAGCCCGACGGCCGGCCCGTTCACCGCGGCGATCACCGGGATGCGGCAGCGCACCATACCGATCACCAGATCACGACCGTGCTTGATCGTCTTCTGACGCAGGGCTTCGTCGTTGCGCAACTCGTCGAGGTAGTTGAAGTCGCCGCCGGCCGAAAACGCCCGTCCCGCACCGGTGATGACGGCCGCACGCGCACCGGCGTCCTCGTTGAGTTCCTCCCAGATCTTGGCCAGGCCGACGTGCAGGTTGTCGTTGACCGCGTTGAGGTCGTCGGGTCGGTTCAGCGTGATGATGCGCAGGGCGCCGTCGGCCTCGACCTTGATTTCGTCTGGCATGGAATACATCAGCTACCTTCTTTCTTCGCGCCGGCGCTCATCAGCCGGAGGCTCCCAGTCCGAGAATGCGTTGCGCGATGATGTTCTTCTGAATCTGCGATGTGCCTCCCATGACACTTTGCGCCCGGCTGTACATGTAGGCCCCGAACAGTTCCTCGTCGGCGGTGCCGACCGTCGCCAGCGCCGCATGCCCGACCGACTGCTCGGTCCACGTCATCAACAACTTGTCCAGCGACCCCTGCGGGCCGTGGGTGATCCCGTCCAGCTGTTCGGAGAGCCGCCGCCGCACGTGCAGACGCAGCATCTCGGTCTGCACCCACGCCCACAGCAGCTCTTCGTTCGGTTCACCGTCGACCCGAGATGCCATCTGCCGCACCGTCTTTCCATAGCGGGCGGAGAAACCGAGCGTCGACGGCTCGCGCTCGTGGCTGACCACCGTCATCGCCAGCTTCCAGCCCTCGCCGGGTGCGCCGACCATGTTCTCGGCGGGCACCCGGGCGCCGTCGAAGCTCACCTGGCCGAATTCCTTGGTGACGCCGCTGATCATCTTCAGCGGCCGCTGCTCGATTCCGGGCTGGTGCATGCTGACGATGAACGCCGAGATGCCGCGATGTTTCGGCACGTCCTTGTCGGTGCGCGCAAGCACCAGGCACCAGTCGGCGACGTCAGAGTAGCTGGTCCAGATCTTGTGCCCGTGGATGACGTACTCGTCACCGTCCCGAACCGCGGTCGTGGTCAGTGACGCCAAGTCCGACCCCGCACCGGGCTCGGAGAAGCCCTGGCACCAGCGCTCGGTGCCGTTGATCATGCCGGGCAGGAACCGCCGGCGCAGTTCCTCGCTGCCATGGTGGCTCAGGCCGACGACGAGATAGCCGAGGCTGGGCCGCGCCGGGGCGCCGGCCTTGGCGATCTCCTCGTCGACGATCACGTCGTACACCGGCGGCAGATCCTGGCCGCCGTACGCCTTCGGCCATGATGTGCCGAAGAAGCCGGCCTGGAACAGCGCCTGATGCCACTCGCCCGCCTTCGCCCAGTACGCGTCGCCGGAGGTCGGAAACCTGCCCTTCTGCTCGGCCAGCCAGGCGCTCAGGCGCTCGCGAAACGCGGCCTCGTCGGGGGAATCACGAAAGTCCAATGGTCAGCTCCTCCAGCTTCGCAGGCCAGGCCTCGGTCGCGGCCAGCACACGGCGCAGATAAACGTGCGCCAGGCATTCCCAGGTGTTGCCGATGCCGCCGTGTACCTGGATCGACGTCTCGCACACCGTCATCGCCGCCCGCGCACAGTAGATCTTCGCGACCCGGGCAGCCTCGATCGCTTCCCGCACCGGCAGTTCGTCGACCGCCCACGCGGCATGCCGGGCCACGCTGATCGATCCCTCGATCAGCGCCAGGCTCTCGGCGAGCAGGTGCGCGACGGCCTGGTAGGAACCGATCGTCGCACCGTACTGCGCGCGCACCTTGGCGTACTCGGTGGCCAGCGCGTGGGTGCCCCGCGCCGCCCCCAGGATGTCGGCAGTGGTCGACGCCAACGCGAGCGCATACCACCGGCCCGCATCGTCGTCGGAGAGGTCGGCCAGCTCGGCCGGCGATTCGACCACGCCGGCAAGGCTTTTCGTCAGATCCACGGTCTGCGGCACGGCCTCGGTGGACGCCACCGGCCGGCCCAGTCGGCGCTGCAGGTCGTCGGCCAGCACCGGCCCGAGGTAGGGCACGTCGACCAGCCCCCGGCCGAACTCCTCGGCCACGATCGCGACCTCGATCGCGGAGGCGCCGTCGGAGCGCAGCGTGCGGAAACCGGTGGCGTCGACGGCCTTCTCCAGCCGCGCGATGCGTCCCGAGTCGTCGAGGTCGGCGACCGACCCCGGCCCGAGATCAGCCGACACCTCCGCGGCGGCATCACGCAGCTGTTGCTGCTCACTGGTCAGACGGACGTCCACAGAATTCTCCGCTCTTCGCGCGGGCGCTCATCGCCCGCTCCCGTAAAACTCGCCGAAGCACCTTGCCCGAAGGCAGGCGCGGGATCTCGTCGACGACGACCACACGGCTCGGTCGCTTGTAGGAGGCCAGCCGCTCGCCGACCAGGGCCGCGAGCTCGCCGGTGTCCACCGGTCCGCGCGCCGTCACGGCGGCGACGATCGCCTCGCCATCGCCTGCCGGGACCCCGAACACCGCGCAGTCGTCGACGGCCGGATGTCCGTGCAGCACGGCCTCGACCTCCGCGGGCGCGACCTGGAAACCGCGGACCTTGATCATCTCCTTGGCGCGATCGGTGATCCGCAGCCAGCCGTCGGCGTCGAGCGTTCCGACGTCACCGGTGCGATACCAGCCGTCGGTGAACGCGTGGCCGGTCCATTCGTCGGGCAGATAACCGGCCATCGCGGAGTCGGACCGCACCTGGATCTCTCCCTCGGCGTCCGGCCCCAACACCTCCCCCGTCTCCAGCGACACAATCCGGAGATCGACGCCGTCCACCGCGCGGCCAACGGTGTCCAGCCGCGGCTGCTGCAGGTCGTTGCAAGAGATCACCGGCAGCTCACTGGCGCCGTAGGCCGTCACCCAGGACACCCCGGTGCGTTGCGTGACGGCAACGGCGACGCTGCTGGTCACCGGGGTGGCGCACCACATGATGCAGCGCAGCGAGGTGAGATCGTGCTTTTCGAGCTCCGGATGTGCCGACAGAGCCAGCGCGATCGGCGCCACCGCCATCTCAACGGTGATGCGGTCGGATTCGATGTGCCTGAGCATGGCGTCGATGTCGAAGCGGCGGTGCAACCGGATCCAGGCGCCGGTGTCGAGCGCCATCAGGATGTTGAGCAGCCCCAGGATGTGGGAGGGCGGCGTCATGACCTGCATGCGGTCCGCGGACGTCAGCCCCAGGCCGGACCGCCAGTGCCGCACCGCGACAGCCAGGGACGCATGCGTGTGCCGGACCGCCTTGGGCATGCCCGTGGTCCCGGAGCTGAAGACCAGCACCGCGTCGGCGGCCGGGTCGGGCTCGAGCGCCTCATGTTCCGCCGGGGGGATCTCCTGGTCGAGAGGCAGCATCGGCATGGCCTCGGCGAGGACGGGGTGATCACCGACCGCGTGCGTCGGTTCGGTGAGCGACAGCGCGTGGTCGACCTCGGTCCGCTTCCAGGCCGGACTCAGCAGCACCGCAGCCCCGCCGAGACGCCAGATCGCGTGCAGGGCCGCCACGAACTCCGGGCGGTTCGATGACATCAGTGCCACCCGTGATCCCGCGACCACCCCCCGCTGCTGCAACTCCGCGGCCATACCGGCAGCCAGGGCGTCGAGATCGGCGCGCGTGTACTGCCGATCCTCGAAGGCGAGCGCCCAGGGCTCACTCACGTCGCGCGCGCCCCTTCCGACACAGTGTTGGATGATGGTTGCGAGAGGATTACCGCTTGTCCAGGAGAATACTATTCTCCTATTATCAGAATGACAATGTCGAAAGAGGGTTCCATGACCGACCCGCAGACACCCGCAGCGGGGTCCGCCGTCACCGATGCAGGCACCATCACCATCACGTTGGACGGCACCACCGCATCGGTGGCGCACCGGCCCGACGAGACGCTGCTGGAGAGCGCGCGTCGCGCCGGCATGGGACCGCCGTTCTCGTGCGAGGCGGGCAACTGCGGAACCTGCATGGCGTTGCTGACCGACGGGACGGCGACGATGCGGGTCAACGACGCGCTGACCGAGGACGAGGTCGCCGAGGGATACGTCCTGACCTGCCAGGCGGTGCCGGACACCCCCGATGTGAGGGTCAGCTACGACGAGTGAGCCGGCACGGCACGATGCTCGTCGAGCCGGGGCGCCGGCCGGTACTGGGGGGCGTACCCGGCGATGTGGATCGGGCTGCCGACTTGGCGGAACTCGCCCGCGGTGACCACCGCGTGCGGCGTGGCGGCCAGCGCCTCGGGCAGCGTGCGCACCGCGGCGACCGGAATACCCAGCGGCTGCAGGCGCTGTTGCCAGTTCACCGCGGAGTCGGTCTGCAACACCGCCCCTACCAGCTCCAACACCTCGTCGCGGCGAGCCGCGCGTTCGGCCATGGTGGAAAAACCTTCGATTCCCGCCTCGCCCGCAAAGGCCGCCCAGAACGCGTCGTGGGTGATGAACAGTGCCAGGTAGCCATCTGCGGTCGGAAACAACTGCGCCGGAACGTAATACGAGTGTGCCCCGTACGGATACCGTTGCGGCTCCACGCCCTCGTTGAGGTACGCCGCGGCGCGGTAGTTCAGCTGCGAGAGCATCACGTCCTGCAAGGACACGTCGACCTGCCCACCCCGACCGGACACGATCTGGGCGAGAAGCCCCAGCGCTGCGGTCAGACCGGTGGAGTTGTCGGCCGACGAATACCCCGGCAGCGTCGGAGGCCCCTGCGGGTCTCCCGTCATCGCAGCCACCCCGGTTGCCGCCTGGATGACATAGTCGAACGCCGGATCGTCCCCGCCGTCGAGGCCGAAGCCGGTCATCGCGACGCACACGATGCGCTCGTTAAACTCCTTGAGCGCCTCATAGGTCAGCCCCAGCCGCCGGATGGCCGAGGGCTTCATGTTCACCAGCAGCGCGTGGGCATCCGCCACCAGCTCGCCCAGACGGGCACGCCCCTCGGCCGATCTCAGGTCGAGGACCACGCTCTGCTTGTTGCGGTTCAGGCTCGCGAAGTAGCTGTCGCTGACCTGCCGGGAGATCTCGCCGCCGGGCGGCTCGACCTTGATCACCTCGGCACCCAGGTCGGCGAGCATCATCGTCGCGTACGGTCCGGCCAGCATGACGCCGACCTCGATGATCCGAATGCCGGCCAGCGGCGCGCCGCCTACCGGGCCCGGCGGGCCGGCGCTCATCGCACTACCTCGCTTTTCACGCCGGCGATCATCGCACGCGCTTGGCGAGCTCGCCGATCACCTCGCGGGTGCGGTACTTCGACGCGACCAGCTCGTCGCGGGTCTCCCCGATCGGCAGCAACCGCACCGACAGGTCGGTGACCCCCGCATCGGCGAACTGCTTGAACCGCGCCAGGATCGACTCTTCGTCACCGGCCGCGCACAGATCGCCGACGTTGCGGGCGTCGCCACGATCCAGCAACCGCTGGTAGTTCGGCGAGGTCTCCGCCTCGGCGAGGATCCGGTTGGCCCGCTCCTTGGCGGCGTCGACCTCGGAGTTCGCACACAGGCACACCGGGATGCCGGCGACGATTCGCGGCGCTGGGCGCCCCGCCTCGGCGGCGGCCTTGATGATCTTCGGCGCGATGTGCTCGCCGATTGCCTTCTCGTCGGCCATCCACAGCACGGTGCCGTCGGCGCGCTCCCCCGCGATCTGCAGCATCACCGGTCCCAGCGCGGCCACCAGCACCGGAAGCGGTTGCTCGGCACCGAGAACCGTCGGATTGTGCACGGTGAACGTGTCGTTCTCGACGTCGACATCACCCGGTCCGGCGAGCGCGGCGCTGAGCACCTCGAGGTAGTCACGGGTGTAGGCGGCCGGCTTGTCGTACGGGAGGCCCAGCATGTCGCGCACGATCCAGTGATGCGACGGCCCGACACCGAGGGCAAGCCGCCCGTTCGCCATCGCATGCACCGAAAGCGCCTGCCGGGCAAGGGCGATCGGATGCTGTGCCTGCAGCGGCACGACAGCGGTGCCGAGTTCGATCCGCGAGGTGTGCGCCGCCATCAGGGCGACCATCGTCAGGCAGTCGAAGTCGTTGGGCACCTGCGGCATCCACGCGGTGTCCAGGCCCGCCGACTCGGCCCACTCGATGTCGGACACCAGCTTGCTGACTTTGCGCGCCATGTCGCCGCGCTCGGCCCCGATCATCACTCCGAGTCTCATTGCCCACCCCCGCTTCGCCCGCCCGGCCTGATTGAACGTGCCTCCTCCGGCGAAAGTGCGCTGAGATCGCGATATCTGCCGAAAGGGCGCTCTGTGCGCACCCTCGCTCCACCCGGCCTCATGTGTGCTCCACTCTCTCCGTCAGCGCCCGCACATCACGCACCAGGTCCTCCAGCGGCGTCCCGGTCGGGAACACCGCGGCGGCGCCGGCGTCGAGGAGTTTCTGGACGTCGCCCTGCGGGATGGTGCCACCGACGACGACGGCGATGTCTGCAGCGTCGGCGGCGCGCAGCGCCTCCACCGTGCGAGCGGTCAGCGCGACGTGGGCTCCCGAGAGGATCGAAAGACCAACCAGCGCAACGTCTTCCTGCAATGCGATGGAAACGATGTCCTCGATGCGCTGCCGGATCCCGGTGTAGATCACCTCAAAGCCCGCATCACGCAGCGTGCGGGCGACGATCTTGGCTCCCCTGTCGTGGCCGTCCAGACCCGGCTTGGCTACCAGCACACGTGTTGACATCAGAACACCACCGGCTGCTGGAACTCGCCCCACACCGACTTCAACGTCGACACCATCTCTCCCACCGTGCAATACGCGTTCGCGCAGTTGATCAGCTTGTGCATCAGGTTGTCGTCGCCTTCTGCGGCCCGGGCCAGCGCCGTGAGCGCCTCCTTGACGGCGACGTCGTCGCGGTCGGCCTTGACCTTCGCCAGCCGCCGCAACTGCTTGTCGCGGCCCTCGGCGTCGAGCTCATAGGTGGCCAGGTCCGGCGGCGGCTCGTCGACGACGAATCGGTTCACCCCGACCACGGGCCGCTCACCCGATTCCACCTCCTGGTGGATCTTGAACGCTTCGTCGGCGATCAAGCCTTGCAGGTAGCCGTCCTCGATGCAGCGGACCATGCCGCCGTGTGTCTCGAGGTCGTGCATGATCTCGACGATCTTCTCCTCGGTGGCGTCGGTGAGGGCCTCGACGAAATAGGAGCCGCCCAACGGGTCGGCCACCTTCGTCACGCCGGTCTCGTACGCCAGGATCTGTTGGGTGCGCAGCGCCAGGGTCGCCGACTCCTCCGAGGGCAGGGCGAACGGCTCGTCCCACGCCGCGGTGAACATCGACTGCACACCGCCGAGCACCGCGGCCATCGCCTCGTAGGCCACGCGCACCAGGTTGTTCTGCGCCTGCGGGGCATACAGCGACGCCCCACCGGCCACACAGCCGAACCGGAACATCGACGCCTTGTCCGTGGTGGCCCCGTAACGCTCCCGCACGATCGTCGCCCATCGCCGGCGCCCGGCGCGGTACTTCGCGATCTCCTCGAAGAAGTCACCGTGGGTGTAGAAGAAGAACGAGATCTGCGGGGCGAACTTGTCGATGGTCATCCGGCCACGCTCGACCACGGTGTCGCAGTAGGTGACGCCGTCGGCGAGGGTGAACGCCATCTCCTGCACCGCGTTGGCGCCGGCATCACGGAAGTGCGCACCGGCCACCGAGATCGCGTTGAACCTCGGCACCTCGGCCGCACAGAATTCGATGGTGTCCGCGATCAATCGCAGGGACGGCTCCGGCGGCCAGATCCAGGTGCCGCGCGAGGCGTACTCCTTGAGGATGTCGTTCTGGATCGTGCCGGTGAGCTTCTCCCGCGGCACACCCTTCTTCTCGGCGGCGGCGACGTAGAACGCCAACAGGATGGCCGCCGTGCCGTTGATCGTGAAGCTCGTGCTGATCTTGTCCAGCGGAATCCCGTCGAACAGGATCTCGGCGTCGGCGAGGGTGTCCACGGCCACGCCGACCCGGCCGACCTCCTCGCCGTACTCCTCGTCGTCGGAGTCGTAACCGCACTGCGTGGGCAGATCCAGCGCCACCGAGAGCCCGGTACCGCCCTGATCGAGCAGGTAGCGGTACCTGCGGTTGGACTCCTCGGCGGTGCCGAAACCGGAGTACTGCCGGAAGGTCCAGGTCTTGCCGCGATACCCGGACGCGAAGTTTCCGCGCGTGAATGGATACTGCCCCGGCGGTGGGGGGTCGGCCGCACGATCGCCCGGTCCGTACACGGGTTCCAGCGGGATCCCCGACGGGGTCGCTACCAGAGGGTGGACTTGGTCACTCATCGATGGATAACGTACTTGCAAAAAATGAGAATGCCAATACCGCCTGAGGGAAAGCCGCACGCCGCAGTGCGTGCCGACCCGCCAAAGACCCGCATCAAACCCGGGAACACGGCGATTATGGGATTCGCCTAAAATGAGAACGACGCTATCGGGCGTTGATGAGGAGGCCCCTTTGTCTGGAGAGTCCAACGCGACCGGCGGGACCGGCGACACCACGTTCGCCGACCGGACCGTCGTGGTCTCGGGCGGCAGTCGCGGAATCGGCCTCGCCATCGCCCTCGCTGCAGCGAGGCGCGGCGCCAACGTCGTGCTGCTGGCCAAGACCGCCGAGCCGCACCCCAAGCTTCCGGGAACCGTGCACACCGCCGTCGCCGACGTCGAAGCTGCGGGCGGCAAGGGTGTCGCGGTGGTCGGTGACGTCCGCAAGGAAGAAGACGTGGCGCGTGCGATCGCGACCGCGGTCGAACGCTTCGGCGGGGTCGACATCGTCGTCAACAACGCCAGTGCGATCGCCACCGAACCGACCGAGGCGCTGTCGGCCAAGAAGTTCGACCTGATGATGGACATCAACGTCCGCGGCACGTTTCTGTTGACGAAGGGCGCGCTGCCCCATCTGCGGAAATCGGCGACCGGCGCGCACGTGCTCACCCTGGCGCCGCCGATGAACATGAACCCGCACTGGCTCGGTGCACACCCGTCCTACACGTTGTCCAAGTACGGCATGACCCTGCTGTCGCTGGGCTGGGCCAGTGAGTACGCAGACAGCGGCATCGGTTTCAGCTGCCTGTGGCCCGAGACCTACATCGCGACCTCGGCGGTGAGCAACCTCGCCGACGGTGATGATCTCGTCAAAGCCTCCCGCAGCCCCGACATCATGGCCGACGCCGCCGTGCAGATCCTGTCGCGGCCACCGGCGCAGGTGAACGGGCAGTGCTACATCGACGCCGCTGTCCTGGTCGAGTCCGGTGTGGCCGACCTGTCGCGTTACGGCGGCGGCGACGACCCGATCCTCGACATCTTCGTCGACGGGCGAGCCTCATGAGCATCTCGCTGCTGCTGGAGATGGCCACCGACGCCGACCCGGACCGGACCGCCCTGGTCTCCGACGAACTCCGGCTCACCACCGCCGAACTCAGCACCCTCGCTGACGGCGGCGCCGGGGTGATCGCGGGGTCGGGCGCCCAGCATGTCGCCTACATCGGCACCGGCGGCGCGATGCTGCCGCTGCTGTTGTTCGCCTCGGCCCGCGCCGCGACACCCGTGACGCCGCTGAACTACCGGCTGTCGGCCGATGGGTTGCGTGCGCTGCTCGACCGGCTGCCCGATCCCCTTGTCGTCGTCGACGACGAATACCGCGATGCGGTCGGCGACGGCTATCGGACGATCGGTTCGGCGGAGTTCCTCGCCGGAGCTCGGACCGCGGATCCCGCGGCCGAGTTCGCCGACCCCGACGCGGTCGGTGTCGTGCTGTTCACCTCGGGGACGACGTCGAAGCCGAAGGCTGTCGAACTGACCCACACGAACCTCACGAGCTACATCATGGGGACGGTGGAATTCGCGTCGGCCGAGCCGGACGATGCCGCGCTGATCTGCGTCCCGCCCTACCACATCGCCGGTGTCAGTGCCGCGCTGTCGAATCTGTACGCCGGACGGAAGATGGTGTATCTGAGGCACTTCGACGCCGAGACGTGGGTGCGGCTGGTCGCCGACGAGGGCGTCACCTCCGCGACCGTCGTGCCGACGATGCTCGACCGGATCGTCTCGGTGCTGGAGGCGCGGGGCACCTCGCTGCCGACCCTGCGCACCTTGGCCTACGGCGGATCGAAGGTGCCGTTGCCGTTGGTGCGCAAAGCGTTGTCGTTGCTCCCCGGCGTCGGGTTCGTCAACGCCTACGGTCTGACCGAGACCAGCTCGACCATCGCGGTGCTGACCCCCGACGATCACCGCGAGGCCCTGGCGGCCTCCGACGAGGCGGCCACCCGGCGGCTCGGTTCGGTCGGTCGGCCGGTGCCCGGCATCGAGGTGCAGGTCCGCGCCGACGATGGCACGGTACTGGGACCGAACCAGTCCGGCGAACTGTTCGTCCGCGGCGAGCAGGTGTCTGGCAGGTACACCGACATCGGTTCGGTGCTCGACGAGCAGGGCTGGTTCCCCACCAAGGACGTGGCCTACCTCGACGAGGAGGGCTACCTGTTCATCGGTGGCCGGTCCGATGACACGATCATCCGCGGCGGCGAGAACATCGCCCCCGCCGAGATCGAAGACGTGCTCGTGGAGCACCCGCACGTGCGAGACTGTGCCGTGGTCGGTGCCGATGACCCCCAGTGGGGCCAGATCATCGTCGCCGTCGTGGTCGCGGAACCGGGGACCGTACCCGACGTCGAGGATCTGCGTGGCCACGTGCGGGCGCAGTTGCGCGGATCCCGCACCCCCGACCGGGTGGTGTTCCGGGACGAACTGCCCACCAACGCGACCGGCAAGGTGCTGCGCCGCGAACTCGTCGACGAACTGAACCAGGACCCATCGCCGGCACAGCCGGCCGCGACATAAGGAGCCCCTGCATGATCAAGAACGGCACCCGACTGCAGAGCCAGGTCTGCGACACCCAGGTGATCGTGGTCCGCAGCAGCGACAGTCTCGACGACCTGCGCGCCGGCGGCGCCCCGATGGTGCCCGTGGGCGACAGTGTCGACGAGAGTCTGTCGCTGGACGGCGAACTGGCCGACGGCAATCTGATGGGCAAGCGCTACGTCGACGACAGCGGCGCCGAGGTGCTCGTGACGAAAGCCGGCAAGGGCACGCTGAGCATCGGCGCGACCCCGTTGGCGCTCAAGGAGGCCAAGCCGCTACCCGCCAGCGACTGACCAGGAAGCCCGGGGGCGTTCGCGGGTGTCACCGCGACGAGGTCGAGCCATGCCATCGCCGCGTATCTGATTGCACGCGACTGATACCTTCGGCGGGTGAGGCCACGCCGCCTGCTCACCAGGTACGCCGCGGGGCTCACGTCGGCATACCTGCTGACCGTCGCCGAGGTCCTCGCGATCGTGGTAGCGCTCGCCGGCCGTCGTGTCATCACCACCGGCAACGTGATCACCTTCTCGGTGGTCGGCCTGATCGGCACCGTCACGGTGGCGCTGGGCGCGGTCCTGATCCTCCGTCCGTCCCTGCGCTGGCTGAGCTCCGGCCGCCGGCCCACGCCCGGCGAGATCCGGACCACGGCCAAGATCATGCGCCGTCAGGCGGTCATCACGTTGTCGCCGTGGCTGCTCACCGCGGCCATCCTGGTACCGCTTAACGTGCACGCACCGGCGACGGTGTTCGTGGTGCTCACCACCGCGCTGTTGTTCGGCGCGATCGCCACCGTCACCACCGGGTTCCTGTTCACGTTGCGGACTCTGCGGCCCCTGCTGGCGGCCGTGCCCGCCGACGCCAAACGGCCGGCCGCGCCGGGCGTGCGGGCCCGCCTGCTGCTGATGTGGCTGGCCTGTACCGCACTGCCCGGCTCGGCCATCGCGGTGCTGCTGATCCTGCAGTCCCAGAACTGGTTGCTCAACGCGTCGTCCCCGATCGAGCTCGCGCTGCTGATACTCGCTCTGGTCGCGGTCGTGCTCGGTCTACGCTCGATGATCCTGGTGTCGATATCCATCTCGGATCCGCTCCACGAGGTGGCCGAGGCGATGGCCGACGTCGAGAAAGGCGAACTCGATCGCAGCATCGACGTGTACGAGTGGTCCGAGATCGGGCGGCTGCAGAGCGGGTTCAACCGCATGGTCGCCGGTCTGCGGGAACGCGACAGGCTGCGCGACCTGTTCGGCCGCCACGTCGGCGAGGAAGTGGCCCGGCGGGCGTTCGAGCAGGCCGGCACCCGCAGCGACACATCCACCGGCGACGAGCGCGAGGTCGCGGTGTTGTTCATCGATCTGGTCGGCAGCACGCAGCTGGCCACCGAGCGCAGCCCCCACGAAGTCGCCGACATCCTCAACGATTTCTTCCAGATCGTCGTCGCCGAGGTCGACGGACGGCACGGTCTGGTCAACAAGTTTCAGGGTGACGCCGCGCTGGCGGTGTTCGGCGCCCCGCTGCGCATCGACGACCCGTGCTCGGCTGCGCTGGCGACCGCCCGCGCGTTGGCCGCTCAGTTGCGGCGACTGGCAGTGGATTTCGGTATCGGCGTGTCGGCGGGACCGGTGTTCGCCGGCAATATCGGGGCCAGGAACCGCTACGAGTACACCGTGGTGGGTGACGCCGTCAACGAGGCCGCCCGGCTGGCCGACCATGCCAAGGAATTCGAGCGCCGAACCCTGTCCTCGGGTGCGGCACTGACCCGCGCGAACGAGTCCGAGCAGGCCCGGTGGGTCCCATGTGGGCAGGTCACGCTGCGCGGACGCCGCGACCCGACCGAGATCCACACCCCGGGTGGAGGTTAGGTCCCGCGTCGAGATCCGTAGCGGCGCTCACACCGGGCCGACCAGCGGCCTCGCCGCGAATCTCACCGATCGGCCGGCGTGTACCTCAACATCGTCACGTCATGCTCGGGGTAGTCGCAGAAGACCGGCTTGACCCGCATGCCGATCACGATGTCCTTCGGCTCGACATCGACCAGCTCGGTGGAGAACCGCGGTCCCTCGTCCCACTCCACGATGGCGAGCAACTGAGGCACCGCATCGACGAAGTGAGGGCCGACGGGGCGGCGGGCCACGGTGAACGAGTACAGCGTGCCCATGCCCGAGATCTCGTGCCACTCCAGGTCGTTCGCCAGCGTCCTGGGGGCGCGCACCCGGGGATAGAAGACGTAGGACTGCGACGACGGCGAGTACTGAATCACCACCCGATGCTCGGCGAGGGCATCCCAGAACGGCGCAGTGGTAGGCGTTTTGACCGGCATCGGCCGTTCGAAGGTCGGTGTGCTCATGGCTAGTCCCCCTCCAGCACGAGTGTGGTCTGTTCGGACAGGATGCCGCCGTTGCCCGAGACGAACGCACGGTGGCAATCAGGCACCTGCGCCTCCCCGGCCCGGCCCATGATCTGGCGGGCCGCGTCGCACACATGGTGCATTCCCCCCGCATTGCCCGCCTGCCCGAACCCGAGCTGACCGCCTGCGGTGTTCAGCGGAAAGTCGCCGCGGAAGGTCAGGTCGCACTGGGAGACGAACTCCATGCCCTTGCCCTTCCCACAGAAGCCGGCATCTTCCAGACTCAGCAACACAGTGATCGTGTAGCAGTCGTAGATCGACACCATGTTCATCTGCTCGCGGGTGAGGCCCGACATCGCGAACGCCGTCTCTGCGGCCCGGGCGATCGGCGTCTGCAGCAGATCCGCGGCGTAGGTGGGCGTCTTGTAGGGCACCTGCTCGCCGAAACCCTTGATCCACACCGGCCGGTTCTTCGCGCGGGCGGCGACGTCGGCGCTGGCCACCACCACCGCCGCACCACCCAGGCAGGGCATCACGATCTCGAGCATGTGCAGCGGGTCGGCGATGACCGGGCTGGCGAGCACGTCCTCGATCGTGAGCGGTTTGTCCTTCCAGATGGCCCCTTCGGTGTGGTTTGCGTTGAAGCGTTGGTCCACCACGATCTTGGCCATCGCCCGCTCGTCGTAGCCGTACACCGAGGCATAACGCTGGGCGACCTGGCCGTACGGCCCGTTCTGGCCCAGATTGCCGTACGGGATCTCGAATTCGGCCTGCGGAGAACCGAACTGGTTGCTCGACGCTCCGAAGAACATGGCGTCGACCAGCGGTCGGGGTTTTCTCTCCGATGTCGCTGTCAGGTAACGCGCCGGGATCGCACACAGCACCACGTCGCAGATCCCGAGTTCGATCGCCGCGGCAGCGCGCCAGACAATGCCCACCGCACTGGCGCCGCCCAGGTCCACCATCTCGGCGAAATTGGCTCGGACGCCCAGGTATTCGGCCACCGTCGATGGAACGAAGATCTCCGACTCGCTCAGGTGTGTGGTGACCAGGCCGTCGACCGACTCACCGGGCAGCCCGGCATCGTCGAGCGCCGCGGCGCCGAGTTCCGCCCACTGCTCCAGGGTGAAAGGCGCCGGGGTGGCATTGTTCAGCCGTTCCGGGGGCAGCTCCACGTAACCGACGATCGCGGCCTCACCGCGCAGACCCATGGGTATCTCCTGTCGCTCCGTAGCCCCGCGTCGCACTCACGCGCGAGGCAGTCCGAGGATCATCTGGGCGATGATGTTGAGCTGGATCTCCTTCGTCCCGCCGCCGATCAGTTCCGCCGGCAGGTGGAAGTAGGGTTCGACGATCGCCGGCTCGGAGTCTTCGACGAGTGCCGCCGGTGCGGCGAGCTCGAGCGTGGCCTTGAAGATGCGTCGCAGCATCACGTTCATGGCGACCTTGGCGATGCTCGATGCCGGTCCGGCGGCCTGCCCGTCGAGCAGGCGCATCACCTCGCGCAGTGCGAGCACCTTGATCGCGTTGGCGTACGCGTCGGCCTCGCCCAGCGCGGCCAGCACCCGGCTGCGGTCGGCGCGCTCCTCGGCGGCCAGTGCGCGAAGGATGCTGGCCCGGTCGAAGTTGACGTAGCCGCTGATCGCGACCCGCTCCTGCGCCATCGTCGCGATCGCCAGGTTCCACCCGTCGGTCGGCTCGCCCAGCAGCATTTCGTCCGGGACGAACACGTCGGCGAGGAACACCTCGTTGAAGTGAGACTCACCGGTGGCCTGCCGGATCGGTTGCAGGTCAACGCCTTCGGAATTCATGTCGACGATGAAGTAACCGATTCCCCGGTGCTTGGCGACATCCGGGTCGGTGCGGGCGAGTAACGCCCCGAAGTCGGCGGTGTGCGCCGACGACGTCCAGATCTTGTGGCCGTTGATCCGCCAGCCGCCGTCGACCTTGGTCGCGCGCGTAGTCAGCGAAGCGAGGTCGGAACCCGCCCCGGGCTCGCTGAACAACTGGCACCAGCCGAGCTCCCCCCGCTGGGTTGGCGGGATGAACCGCTCCTGGATGTGTTCGGGTGCCGAGCTGATCAGTGTCGGCAGGATCCATTCGGAGATCCCCAGTGAGGGCCTCACCAGGTCGGGCCGTTTGGCGAACTCCTCGTCGATGATCAACAGCTGCAGCTGCGTGGCCTCCACCCCCCACGGCCGCGGCCAGTGCGGCGCGATCAGACCCGCTTCGGCCAGCAGTGTCCGCTGGGGTCCGGTCGCGAGGTTCTCATAGTCGCCTTGGCGCCCCGGACGGTCGTTGCGCAGGGTCCTCGCCTCGTCCAGCACCGCTGCCACGCCGCGGCGGAACTCGAGGTCGACGTCGCCGAGCTTCACCGAGACGTCGCGTCCGTGTGTGCGGGTGAGTTCGCCGAGCGACTCGGCGTACCGGCCGGAGGGACCGATCGACGCGGCCAGGCTCGTCGCCTTGCGCCAGTACAGGTGAAGGTCGTGCTCCCAGGTGTATCCGATCGCGCCGAACATCGTCAGGGCGTCGAGGGCCAGTTCGGGTGCCGGCGTGATCGCCATCAGCGCCGAACCCCACGCCGCGATGCGGTGCTGCGCCGGGTCCTCCGATGCCGACCGGACTGCGTCCCACGCCGCCGAACTCGCCAGCTCGCTGTTGACCAACAGCATCGCCGCCTGGTGCTGGAGGGCCTGGAAAGTCCCGATCGGCCTGCCGAACTGCTCCCGGGTGCGCAGATGATCGGTGACGGCCTGCACACACCAGCGGAGTACGCCGGAAGCGGCAGCGGCTGCCAGCGCGACCGTCATACACCGCGCCCGGACGTCGTCGATGCCGCTCAGCGCCGCGTCGTCGGTGCAGCGGTGGCCGTCGAGCCGCACCACCCCCACGTCCACAGTCCGGTCGGTCGCGACGCGGCTCTCGACCGAGACCCCCGGTCCCGCCGGATCGATCGCGAACCACGCGGTGCCCTCACCGGTGTCGGCCGACACCAGAAGGATCCGCGCCGCGCAGGCCCCCGCGATCGGCGTAGAACGGCCGTCGATCCGCCAGCCGTTTGCGCCCGGCACGGCGCGGAAACCGTTGTCGCCGGCCAGGATCACCGCGCCGGACGCACCATCGGCGAGGGCCCCGATCAGGGCCTGCCGTGCCGGTGTGTCGTCGGCCAGCAGCGCGACCGCGCTGGTGGACACCGTGGCCAGCACCGGCCCCGGCAACAGCGCCGCGGCCGCCGCCTCGATCACGCAGGCGGTGTCGGTCAGCGTGCCGCCCTGGCCGCCCACCTCTTCGGGCAGGTGGACGGCGTGGAAACCATTGCCGACGAACTGTTCCCACCACGGTGGCAGCTCCCCGGCGGCGAGCGCCTCGAAGGACTCGCGGGTCTTGTCGACCGGCGCGTGGCGGGCGGCGAACTGGGCGACGGCAGCGCCGAGCTGTTCCTGCTCCGGTGTCAGGCCGATGGTCATCGCGCTCCTTCGGCTACGCGACGGGGCCGGTCTCGGAAGAAGCGCGCGGCCGCTTCGACGGCTTCCGAGCTGGGCCGCGGCTGCCCGCCGAGCTCCCGGACCGCCTTGAAATGGTCCATCGGGGACATGATGTGCAACAACCGGATGTTCAGCGGCGTGCGCACCGGATGGCCGTCGATCCCGCGGGTGGAACTGGTGGTGCGGATCATCACCTGCACGTCGGGCTCGCCGTCGGCCACCAGTTGCTTGACGACATGGGAGCCGAGGAATCCGCTGGCGCCGATCACCAGCTTGGTTCCCGCCATCGTCCGGCTCCTCCACATCTCCTTAAACGAGACGCAACGTCTCGTCTTGTGGCACACTACGGGCGATGCCACAGTGTGTAAAGCCGGACGGACGCTCCTGATGGCCACCGAGACCGCGGCGCCCCGGCGGCGCAGCGAGAAGTCCCGGGTGGCCATCATGACCGCCACCCGCAAGCTGCTGATGGAACGGGGTTTCGACAAGCTCAGCATCGAGGCGGTGGCCACCCGGGCGGGTGTCGGCAAGCAGACGATCTACCGTTGGTGGTCGAGCAGGCACGCCCTGGTCGCCGACGTCATCCTCGAAGACGCCGACCGGATCCTGCGCCCCATCGGTCGCACCGACGACGTGACCGCCGATGTCTGCGCGTGGTCGACCGCGCTCGCGACGGCGTTGACCACTCAACGCGGCCACGCGATGCTGCGAATCTTGACCGCCGCCGGGATGGAGAACCCCGACACCGCGACACGCCTGCACGCCGGCTTCAGTCGCCCGCTGCACGACACCGTGCGAAACCGATTGACGGAGGCCGGTTTCACGAGCGCTGCGGCCCAGGATGCCACCGACGCGATCGTCGGCGGCATCGTCTACGCGATCCTCGGCGAAGGCCGCGCGTTCTCGCCGGGACGCGCCGAGTCGATCACCCGCACCGTACTCGGCAGTTGACGTTGAGGGCTCAGCGCCACCGCGCCCACACATACGGGACCAGCGAGCGCAGGAACTCCAGGTCGGGTCCCGGCACCGCCGCCGTGAAGGCGTGCTCGAAGTAGTCCTCCGCGACGAGCAGGATGCCCTCGGCGTACTCGCGGGTGTACTCGATGCTGCCGTAGTCGTCCATCAGTCGACGCACCTCGGTCACCATCTCCTGGGTGCGCTGCGTCCGCCCGCGGCGCAGATAGTCGGCCAGCACTTCTCGGTCGGTGCCGGTGGCCGCCGACACCAGGTGCATCAGCGGCAGGGTCCGTTTGCCCTCGTACAGGTCGCCCAGGATCTCCTTGCCGTACGTTCGTTCGTCGCCGACGAGGTTGAGCAGGTCGTCACGGATCTGAAACGCCGCACCGAAGTGAAACCCGAAGCCCACCAACGCTGCCAGGTCCGCGGTTCCCCCTGAGCCGACCAGAGCTCCGACGCGTAGCGGGTGAATCGTGGTGTACCAACATGTTTTCCGCATGATCAGGTCTAGGTAGTCGGCCGGACCGAGATCCTCGACCCGATCGAGCTGCCAACCGACTTCGATGGCCTGCCCCTCCAGCGTGCGCATCGCCATGGTGTCGAACTCGTGCCACACCAGATCGGCCAGTTCGTCGTCGAGTTGCCTTGTCGCCCTTCGGAGCACCTGGCTCGCCACCACCGCGAGACCGTCGCCGGCATTGAGCGCCGCGGCGATGCCGTGCGCCGCGGCCAGCGTCGGTCTGCCACGGCGCATCTGACTGCCGTCGGCGATGTCGTCGTGCACCAGGAACGCATTGTGCAGCAATTCGATCGCGATCGCGATGTCCAGCACGGCATCCGGTCCGGCCCCGAACGCGCGACTCGCCGCCAGACACAGCGCCGGCCGAAGCGCCTTGCCGGGGCGCGACGGATACTCGCGCATCGGCGCATACAGCCACTCCACCGGCTCTCCGTCGGGAATCGCATCGAGCATCCCCCGGCGGACGGTCTTGGCCACGCTACGCAGGTGATCGTCGACCTCACCGACCAATTCGTTCCGATCGACGGTGCCGGTCACGACGCACCCTGCCCGAGCACCAGAACCAGCGGCAGCCACACGCCGGGGTGCCCGTCGACCAGAATCATGCCGCGGTAGGTGCCCGCAGCGGTGTGCCGTGGCAGCTCGAATTGCACGGTGATCCCCCGACTGCTACGCCCCGGCATCGGTACGATCTCGGGCTCGAACCCCGCCACCTCGGAACCGATGGTCCCACCGTGGTCCGCCAGCAGCCCTCCGCATCGCAGCCTGATCTTTCCCAAATCAACGGAACCGCTGTTACGCAACCACAGCTCTGCGGTTGCTACACCGGTCGGTGCCGCTGTCAGCTGCACGCATCCCGACGCCGTCGCCGTCGCCAGATCGAGCGTGGGTTCGGCCGGGGCGGACGGTTGCTCGCGCTGCTGTACAGGCAGTTTGAGGAACTGGTCGACCATGGCCCACCACGATGCCACGAACGGCTCCAGTCCGGTGGCCCCGAACAGGTCCGTCTGATCGTGACCGCCCGACGGGGTCACCGGTTGGCCCGGTTGACCGTAGGCACCGATGCCGGCTGAGGCCATCCTGACGAACCGGTCGACGAGTTCGCTCGCAGCGCGGAAGCCGTCGGCCTGAATTGCGCTGAGCGCCCGTAGGTTTGCTGCGGAATCAAATACCGCTGCCCACGGGAGTTCGTTGCTGGATCTGCCTCCGCCCCCTGCGTCCATGCGCTTCGCCTCCCTCGAATTTAACGCGCGCCAACGCCTCTATGACGGTATGCTAGCTGCGCATACGACAGCAGGAGGGGGCATGTCGGTACTGCGCGCGATACTCGAATTGCAAGGATCTCTGGACACCGCGACCGTCCGGACCGGCGACCCGAGCGTCGCCGAGATTGCCGACCGATTCCTCCCCGGCAGCTCGTCGACCCCGGAGTGGTACCGGGAACTGCTCGCGTTCATGCTCCCCGGCGCCCCGCAGGTCGACGCCGATCCCACCAACGCGATCCTGGCACTGCAGGAGACGGACTCCACACCGACCGTGCCGGAGCAGGCGCGATTGATCTATGCCCTGGGCGCGGTGATTCACCTGACCAGCAACGTCCCCGACGGTGTCGTGCTGCCGTTCGACGACCCCACCACCGGGCCGGCCAGGAGTGCTCTGATCTCGTTGCTCGGTCCGACGTTTCCCGAACCATCCGGCTCGCAACGTCCGGCCGACCCTCAGGCGCTCCAGCACGAAGGGGACGAACTGCAAACGATCATCGGTCTTTTCGACCAGCAGTTCACCGGATGGCAGGATTGGGACGACGTCGCGCAGCAGCTCGTCGCGCTGGGGGTGCTCTCCGCCGACGCCGCCGCGGTGCCGCTCTGCCGGCCGTCGGTGGTGTCGATCGGCGGGCGGGACGCGATCGTCGTCGACACGGATTTCACCTCCCAGGAGGTATCCCTCAATCAGGTCAAAGGCGTTGCCGATCCGCGGAATTGGGACGAGAACTACCCCGCATTCTTCTGCCACATGGAGTACCGGAATCTGCGTCCCGACGGTTGGCGGCGGGTGCTGGAGACAGTGGGGATCTGTGCGTTCCCGCCGCCGATCGGCATCCAGCTTCACACCATGCTGAAGTTCTTCAAGACCACGGTGGATCTGCCCGGCAGCCACAGCGCGCGTTTGGACTACGACCTCAACGACCCCCTTCCGGATCCGGACAGCGACGGCCGCATCACGATCGACCGCGGCTACATCAACATGTGGGCCCCCCAGGGCAACCCCGACGTGCCGCCGGTGGCGGTGCGCACCCGCAAGGTGGTGCGTATCGAGGGTATGCGCGCCTTCACCCAGGGGCGGTTCGTCTGCATATTCGGATATGCTTACGCCACAATGGAAATGCTTTTCGGGTCGGCGAAGCGTCCGCCGGAAAAGGGCGAGTACCGCTGGCCGTGGCTCGACGCCCCCGAGATCCCCGACAACGCAGCGCAGTCCTCGCCTGCGCAACCCCCGGACAACTCGGCGGCATCGACTGTCATCACGATGGCCGTCCAGTGCGTCGAGGACATGACCACCAGACATCTCGACGTGACCGACAAATGGATGTCGGGTCAGCTCACCCTGGCGGACCTGGCGCAGTACAGCGCCGAGGTCGGCGCGCGCATCGCCAGCGAGCCGTGGCGGATCATGCTGGCCCTGTCGAAGCCGAAGGGAGGCGCGAAATGACCGGCCCGACCAATCCCATCGACGCAAACAGGGCGACGACGCAGAAGCTCATCGAGGACACCAGCCGGCTCTGGAACACCGCCGCCGAACAGAGCGACTCGGCCGAAGGGCTGGGCATCGACGGCCGGATCGGTCTGGTACACGGTCTGATCGACGCGTGGGTCAAGGCATATGTGGCATTTCTGGAGACCCTCATCAAGGGCGGCGCCTGCCTTCCGGTGCCCTCGACGCTGGGCCCACCGCTGCCCTCTGAGGAGATCACCGTCGCACCAAGGACATTCCCGCGCACCCTGGAATTCGTCGGACCGCTGGTCCGGGTCGGCCTGCCCAAGGTCACGGTCCAGCCCCCCGCCGTGGCCTTCGACCCGCCGTTCCTGCCCGCAGGGATCGACAAGTTCCGGATCGTCCTCGTTGACCACAGGTTCATCGGCTCGAACTACGCGGGCACCGTGCGGCTGAGCAGTTCGGCCGGCGCGACGAACCTGTCGCCCCAGGATTTGGTGCCCGACGAGGTGTCGGTCACCGTCGGGCTGTGAGCGACGACGACGTCCACACCCCGATCGACGATCTGTTGACCAGGGCGGTACAGGCGATCAACCGTGGCGACCGGCGGACCGCCGACGCACTCGCCGACCAGGTTCTGGCCGTGGACGGGGATAACCAGGAGGCCGAGGATCTGCTCACCGCACCCGATGAGCAGGGTGAGATGCGCAGGCTGACCATCATGTTCGCCGACCTGGTCGACTCGACGGCGTTGTCCACCCGCGTCGAACCCGAGGTGTACCGCACGGTGATCGGGCGCTACCGCGAGGAGGTCGTCCGCCTCGTCGACCACTACGAAGGCCACATCGCGTCCGTCAAGGGCGATGGTCTGCTCGCACTCTTCGGGCATCCGAAGGCCCACGAGAACGACGCGCATCGCGCGGTGTACGCCGGCCTGGACATTGTCCGTGCGATAGCCGAACTCAGCGAGCGGGTGCGGCGCCGGTTCGGATTCGGCATCAGCGTGCGGGTGGGCATCCACCGCGGGCTGGTGTACCTCGACACCGTCCAGGACGACATCTACGGTCTTGGGGCGAATTTCGCCGCGCGGGTGTGCAGCGTGGCCGATCCCGGCTCGGTCGCGGTGTCCGAGTCGATCGAACTCGTCGTCCGTGACACCTTCCACACGGATGTGCGCGCGGCGCAGGCCGTGAAGGGCGTGCCCGAGCCCATCACGACGTTCCGCGTCACCGGGGAACGCGACGTGCTCGTCAGCACCACAGGGCCGCTCGTCGGCCGCGAGCCCGAACTGGAGCATTTGCGGTCGTGTTGGCAGCTGGCCCGGCACCACACGCTCGGCACGCCCGGGGTCGCGTTCCAGGGTGAGGGGGGTGTGGGCAAGACGCGACTGGCCTACGCCGCGGTCGAGATGGCTGCGCGGGACGGCGCGGTGGTGCTCGGGTTGTTCGGATCCCCGTTCCACGCCGATGTCGGTCTGCGACCGGTGCGGCGACTTCTGGAGCGCCGCTGCGGGATCCAGCGCGAAAGCAACCCCGCCCAACGGCTGCGCGCCTTGGAGAACGAGGTGCTGCAGCGGTCGTTGAGCCCCGAGACGGTCGTCCCGCTGCTGGCACCCGTGTTGGGCATCCGGGCCGAGAGCGGGTACCAGGCCGTCCAATCCGAGGGTGCGAAGTTGTCGGCGCGCATCGCCGGTGCAGTCCAGGATTATCTGCGCGCCTGCATCGATTCCGGCCCGGCCCTCGTCCTTGCCGACGACGTGCACTGGTTCGACCCCGACACCGTTGCCGTCCTGAAGACGTTGCTCGGCATCGAGACCGGAAAGCTGATGGTGGTCATCACCGGCCGCACCCTGCCACCACTCGGTGACCGCGTCACCGAGTTCTCGGTGCAACCGCTCGACGAGGCCGAGGCCGACGAACTGGTCGGCAAGCTGCACCCCGAACTGTCCGGCGACGCGCGCCGGGCGGTCCGCGCGCGCTGCGACGGCATCCCGCTCTACATCGAAGAGGTCGTCGCGCGTCTGAAGGATCAGCCCAGGGGCGACATCCGGGCGACTGCGGTTCCCGACACACTCTATGAAGCCCTCTTCGCCCGCCTGCACACCGATCCCGACGCATTGCGCTTCGTGGGCGCTGCCGCGCTGATCGGCAGCAGGTTCGATCGGGGGCTGTTATCCCGGGTGCTGGGGCTCGACCTCGACGCGATCGAGGCGACTCTGACCGGCCTGGCACAAGCCAGGGTGGTCGAACCTGTCGACAAGGAGAGCTGGCGCTTTCGTCACGAACTGCTGCGCGAGGTGGCGGTCGAGGTGTCTCCCCCGACCGTGCGCCGCCGACTGCACAGCCGCATCGCCGACGCCCTCGTCGCCGGCGCCGATCGCGCCGACCCCGAATGGTCCTTGCTCGCCCAGCATTACGAGTCGGCGGCACGATACGGTGAGGCGGCCACCGCGTACGAGCACGCGTCGACCGACGCCCGCCGGCGCGGCGCGCTGACCGAGGCGCGGGCCCATCTGGCCAAGGCATTGGCCGATGTCGCCATGGACAAACCTGGCCCGGCCCGGGATCACCGTGAGATCGAACTTCGTTTGGAGTCAGGCCATCTCGCGTCCGCGGCACAGGGTCATTCCAGCCCGGAGGCGGTCGCCGAGTTCGAGCGTTGTCTGGAGCTCATCGGTCCGGATCCGTCACCTGAGCTCTACGCCACGTTGAATGCGTTGTGGATCTACTACACGGCCCGGGGGGACCTGCGCCGTAGCACCCAACTCGCCGAGACGCTGCAGGCCAAGGTGGACAAGTCACCGAAAGCCGCACCGGGGATGGCCACCACCATGGGAATCTTGGCCGGTTTCCGTGGCGATTTCCACGGTGCGCGGGACATGCTGGAGAAGGCGGCGGCCTCTGTCCTGGACTCGTCGGCGCAGTCCTCGTTCACCTACTATGGCCCGAACGATCCGATCGGTGGCATGTACTCGTTCCTCGCCTTCGTGCGGTTCGTCCAGGGCGATCTGGACGGCGCCGAGGACGCTTTGAAACTCATGGAAGCGCGCAGCTTGGCGGTCGGATTCCCGAAGGGCGCCTTCAGTTTGTGCTACGGACGATCCATCGAGGCGCTGGTGCGATCTGAGTCCGGCCAGCCCGCTGTCTGCGCCGACCTCGCCTCCGGACTCGTCTCCCTGGCAAAGCAATACGACTTCGACGAATGGGTGATGGTCGGATGGAGCCAACAGAGTTCCGGACTCGCGATGGCCGCGCTCGCCGACGGCCGGACCGATCGCGCCGTCCTGGAACCTCACATCGAGACAATGCGGACGGTCGTCCGGACGTGGCGGGCCTTCGAGGTGATGACATTCCTCGCAATGTCCGATGCCGTGCTCGCCCGGCTGCTGATCGCTGTCGGTGATCTGGACGAGGCCCGTGAATGCCTCGATGTCTCGCTGAAGATGGGGCAGGACACCTGGATTCAGTTCTACGACGCCGAACTGCTGCGGCTTCGCGCGCAGACATTCCCCGACCAGCAGGCACGGCATGAACAGCTGCGCTCCTCGCTTGAGCTGGCCCGTAGACAAGGGTCCCATCTTCTCGGACTACGCTCTGCCATCGACGATTTCGTCCTCACGGGCGATGCCGCCCGGCATGCGCTGCGCGATGCGCTCCAGCGGCTGCCGGAAGATTCGGCACTGCCGGAGGTCTCGCGTGCCCGAACGCTGCTACGGTGACCCGGAAGCGGCAACGGGTCGCCGTCCTCGGCGGCGGCATGGCGGGCCTGACCGCAGCATGGCGGCTCAGCGAACCCGGGTGGCGGGACCGTTTCGAGTCCATCACGGTGTATCAGCGGGGGTGGCGGCTCGGCGGAAAGGCGGCATCGAGCCGCGGTGTGCACGGCCGTATCGAAGAGCACGGCCTGCACGTGTGGCTGGGATGCTATGAGAACGCCTTTGTGGTACTACGGGAGTGCTACGCCGAACTCGACCGCGCCACAACGGATCCGAACTCGCCTATCCAGTCCTGGGACGATGCCTTGGTGCCGGCGCACTCGTTGGGTATCGCCGAGCGGTCGGGCGAGCGCTGGCTGGTGTGGCCCGGCCGGCTCGCCGCCGACAGCGAACTACCTGGCGAACCGGACTCGACCGGCACCGAGTTCACTGCTGTCGACTTCGCGCTGCGCGCCATGGCGCTCGTCGTCGCCTTCGTCGACTCGCTCACCACGTCGGCCGATGCGTCGTCACCCACCGCAGAGCTGACACGACAGCTCGAGGCGATCCGCAGCGTGGCGACCGTGGTCCTGACGGGTCTGATCAAGCCGCCGGCACCGCTGACCGTGCCCGCCGACATCCTGCTTCGCGCCCAGGACGTGATCGCCGACGCTCTCGACCACGACCAGCCTCTCGAGACCCGTCGGCTGTTACTGCTGGTCTCGATGGAGACCGCCGTGGTGCACGGCATCATCGCCGACGGTCTCGTAACCGACCCGAAGGGATTCCGCACCATCAACGACGAGGATTTCTGCACGTGGATCACCCGGCACGGCGCACACCCGGGTGTCGTCGATTTCCCCCTCGTGCGCGGACTGTACGACATCGTCTTCGGCTACGAGGACGGCGACGTCGGACGGCCCGCACTGGCCGCCGGTGTCGCCGTCCTGCTGACCGGCATCGCGCTGTTCCGGTACAAGGGGGCGTTCTTCTGGAAGATGACCGCCGGTATGGGCGACATCGTCATCGCCCCCATGTACCAGGTGCTGCGGCGGCGCGGAGTGCGGTTCGAGTTTTTCCACCGCGTCGACTCCCTTCACCTGGACGGATCGCGGCAGGCCGTCGAGGCGGTGACGGTGGGGCGGCAGGCCCGGTTGGCCGGGGGTGTCACCGAATACGAACCGCTCACCAGGGTCGGGGGCCTGCCGGTGTTCCCGGCCCGTCCGCTGGCGCGACAGCTCGACGGCGGTGCGCGCCTCGAAGATGCCGAGTCCCACTTCTGCGAGCGAGCCGATGTCGAAGTCCGGGTGCTGCGCCGGGGTGTCGAGTTCGACTCGGTCGTGCTTGCCGTCTCACTCGGAATGGTCGAACTCGTGGCGGCCGAGCTCGTCGCGGACAACCCGCAGTGGCGTGACATGACCACGCATGTGCGCACCGTCGCCACGCAGGCATTCCAGCTGTGGCTGCGGCCCGAGGAGGCGGCTCTCGGGTGGGACCTTCCCGGTGTCACCACCAGCGGCTACGTCGCGCCATTCGACACCTGGGCGTCGATGCCGCAGACGCTGTGGGCCGAACAGTGGCCCGACCACGACCGCCCCGGAACCGTGGCCTACTTCTGCGGTGCGCTGAACACTGTGTGGCCCAACACTGTTGAACCGGCAGATTACGTCGCCCAGTGCCGGCGGCAGACCCTCGACGGCGCCGTCGGTTATCTGGACAGCCATGTCGGGTTGTACCTTCCGGGCGCGGCCACCGCCGACGGCTTCGCCTGGCATCTGCTTGCCGGCAATGACGGGCTGTGCGGCATCGAGGCTCTGCAGACCCAGCACGTCAGCGTCAACATCGACCCGTCGGATCGATATGTGCTGTCTGTCCCCGGTTCCGACAGATATCGGCTCCGTTCCGACGAGAGCGGCTACGACAACCTCGTCCTCGCCGGCGACTGGACCGATACCGGTCTGAACGCCGGATGCATCGAAGCGGCGGTCATCTCGGGCCTGCAAGCCGCCAACGCGCTTCTCGGCCGCGGCCAGCGGCACCGTATCCGCGGGTTCTTCATGCCCTGACGCTCAGTCCAGCCGCGCGACGTCGAACGTCACCCCGGCCGCGCGCAGCCGCGCAGCCAGCACCTCGCCCATCGCCGAGGCCGGCGTCAGCACCCCGGCGCGGTCCGGCAGCCGGTCCCGCTCGAAGGCGAGTGCGAGCGCGCCCTCTCCCAACAGCACTGCAGTGGAGGCATATCCGGGATCGGCGCGCTGGCCCATCCGGGCCACATACCGCCTGCCGTCGCTGGTGACGGCGTACGTCTCGACTCGGTAGTGGCCGGTGCCCGTGTCGTCACGCGAACCGACCGTCGTCCGTGAGGTCATGGCTTCCAGAACGCCGGGAGGGATCATCTGCAAGTACGGGCCGCCGAGTGTGGCCGCGGCGCTGATGGTCGCATTGGTCATCAGCGCCATCACCGGCGCCGCCGCCGAGCAGCCCATGCTGGCGGCCTCGCGGTAGCGGAACCGCCGCCCGTACCTCCAGTTCAGCAAGGCATTGCTGCGGCGCACGCACCGGGTGTTGTAGAGCGCCATCAGATATCCGCTGGTCCACAGTCCCGCCAGTTCGGGCGCGAGCTCCTCCCCCCGCTGCAACGACAGATCGGGCTGCGGGCCCAGATCAGGCTCGGCAGAACGGTTGGGGCTCAGGCTGTACGGATCGTCGAGGAGTTGCCGCATGTCAGGGTCACCGGAGCCCGCGCGCATCAGGGACAGCATGGTTTCCACGCTCCCCCGCGAGAATCCGGCGGCGTAGTTCGCCGACCTCAATACGCACGTGGTGTCGCCCAGCTCGCCGCCGCCGTCGGCGGTCAGCTGACGGTGCAGCGCGTAGACGGTCAAGTCCGACGGGACCGAGTCGAAGCCGCACGAATGCACGATCCGGGCGCCGGTGCCCGCCGCCGCCCGGTGACAGCGGTCGATGCTGGTGCGGACGAACGGGATCTCGCCGGCCACGTCGACGTAGTCGGTGCCTGTCGAGGCGCACGCTTGAACCAGCGGCAGACCGAGACGACCGTACGGGCCGACCGTGCTGACGACCAGCCCCGACCTGACCACGATCTGGGCGAGCCGTGCCGGATCGGTCAGGTCGGTGCGCAGCAGGGGCCAGTCCGCGGCCGGCGCCCCCAGCGCTTCCCGCAACGCGCCCAACCGCTGCTCCGACCGGCCCGCCAGACCGATGCGCGCGTCCGGCCAGGCGGCGGCGAGGTATCGGGCCGTCAGCGTGCCGACGGACCCGGTGGCCCCGAAGAGCACGATGTCGAGGTCGCGGCCGGCCCGCATGGTGGCGACGCTACCGCAGCGGTGCTGCCGCCGCCGGGGACTCGTGACGCCGAGTTCCGGTGCGTCTTCGCCCATCCGAGGGCGCGACCGACTTGGATGGGCCCATGGCCGACATCAGCCGCCGTCGTTGCGTTCCCTCCGCCCCCGAGGAGGTGTGGGGGTTGCTCGCCGATTTCGGCGCGCTGGCCACATGGGCCGACGACGTCGACCATTGCTGCCTGCTCAACGGCGACGAGGGTTCGGGACCTGTCGGGCTGGCCCGCCGAGTTCAGCGCGGCCGCCAGACCTTCGTCGAGACGATCGTGGAATTCGACGCCCCACATGTCCTCGCCTACCGGGTCGCCGGTGTGCCGAAGGGTTTCTCGGTGACCAACCGCTGGAACGTGGCGCGCGGGCCCGGGGACGCGACTACGGTGACCCTGACGAGCACGATCCGGTCGTCGCATCCCCTGTGGCGTCCCGTCGCCGAACGCGCTTTCGCGGGGTTGATGGCACGGAACTCGAGCAGGCTGCTCGACTCGCTGGTGAACACCGTGGAAGGAACGGCATGACCTCCGAACGGCCCGACATCGTCGTCATCATGACCGACGAAGAGCGTGCGGTCCCGCCGTACGAGCCCGACGACCTCCGTATGTGGCGTGACCGGACGTTGAGCGGCCGAAAATGGTTTCACGACAACGGGGTCAGCTTCACGCGCCACTACACGGGCTCACTGGCCTGCGTGCCGTCCCGGCCTACCATCTTCACCGGCCAGTATCCCGATCTGCACGGCGTGACGCAGACCGACGGCATCGGGAAGGCCCATGATGATTCGCGGCTCAGATGGCTACGCCCCGGTGAAGTGCCCACCCTCGGGCACTGGCTGCGTGCCGCTGGTTATGACACCCACTATGACGGCAAGTGGCACATCTCGCACGCCGACCTCACCGACCCGCAGACCGGCAAGTCGCTGGCCACCAACGACGACGACGGGGCGGTCGACCAGGCCGCGGTGCGCCGCTACCTGGATGCCGATCCGCTGGACGCGTACGGGTTTTCGGGCTGGGTGGGCCCGGAACCGCATGGTGCCAAGCTGTCCAACGCGGGCATCCGCCGTGATCCGTTGATCGCCGACCGGGTGGTGGCCTGGCTCGAAGACCGCTACGCGCGACGCCGCGCGGGTGACCCCGCCGCTCTGCGACCGTTTCTCGTGGTGGCCAGCTTCGTCAATCCGCATGACATCGTCCTCTTTCCGGCCTGGGCACGCCGCAACCCGCTGCCCGCATCGCCGCTGGACCCTCCTCCGGTGCCGGCCGCGCCCACCGCGGACGAGGATCTGTCCGGCAAGCCCGCCGCCCAGATCGCGTTCCGCGAGGCGTACTACTCCGGCTACGGTCCGGCACGGTCCATCGAGCGGACCTACCGACGCAACGCCCAGCGCTACCGGGACCTCTACTACCGGTTGCACGCCGAAGTGGACACCCCGATCGACCGGGTGCGCCGCGCCGTCACCGAGGGCGGGACCGGAGCCGGACCCGACGACACCGTGCTGATTCGTACCGCCGATCACGGTGATCTGCTGGGCGCGCACGGTGGGCTGCACCAGAAGTGGTTCAACCTCTACGACGAGGCGACCCGGGTTCCGTTCGTCATCGCCCGGGTCGGCAGCCGCGCCACCATCGCGCGGAGCATCACCGCGCCGACGTCGCACGTCGATCTCGTTCCGACCGTGCTCTCGGCGGCCGGCGTCGACGTGGAGGCGGCCGCCGCCCTCCTGATGGAGTCGTTCTCCGAGGTTCATCCCCTGCCCGGCCGCGACCTCATGCCCGTCGTCGACGGTGACCGGCCCGACGACCACCGCGCGGTGTATCTGATGACGCGCGACAACATGCTGGAGGGTGACACCGGCGCCTCGGGGCTGGCCCGCGCCTTGAAGCTGACCTCGAATGTCCCTGCGCCGCTGCGTATCCGGATCCCAGCCCATACGGCCGCCAATTTCGAAGGGCTGGTGGTGAGGGTCGAGGAAGAGGCGCCCGCGCCCGAGCGCGGGCATCTGTGGAAACTGGTGCGGTCGTTCGACGACCCGGGCACGTGGACCGAGCCGGGGGTTCGTCATCTCGCCGCCGACGGCATGGGCGGACCCGCCTATCGAACCGACCCGCTCGACGACCAATGGGAGCTCTACAACCTCACCGACGACCCGGTCGAGGAACACAACCGGTGGACCGATCCCGAATTGCACGAGCTGCGCGCCCACCTGCGCGCGCGACTGAAACAGATTCGCGCCGAATCGATTCCGGAGCGCAATGAGCCCTGGCCCTACGTCCGGCGACAGCCGCCGCAACGGGCCCCGTGGACACCGGCGCGCGCGTTGCGACGGCTGCGCCGGTGAATCACGTCCGAGCGAACTGCTTTTCGTTGTAGAGCCGCGCCCACTCGGCCCGCGGCCGGATGGACACGTCGACGTCGGCGGCCTTGGCGCGCAAGGCGCCCGCGGTGGCCTGCTCCTTCGGTGTCAGCTTGAACGGGTCCCAGCCGAAGAATCGGCAGGAGTTCTCCCACGTGATCTTGTTGATGTCGGAATCCGAGGCGCCCGCGGCGTTCAGTTCGGCGAGCACCTGCTCCGGCGCGTCAGGCCAGAAGCAGTCCGAGTGCGGATAGTCGCACTCCCACGCGATGATGTCGATGCCGATCTCGTGACGCAGCTTCAGCGACGTCTTGTCGGTGACGTAGCAGGCCAGTGAATGCTCGCGGAACACCTCGCTGGGCAGCTTGTCGCCGAAGTCCCGGCGCAGCCACTTCTGGTTGGTGTAGTGCCGGTCGCTGCGGTCGAGGTAGAACGGGATCCAGCCGATGCCACCTTCGGAGAAGGCGAACTTCAGGTCCGGGTAGTTGCGCATCGCCGGGCCCCACAACAGGTCCTGTGCGCACATCGCCGAGACCTGGGTGGCCAGGATGATGAGATTGTCGATCGGGGCGTTGGGCGCCATGCTGATGGCTCCGAAGCCGGTGCCGATGTGCAGGCACATCACCACGTTCTCTTCGGAGAGGGTGCGGAACACCGGGCCCCAGTAGTCGTCATCGTGGTAGCTCGGAAGCCCTTCGAGGTGCGGCAGTTCCGGCATGGTCACCGCGCGGCAGCCCTTGGCGGCGACGCGGCGGATCTCGTTGCACATTGCCTCGGGGTTCCACGTGGGCAGGATCGCGATCGGGATGAAGCGATCGGGGTACGAACCGGCCCATTCGTCGATGTGCCAGTCGTTGTAGGCCGAGACCATCACCAGCGTGGCCTCTTCGCGGTGCATGTTCAGGTGGCGCGCGGAGAAGCCCGTGAACGTCGGGAAGCACATCGAGGCGAGGATCCCGTTGCGGTTCATGTCGCGCACCCGTTCGTGCACGTCGTACACGCCGGGACGCATTTCCGCGAACCCGGCCGGGTCACGGCCCCACTCCTCGGCCGGCCATGACACCACAGCGTTGAGGCCGCTGACTCCCTGTGGCCTGCCCTGGTACATCCACTGATCGACGCCCTTCTCGTCGGTGACGACGATCGGCGCCTCCTGCTTGTACTTCTCCGGCACGTGACGCAGAAACATGTCCGGCGGCTCCACCACGTGGTCGTCGATGCTCACCAGTATCAGGTCGTCTTTGTGCACTGTCGCTCCTCACATCTGCGCGTATAGCTCCAGTAGTACCGTCTGAAGGCGTGACCGTCTCTGCGTCTTCGGACAGACTCTTGCCCGAATCGGCCAATGTGGTGCGGCGCCGCGTGATCGATCTCCGTCGTGGCGGCCGGGCACTGGGTGGCAGCTATCTGTACGAGGGCGATGCCCTGATCACCGGGTGGCACTCCCATGACGTGCACCAGATCGAGTACGCGTTGCATGGCGTCGTCGAGGTGGAGACCGACTCGGCGCATTACCTGCTTCCGCCTCAGCAGGCGGCCTGGATCCCGGCCGGGCTGGAGCACCAGGCGGTGATGAACCCCGACGTGAAGACGGTGGCGGTGATGTTCGACCGCACCCTGATCCCTGACGGCGGCGACCGGGCCCGGATCCTGGCGGTGTCGCCGTTGATCCGCGAGATGATGATCTACGGGCTGCGCTGGCCCATCGACAGGCGCGGAGGGGCCGCAGAAGACGAAGCCGTTTCCGACGGCTTCTTCCGGACCCTGGCGGCGTTGGTCGGCGAGGCGCTCGACCACGAGGCGCCACTGAGCCTGCCCACGTCGGACCATCCGATCGTCGCGGCGGCCATGGAGTACACCAAGAACCACCTCGACACCGCGACGAGCGAAGACGTCAGCCGCGCAGTGTCGGTCTCGGAGCGCACCCTGCGTCGGCTGTTCGCAGACTCGCTCGGATTACCTTGGCGCACTTATCTTTTACATGCCCGAATGCTGCGCGCGATGGCTCTGCTGGCCGGGCCGGCGCAGAGCGTGCAGGAGACGGCGACCGCGGTCGGCTTCGACAGCGTCAGCTCCTTCACCCGCGCCTTCACCCAGTTCTGCGGAGAAACGCCGTCGGCATACCGCCGGAGAGTCGCCGACACCTCCTGAAGATCAGTCGGCCTCGGGACGTCGGAACAGTCCTTCGCGCAACAGCGAGTCCACGGCGGCCTGCCACCGCAGAAGCTGGTTCGGCGAGATCAGCGGTTCCGCCAGATGCCGGTCGAGATGTGAGTGGAGGCTGATCGCGCCGAGGGCGAGTACCAGGCCGTTGATCGCCGCCCACGTGACGTCGACATCCGGACGAAGCTCACCGCGATCCTTGCGTTGCTGCCACCGCGCCACGCCGGCGCTGAAGAGTGTGTCGAAGATCTTCGCGCCGACGGGGCTTCCGTCGACGAGGGCACGCCCGAGGTAGGCGGCGACCTCGGGGTTCCCACTGAAGAGCGAGCTGATTCTGCTGCCAATCTCGGCGACGGAGTCCGCGGGCGGCTCCGATAGGGGCCGGCTGAAGGTCTCCCCGATCAGCGCCAGCACGTAATCGTCGACAGCGCTGATCAAGCCGGCTTTCGTGGCGAAATGATGCTGCACCAGGCCCAGCGACACTCCGGCCGCCGCAGCCACACCCCGCATCGTGGTCCCGGCGGCGCCGTTTGCTGCGAGACTGCGCCGCGGCGCGGATCTTCTCCACGTTGCGCGGCTCGTCTGCGCCGGTCCGACCCACCTCTGACACCACAGTGTTCACCGTAGACAACACCGTCACCAGCGAACTCGACAATACGGCGGTATTGCTTTTACGGTACAAACGTATTGAGTGAGAACGGAAAGGAAGGGCAGGTGTCCATGAGCTCGATACGAGTCGACGAGGAAGCGTGGACCGCGCCCTGCACGCGCGATCCGGACCGATGGATGGTCACCGCGGACGAAGGGGCCAAGTCGTTGTGCCGCGCTTGCCCGCGACGCTGGCAGTGTGCGCGCGACGCGTGTGTGACGCCGGGGGCCGTGGGCCTGTGGGCGGGGATCGTGCTCCCGGAGGGCGGCCGGAACCGGCAATTCGCCCTCAGACAACTGCGTTCGCTGGCCGAACGCAACGGGTTCTCGGCCACGAAGCGGTGATCAGCGGTTCTGCGTGGCGACGGCCGAGGACTGCCCCGACGACGAGATGAAGTCCTCCAGCAGATCCACCACGTCGGTCGGTTTCTCGACGTGGGGAAAGTGACCGACGCCGGGGAGGACCTCCAGTCGACAGCCCGGCCGCAGCCGGTCGAGCTCATAGCCGTGTTCGACGGGAATGATGTGGTCCTGATCGCCCCAGATCACCATCAGCGGCAGTTCCGAGGTCAGGTGCAGGCGGTTCAACGCGCTCACGGCTTGACCGCGGTAATCCACGACGGACCGCAGCGTGCGCAG
Source organism: Mycobacterium sp. SMC-8 (assembly GCF_025263565.1). NCBI lineage: Bacteria > Bacillati > Actinomycetota > Actinomycetes > Mycobacteriales > Mycobacteriaceae > Mycobacterium > Mycobacterium sp. SMC-8. The sequence goes on from NZ_CP079865.1 coordinate 6,173,853, forward strand.
GAACGCCTGCCGGGTCTGTGGATCAGACAGAGACGAGTAGGCGCTCCACATCTCAGCTCCCCGGGGTGACTGGATGTTCGCGGCGGAGAACCAGCTACGGACCTTGTTGCCGAGTCGCACCACGGGCGAGGGGGCGATGACCGGCAGGAGCAGTTCGGCGCCCGGCGCCGACAGCAGGCGCAACGTCCAGCCCACGTCCTGGCCGAGGCCGCCGCTGCTGATGAGCACCAGCCGTCGGCAGTAGTCGGGGTGCTGGTAGACGAACTGCATGGCCACCCCGCCGCCAAGTGACTGACCCACGACGGTGACCTGCGTGACGCCGAGTTCGTCGAGCAGGTCCCGAAGCCCCACGGCGAACGCGCCCAAGGAGTAGTCGCTGCGCGGCTTGGCGGACTGACCGTGACCGAGAAGATCCGGGGCGATCACGCGGTACCGCTTCGCGAGCTGGGGCAGGACCGCGCGCCAGGTGTCGGAGCTGCCGGCCATGCCGTGCAGCAGCAGCAAGGTCTCCTCGCCGCGACCGACGTCCCGGTACGCGACGCGATCACCGTGCAGATCCAGGTACTTCAAATCGGTCATCAGGCGTATGTCCCCCATCCGTGACGTAATACTCGCCATGGTCGCAGAGGATCCGCGCCGGCACGCCCTGTCGTGCGCATCCCGACCCGCGGCATCAGAAGGTGAGCAGCATCACCAGAGTGGTGGCGAAGCGAAAGAGGTTTCGCGGCCTCGCGGCGGGGTAATTATCGGCCCAGTCGAGCGCGTCGAGGTCGAGAAGGAGAAGTCATGGCCGACAGGGCCGGAGGCACCCCCAGTTCGGACGATCCATTCAACGAGACCGTCGCCACCACGGGCCTCTTCCTGATCATCACCGCGATCATCTCGCTGGCCTTTGCCGTCGCCAGCTGGGGACTCTCGGAGACCGTGATCGCGGTCTTCGCCGGGGCCATCGCGGTCGTCAGCTTCACCGCGAGCATCCTGTGCTTCAAGAATCAGGCGGGCGACGCCGCGCCGGCCGCGGTCGAAGCGTCTGCCTGATCTTCCTCCGGTCGGCGAACGTTCCGGGCCCTCTTTGGCGGCCGCGGGGTACACCTGCAGCGAACCCGCGAAGCGGCGCGTTTTGGCCATAGACCGGCAGTTGCGCAGAGCCGGGACGAGGCGATCCTCGCAGCGTATTTCCGGACCATCGATCACATGCGACGGCCCGTCCTCACCAGTAGGCGGGCCGTTCGTCGTTCTCAACCACGGCGACGTCTCCCCCGATGCTTCATGACGCCCTCTTGTCGCTCGCGCAACACGCGGTGGCGAGTTGAGGGCGCGAGAGGGGACTTGAGTGCGCGAGGGGGGACTCGAACCCCCACGCCCGTAGGGCAATGGAACCTAAATCCATCTCGTCTGCCAGTTCCGACACTCGCGCAAGCCCGCCGAGTCTAGCGCGCCGTGTAAGGGAACCTGTCGGACAACGTCCCTACCTTGACCTCAAACAGCAAGACCAGGGGGCGACATGAGATCAAGGGAAGAATTCGAAGAAGTCCAGCGACTGATCGCGACGGGCAAGAACGATTGCGAGATAGCAAGACTGACCGGCATCCCGCGAAAAACCGTGTGGGAGTGGCGTCGTAGACCGCCATCCAGCGACCGGCCACGGGCGGGACGGTCGGCGTGCGGAGTCGAGCACGACCTGCCAAGTCTGCCGGGCAAGCCCTACGCCTATCTCCTAGGTCTTTATTTGGGCGATGGGTGCATTTCCAAAGCGGCACGCAGCTACACCCTGCGCGTCACATGCGACAAGCGATATCCGAGCATCATCGACCGGTGCCGCCAAGCGATCGACGCGTTGTTTCCCCGGCAGCGTGCCGGAGTCTATTGGCGGAGAAGCGGCTGTGCGGACGTGTATCAGTGCTCCAAACATTGGCCGTGCCTGTTTCCTCAACACGGCCCCGGCCGCAAGCACCACCGGAAGATCGCGCTCGAGCGGTGCAGCAGGAGATCGTCGACCGCGAGACCGAGGAGTTCGTCATGGGGCTGATCCACAGCGACGGCTGCCGCGTCGTCGCCAACGACCGCGGCGTGCTCAGTGTCCGGTACCACTTCAGCAACCGGTCCGAGGACATCATCGGACTCTTCACTGCTGCGCTCGACAGACTGGGCATCACCTGGCGGCGGTCGGACAAGTACACCGTCTCGATTTACCGCAAAGCCGCGACGGCCCGCATGGACGAGTTCATCGGACCCAAGGATGTCGCGGTACCGTTGAACGGTGTCCACTACACGGCGTAGGAGGCCGGCGCTCATCCTGTTGATGGTCGCCGCCGCCGCGGGCTGCCTCGCCCTGGCGTGGTGGCAATGGACCCGCTACGAGTCGACATCGGGCAGCTTCCAGAATCTCGGCTACGCGTTGCAGTGGCCGTTGTTCGCGGGGTTCTGCGTGTACGCATACTTCAAATTCGTCCGCTACGAGCAGGCCCCACCCGAGCCGCACCCGAGCGATACCGTCACCGAGATTCCCGCCGGCCTGCTGCCCGAGCGTCCGAAGGCGTCGAGCGGGGCAGATGACGACGCGACATTGCGCGAGTACAACGCCTACCTGGCAGAGTTGGCGAAAGCCGATGCCGAAGACCAGACGCAGCAGACAAGAGGAACCGGTACGTGACCGCACCCGAATCCCCCACGCCCATCGTCCCCGTCGAGGCCATCCGTAAGGCCCTCACCGGATACCGTGTCCTGGCCTGGGCCACCGGTCTCTGGCTGATCGCGCTCTGCTACGAGATGGTGATGAAGTACGCATTCAACGACGACTCGCTGGGCTGGATCGCGGTGGTCCACGGCTGGGTGTACTTCGTCTACCTGCTGTTCACCGCGAACCTCGCCGTGAAGGTGCGCTGGCCGATCGCCAAGACCGTCGGCATCCTGCTCGCCGGCACCGTCCCGCTCGTCGGCATCATTGTCGAGCACTTCCAGACCCAGAACATCAAGGCACAGTTCGGTCTCTGACCGGCGTTTGCCCACGCATCGATAGCTACACTCGATGCGGTGTCAGCCAGCCCCGGCGTGCGCTGTGGCGCCGCCCCGGCGGGCCGGCATCACCACGCGTCGTCCCGCGATCCTGCCCTCACCGGTCTGCGTGCGGTCGCGGCATTGCTGGTCGTCAGCACGCACGCGGCGTTCGCGACCGGCTACCTCACGCACGGCTACCTCGGCGCCATGTACGGGCGCCTGGAGATCGGCGTCGCGATCTTCTTCGTGCTGTCGGGTTTCCTGCTGTTCCGGCCCTGGGTGCGCGCGGCCGCCGACCGTCGGCCCCCGCCCTCGCTGCGCCGCTACACCCGAAACCGGTGGCGCCGCATCGTGCCCGCCTACGTGGTCACGGTGGTCGCGGTCTTCGAGATCTATACCGTGTTCGCGCCGGGCCCCAACCCCGGGCAGACCTGGCAGGGGTTGCTGCGCTATGTGACCTTCACCCAGATCTACAGCGATGACTATCTGGTGACGCTGCTGCATCCCGGGCTGTCGCAAATGTGGAGTCTGGCCGTCGAGGCGTCGTTCTACCTCGCGCTCCCGGCGCTGGCGTACCTGGTGCTGCGGATCCTCGGCCGCGGGCAGTGGCGACCCGCGCGGACGCTCGCCGGACTCGCACTGCTCGCGGCGGTGACACCGGTGTGGCTGGCGGTGGTCACGGTCACCGACGTCCTGCCGAACTCGGCGGGGATGTGGTTGCCGGCGCATCTGGCCTGGTTCGCCGGAGGAATGGCGCTGGCGGTGCTGGAGGCGATCGGCGCGCGCTGCGCCGCGATCGTCGCGATACCTGTCGCGTTCGTGTTGTTCCTGCTGGTGTCGACGTCACTCGGGGGCACGCTGTCGGGACCTGATCCGGCCTCGGCGCCGATCGTGAGGTCCATGCTGTACGCGGTGATCGCGACGCTGGTCGTGGCGCCGGTCGCGCTCGGCCATCATGACTCCTACGCGCGGGTGCTGGCCGGCAGGCCGATGGTGTGGCTCGGTGAGATCTCCTACGAGATCTTCCTGGTCCACGTCGTGGTGATGGCACTGACAATGCATCTGGTGCTGGGCTGGCCGCTGTTCACCGGGTCGATGCCCGGCTTGTTCGCGGCGACGCTGGCGCTGACCATCCCGGTGGCCTGGCTGCTGCACCGGGTCACCCGGCCTCAGACCAGAGAACGCAGCGACGGCAGCAGCGCGGCCAGTGCACGGCCGCGGTGCGACGCCGCGTCCTTCTCCGCGGGGCTCAGCTCGGCCGCGGTCCTCGCCGAACCGGCGGGAAGGAATACCGGGTCGTAACCGAACCCTCCGTCGCCGCGCGGCTCCCGGACGATGCTGCCGCGCCACTCGCCGCGCACCACTACCGACTCGTTCTTCCCGGGACCGGAGACCAGCGCGCACGCCGACACGAACGCCGCGCCACGGCGCTCCTCGGGTACGTCGGCGAGCTGACCGAGCAGCAGTGCAGTATTGGCCGGATCGTCGCCGTGTCGTCCCGACCAGCGCGCGCTGAGCACGCCCGGCATCCCGTTGAGCGCGTCGACCTCCAGCCCGGAATCGTCGGCGACCGCGGGTATGCCGGTCGCGGCGAATGCGTCCCGCGCCTTGGCCAACGCGTTCTCCTCGAACGTCGCCCCGGTTTCTGGTGCCTCGTCGAACGGCACGACATCATCGAGCGACAACAGAGTCAGCTCCACACCGGCGCCGTCGAGCACGCGGCGCAGCTCGGCGAGCTTCTTGGGGTTGCGGGAGGCGACCAGGACCCGAGGCACCCGGGTCAGCTTCCGAACGCCTTCTTCGAGGGACCGGACTCCGGCAGCACTCCCGGATAGGGCTGCTCGAGCGCGCTGCGCTGGATCGCGAACAGCTGATCGCAGGCCACCATCGCGACATCGAGCATCTTGTCCAGCGTCGACCGCGGGAACGTCGCGCCCTCACCTGTGCCCTGGATCTCCACAAGCGTGCCGGTGTCGGTGGCGACGACATTCATGTCGACCTCGGCGCGCGAATCCTCGGTGTAGGGCAGGTCGACGCGGATGCGGCCGTCCACCACCCCGACACTGACCGCGGCGATCGCGCAGGACAGCGGCCGCGGATCGGGCAGCTTGCCTGCGGCGGCCAGGTAGGTGACGGCATCCGACAGCGCGACGTATGCGCCGGTGATGGCTGCGGTGCGGGTGCCGCCGTCGGCCTGCAACACGTCGCAGTCGATCGCGATGGTGTTCTCGCCGAGCGCGGCCAGGTCGATGCAGGCGCGCAGGGATCGGCCGACCAGCCGGCTGATCTCCTGCGTGCGGCCACCCACTCGTCCCTTCACCGACTCGCGATCGGAACGCTCATGCGTCGCGGCGGGCAGCATGGCGTACTCGGCGGTCAGCCAGCCCTGCCCGGAACCCTTGCGCCAGCGCGGCACCCCCTCGGTGACGCTGGCCGTGCACATCACTCGGGTGTCTCCGAACTCGACCAGCACCGAACCGGCGGGATGGTTGGTGAAACCCCGGGTGATGGTGACCGGGCGCAATTCGTCGTCGAGTCGACCGTCTTCTCGTCTGGACACGGGCCAACCCTAGCCGGACGCTCCGATCAGGAGCGCGCGACCTCGAAGGTCTCGTTGGAGACCACCGCGTGCACTGGGCCGTCGAACTCCGCCTTGGCCTCGCTGATCACGTCCTCGCGCGACGTCCACGGCGGAATGTGGGTGAGCAGGAGTTCGGACACACCGGCGCGGGCCGCCGCGCGGCCGGCTTCGGCGCCGGACAGGTGCAGCCGCGGCGGACGGTCCGGCGAGTCGGTCCAGGACGCCTCGCACAGGAACACGTCGGCGCCGCGGGCCAGGTCGATCAGCGCATCGCAGTAACCGGTGTCGCCGCTGTAGACCAGCGTCGCACCGGACAGATCAGTGATACGCATGCCGTAGGACTCCGTCGGGTGGCAGACCAGGCGCGGCAGCACGGTCAGCGCGCCGATATCCACGGCCTGGTTGTCGACCCAGTGCCGGATCTCGAAGATGTCGCTGAAGTCGTCGATCTCGCCGTCCTCGGGCGACGACGCCGCACCGAGGCGGGCCCAGGTGTTGGCGGGGCCGTAGACGAAGCCGCGTTCCTGCGCCGGCGTCGGGTGATAGCGCCGCCAGACGAACAATCCGGGCAAATCCAGACAGTGGTCGGCATGCAGATGTGACAGCAACACGTGGACGGCGTTCGGATCCGCGTGACGCTGCAGCGCTCCGAGGACACCGCCACCGAAATCGAGAACCAACGGCGGCGTGTCGGGCGCGGTGACGAGATATCCCGACGCGGGCGAATCAGGACCGACCACACTGCCGGAGCAACCGAGTACGGTGATTCGCACGCTCACTAGCTTGCCATGCCCGGGATCGCCATGACGAAAACATCGCCGCTTTGGGCGACGAACGTCATGTTCGGGCGCCGGCGTGACGCTGAACAGGCCGGACCCCGTCAAGGCTGGGACCGAGGAACCGTGTCGCCAGCGCGGTGAACGCGCCCGGGTCCCCGGTCGCTTCGAATTGCCGGCGCGGACCCACCGCCGGGTCGACCGGATGCGGTTTCAGCAACTCCTGCTCGGTCAGCACGCGCAGCAGATCCTTGGCGGTCTCCTCGGCGCTGGACACCAGCGTGACGTGGTCGCCCATCGCCAGCTGGATCAGACCCGACAGCATCGGATAGTGCGTGCAGCCGAGCACCAGCGTGTCGACCCCGGCCCGCTGCAGCGGCTCCAGGTATCCCTCGGCGAGACCGAGCACCTGACGTCCGCTGGTCACCCCCCGCTCGACGAAGTCGACGAAGCGGGGGCAGGCCACCCCGAACACCTCGATGTCGCGGGCCGCCGCGAAGGTGTCCTGGTAGGCGCCCGACGCGATGGTCGCTGCCGTGCCGATGACTCCGATCCGGCCGTTGCGGGTGGTGGCGACCGCGCGCCGCACCGCGGGCAGGATCACCTCGACCACCGGGATCGGCGCGTAGCGTTCCCGTGCGTCACGCAGGCACGCCGAGGACGCCGAGTTGCAGGCGATCACCAGCGCCTTGACGCCCCGCGCGGCGAGGTCGTCGCCGACGGCCAGCGCATGGGCGCGGATCTCGGGGATGGTCAGCGGTCCGTACGGTCCGTTGCCGGTGTCGCCGATGTAGATGATGTCCTCGTCGGGCAGCTGGTCGATCACCGCGCGGGCGACCGTGAGGCCTCCCACCCCGGAGTCGAAGATCCCTATCGGCGCCTGCTGTGACGTCATCGGGTCGGATACAGCGGAGCCGGGCCGGGCCTGCGGGACTGACGCGCCCGGCGTTCGGGACCGGACAGCAGGTAGGCCGCCAGCACGCCGGCGGCCGCGCCGCACAGGTGCCCCTGCCAGGAGACGCCGAAGGTGCCGGGCAGCACGCCGAGCAGGATGCTGCCGTAGATGAACAGCACCACCACCCCGACCACGATCTCCCACACGTTGCGCGTGAAGAAGCCGAACACGATCAGAAAGGTCAGCCATCCGAAGATCAGGCCGGACGCGCCGATGTGGTTGGTCTCGACGACCATTCCGTTGTAGGTGGGGGCGCCGACGTTGCCGATCAGCCAGGTGCCGATACCGCCGACGATCCAGACGATCGCGGTGGCATACACAAACCGCGACAGACCGGCCAGGGTCATCAGGAAGCCGAGCACCAGCGCCGGGCCGGTGTTGGCCATCAGATGCTCCCAGTTGGAGTGCAGCAGCGGGGCGAACAGGATGCCGGTCAACCCGTCGGTCTCCAGCGGGCGAATCCCGTTGCTGTCCAAGCGGTGTCCGGTCAACGAATCGAACAGCTCGATGACCCAGAGCAGCACGACGAACGACACGACGGTGAGCCCGCCGACCACCCACGCGGGCCGCTTCTTCGGCTCCGCGGGGAGAGCGGGGTATCCACCGGTTCCCGTCACGCCCAAAGCTGCCCTTCCAACGCGTCCTCCGCGTCGTCCAGGCTACCGGCGTAGGCACCGGTGGACAGATACTTCCAGCCGGCGTCACAGACGGTGAATGCGATGTCGGCGCGCTCCCCGGCCTTGACCGCCGTGGCCGCCATGCCCAGCGCCGCGTGCAGGATCGCACCGGTGGAGATGCCGGCGAAGATTCCCTCGGTCTGCACCAGTTCCCGGGTGCGGCGCACGGCGTCATAGGCGCCCACCGCGAAGCGGGTGGTCAGCACATCGGGGTCGTACAGTTCCGGGATGAAGCCCTCGTCGATGTTGCGCAGCGCGTACACACCTTCGCCGTAGCGGGGTTCGGCGGCGACGATCTGCACCCCTGGCACGTGTTCACGAAGGAACCGGCCGGTGCCCATCAGCGTGCCCGTCGTGCCCAGGCCACCGACGAAGTGGGTGATCTCGGGCAGATCGGCCAGCAGCTCAGGCCCGGTGCCGTCGTAGTGCGCGGCCGCGTTGGACGGGTTGCCGTACTGGTAGAGCATCACCCACGAAGGGTGTTCGGCCGCAAGCTCTTTGGCGTGCGCCACCGCGGTGTTGGAGCCACCCTCGGCCGGCGAGTAGATGATCCGTGCGCCGTAGAGCTCGAGCAGTTGCCGCCGCTCGATCGACGTGTTCTCCGGCATCACGCAGACCATCTGGTAGCCCTTCAGCAACGCCGCCATGGCCAGTGAGATCCCGGTGTTGCCGCTCGTCGGTTCCAGGATCGTGGCCCCGGGCGTGAGCCGGCCTTCGCGTTCGGCGTCCTCGATCATCCGCAGCGCCGGCCGGTCTTTGATCGAACCTGTCGGGTTGCGGTCCTCAAGTTTGGCCCACAGCCGCACGTGGGGCGAACCGTCCCAGGCCGGCGAGAGCCGCTGCAGCCCGACCAGCGGCGTGCCCCCCAGCGCTTCGAGCAGCGAGTTGTAACGGGTCATCGGGCCGGCTCAACCTCCCGCGACGGCGGGCAGGATGGTGACCGAGTCACCGTCGGAGATCGCCGTGTCCAGACCGCCGGAGAAACGCACGTCCTCGTCGTTGACGTAGATGTTGACGAAGCGGTGCAGCTTGCCGTTATCGACGAGCCGTTCCGAGATGCCGGAGTAGTTCGCCTCGAGGTCGGCGATCACGGCCTGCAGGGTGTCCCCTGAGGCGGAGACGCGCTTCTCGCCGCCGGTGTGGGTGCGCAGGATCGTGGGGATGGACACAGAGATGGCCATGGAAGGACTCCTTCGGGTTGTCTTCAGTACTGCTCGACGATGGTGACGGGCTCTTCGGCGACGACGCCGTCCACAATGCGGTAGCTGCGCAACTCGTGGCGGTCGGGGTCGCGGGTGGACACCAGGACGTAGTGGGCGTCGGGTTCGGACGCGTAGGAGATGTCGGTCCGGCTCGGGTAGGCCTCGGTGGCGGTGTGCGAGTGGTAAATCACCACGGGAACCTCGTCCGCCTGCTCCATGGCGCGCCACACCTTGAGTTGCTCACCGGAGTCGAACCGGTAGAACGTCGGCGAGCGCTCCGCGTTGACCATCGCGATGAACCGCTCAGGACGATCGGAACCCTCGGGGCCCGCGATGACGCCGCAGGCTTCGTCGGGATGATCGGCGCGGGCGTGGCTGACCATGGCCTCGACCAGGTCAGCACGGATCGTCAGCACGCGGCTCTTCCTTTCACTCGAACGCTCCCGGTCACTCGAACGCTCCCGGCAACACATGACGGTAGGTCGGTATTCCGGCGAGCGCGTCGGCGGCCAGCACCCCGACCAACACCGCGCGGGCCAGCACCTCGGCCGCGGCGGCGCCGACCGCAGTGACCAGCGGGAGCTCCGGGGTCATCGACGCCGGCGTCGTCGGGTCGGGATTCACCTCCACCGCGCCGGTGGCCAGCGCGAACACCGTGTCACCGTCCAGCGGGGTGTGGCACGGGTTGATGGTGCGGGCCAGCCCGTCCTGAGCCGCCACCGCAACCCGGCGGCAGGCCGCCTTGCTCAGCGCCGCGTCGGTCGCGACCACGGCGATGGTGGTGTTGAGCGGACTCAGCTCGCCGTGGCGGTCGGCGTAGGCCGCCAGTTCGTTCTCGGGCGGGGCGACGAGCCCGAAGTGCTCGACGTGGGCGGCCAGCCAGGGCAGCCCGGTGGCGGGGTCGACGACATCGCCCGCGGAGTTGACCACGACGAGCGCGCCGACGGTCACGCCGGATTCCAGGGTGACCGACGCCGTACCGACGCCACCCTTGAGGACTCCGGCGCGCGCACCGACGCCGGCGCCCACGGTTCCGATCCCCACCTCGGTGCCCGCCGCGGCGGCGGCCCGATAGCCGAAGCCCGCGTCGGGTCGGCACCGCCAACCTCCGACCGGGAGGTCGAAGATCACCGCGGACGGCACGATCGGGACCACGCCGCCGTCGAGAGCCACACCGCGGTTCTGCTCCTCCAGCCAGGTCATCACGCCGTCGGCGGCGGCGAGTCCGAACGCACTCCCTCCGGTCAGCACCACCGCGTCGACGTGCCGCACCGAGTTGCTCGGATCGAGCAGATCGGTCTCTCGGGTACCCGGCGCCCCACCCCGGCCGTCGACGGCGCCGACCGTGCCCGGCGGGGTGAGCACCACGGTGGTGCCGGTCGCCCAGCCCGAGCCCAGCTGCGCGTCCTCGTCGATCCGGTGATGGTGCCCCACGCGGATACCCCCGACGTCGGTGATCGATCCGCTCATCTAGCGGGACCGATCCATCAGGCAGATCACCAGGTACTCCTGCAACACCGTCAGCCACTGGTACACGTCGAGGTGACCGGCCATCGGATGGTCGGCGGGCAACCGGTCGGGGATGTCGGAACCGACGTCGAGCATGGTTCCGAGCGCCAGCCGCACGTCGTTGACCGCCGACGCCCACGCCTGCGCGTCGGCCTCGGACAACTCGAGTTTGCCGCCACCGGCGGGAACGGTGTCCAGCAGGCGTTGCGCCGCTTCGCGTTTGGCCTCGATGATGGCGGGCTCGTGCAGGCTGCGCAGTGCGCTGTTGAGGCTTTCCGCGGCACCCGATCCGGCCGGGTGGTCGGTGGCCGGCCGGTAGAAGTCCGGCAGCAGCCTCTTGAGCGTATCGTCTTGCGGCGGAACGGAATTGCCGGTCCTGATTCCGGTGATCTCGGCGAGTTCGTCGACCGGGGCGGACGCTTCCCGGGTGTCGAGCATGCCCAGCAGCGAGGTGACCAGACTACTCAGCAGCTCGGCCTCGTGTGCGGCCAGCGCCGACCGGAACCGCGGGCCGTCGGCGCCCTCGACCCGCTTCCATTTACGCACAGTGTCTTCAGCGGTCCTGTTGCAGTGTCGCCCACAGCCCGGCGGCGTGGAGCCTGGTCACATCGGCTTCCATGGATTCCCGGCTGCCTGCCGACACCACGGCCCTGCCCTCGTTGTGCACCTGCAGCATCAACTTGGTGGCGTGCGGCTCGCTGTAGCCGAAGAGTTTCTGGAAGACGTAGGTCACGTAGGTCATCAGGTTCACCGGGTCGTCCCAGACGATGGTCACCCACGGCACGTCGGCGGCCGCGTCCGTCTCCCGGTCCACGCGTGCGTCACGGTCTTCGCGGGTACCCGGTCGTGCCTTCGCCGGAGTCACCATGGGGCCAGGATACCGGGGCTCCGGACCGGCCTCGAACCGATACGGTGAGCCGGTGACCTTCTCGCCCACGGACCTGTCGCACACGTCTACGGCGCTGCTCACGGACAAATACGAACTGACGATGCTCGCGGCCGCGTTGCGGGACGGGACGGCGGGCAGGCACAGCACCTTCGAGGTGTTCGCCCGCCGCCTTCCCGGCGGGCGACGCTACGGCGTCAACGCCGGTACGGCGCGGTTCGTGGATGCGTTGCAGGCGTTCAGGTTCGACACAGCGGCGTTGAGTCTCCTGCAGGACGTCGTCGACGACACCACCCTGGACTATCTCGCCGGTTACCGCTTCACCGGCGACGTGGACGGCTACCCGGAGGGTGAACTGTACTTCCCCGGCTCACCGGTGCTGTCGGTGCACGGCACCTTCGGCGAATGCGTGCTGCTCGAGACGCTCGCCTTGTCGATCTTCAACTACGACAGCGCGGTGGCGTCCGCGGCGGCGCGGATGGTCAGCGCCGCGGCGGGTCGGCCGCTGATCGAGATGGGCTCGCGACGCACCCACGAACAGGGCGCCGTCGCCGCCGCGCGCGCGGCCTACCTGGCGGGGTTCGCCGGGTCGTCGAACCTGGAGGCCCAGCGGCGCCACAGCGTGCCGGCGCTGGGCACCAGCGCGCACGCCTTCACCCTGCTGCACACCACCAGGGACGGGACCCCGGCGGACTGGGAGAAGGCCGCGTTCCGCGCGCAGATCGAGGCGCTGGGCGCGGGTACCACCCTGCTCGTCGACACCTACGACATCACCGCAGGTGTGGCGCACGCGATCGAGGTCGCGGGCACCCGTCTGGGCGCGGTGCGCATCGACTCCGGCGACCTCGGCGTGCTGGCCCGTCAGGTCCGCGATCAGCTGGACGGCCTCGGAGCGGCCGAGACGCGCATCGTGGTGTCGGGTGATCTCGACGAATTCGCGATCGCCGCGCTGCGCGCCGAACCGGTGGACGTCTACGGCGTGGGAACCTCGGTGGTCACCGGGTCGGGCGCCCCGACTGCCGGCATGGTCTACAAGCTTGTCGAAGTCGACGGGATCCCGGTCGAGAAGCGCAGCAGCCACAAGGAGTCCCACGGCGGGCGCAAGCGGGCGTGCCGGCTCGTCAAGAGGTCGGGCACCATCGTCGAAGAGGTGGTCTATCCCGCCGGCGGTGCCCCTCCGGACCCGGAAGACCTGCACATCCGCGAGCTGACAGTGCCGCTGGTGCGCCACGGCGAGCCGGTCGCCGACCTGGGGCTGGACGCCGCCCGCGCCCGCGTCGCCGACGGCCTGCTCAGCCTGCCGTGGGACGGTCTGAGCCTGTCGAGCGGCGATCCCGCGATCCCGACCCGGATGGTCGCTCCCCCGCCCGGACGGAAGTAGACCCCGGTGGAGGTCACCGGTCTGCTGGCCACGGCCGTCGCCGCGCTGGGCGGCGCCACCCGCGACGGCCAGATCGCGATGGCCGAAGCGGTCGCGCGTGCGTTCGACACCGGGGAGCATCTCGCCGTCCAGGCCGGCACCGGCACGGGTAAGTCGCTGGCGTATCTGGTGCCTTCCGTCGCGCACGCGGTGGCGGAGAACCGCCCTGTGGTGGTCTCGACGGCCACGATCGCGCTGCAGCGCCAGCTGGTCGACCGCGACCTCCCCCGGCTCGTCGACTCGCTGGCCGCGGCGCTGCCCCGCCGGCCGACCTTCGCGCTGTTAAAAGGTCGCGGAAACTACCTGTGCCTGAACAAGATTCACAACGGATCCACGGGCAGCGAACCGGACGACATCCCGCAGGAGGAACTGTTCTCCCCGGTGGCGAGCAGCGCGCTGGGCCGCGACGTGAAACGGCTCACCGAGTGGTCGGAGACGACGGACACCGGGGACCGTGACGAACTCAAACCCGGTGTTGCGGACCGGTCCTGGTCGCACGTCAGCGTGTCGGCACGCGAATGCATCGGGGTGTCGCGGTGCCCGTTCGGCACAGACTGTTTCGCCGAACGGGCGCGCGGCCGGGCCGGTGAGGCCGACGTCGTGGTGACCAACCACGCGCTGCTGGCCATCGACGCCATCGGTGATGCCAACGTGCTGCCCGAACACGAGTTGCTCGTCATCGACGAGGCGCACGAACTGGTCGACCGCGTCACCGGGGTCGCCACCGCCGAACTGTCGGCCACGCTGCTGGGAATCGCGCACCGGCGGGCCGCGCGGGTGGTGACGCCCGAACTCGCCGAACGGCTGGAGGCCGCGTCGACGACGTTCTCGTCGGCGGTTTTCGAGGCCCGTCCCGGCCGGATCGACGTTCTCGACGAGGAGTTGGGAAGCTACCTGGCCGCTCTGCGCGACGCCGCGCACGCGGCACGCACCGCGGTCGACACCGCGCCCAACGATCCGAAGACGGCGTCGGCGCGCGCCGAGGCGGCCACCGCGCTGTCGGATGTCAGCGACACCGCCGCCCGGATCCTCGACTCGTTCGTGCCGGCCATTTCCGACCGCACCGACGTGGTGTGGCTCGACCACATCGACGACGCCAGGTCCGGCAGCCGCGCGGTGCTGCGGGTTGCGCCGCTCTCGGTGGCCGGGCTGTTGCGAAGCAGGCTGTTCGGGCATTCGACAGCGGTGTTGACCTCCGCGACGCTGACCATCGGGGGCAGTTTCGATGCGATGGCCGCCGCATGGGGTCTGTCCGGCGGCGCCGACCGCGAGCCCGGTCAGCAGAGCAGCGCCGTGCGCTGGCGCGGTCTGGACGTCGGGTCGCCGTTCGACCATGCGAAGTCGGGCATCCTCTACGTCGCCGCGCACCTGCCGCCGCCCGGCCGTGACGGCGCCGGATCCGCGGAACAACTCGACGAGATCTGCGCGCTGATCGAGGCCGCCGACGGCCGCACGTTGGGGTTGTTCTCGTCGATGCGCGCCGCCAAGTCGGCGGCGGAGGTGATGCGCGAGCGACTCGACACCCCCGTGCTGTGCCAGGGCGATGACAACACGTCGGCACTGGTCCAGCGTTTCGCCGACGACGAGCAGACCTCACTGTTCGGCACGCTGTCGCTCTGGCAGGGCGTCGACGTGCCGGGGCCCTCGTTGTCGCTGGTGCTCATCGACCGCATCCCGTTTCCCCGCCCAGACGATCCGCTGCTCACCGCGAGGCAGCGCAGGGTGGCCGCGCGCGGCGGCAACGGTTTCATGGCGGTCGCGGCCAGCCATGCGGCGCTGCTGCTCGCCCAGGGCGCCGGAAGATTGCTGCGCGGCATGGACGACCGCGGCGTGGTGGCCGTGCTGGATTCCCGGATGGCCACCGCCCGCTACAGCGGATTCCTGCGCGCATCGCTGCCGCCGTTCTGGGCGACGACCGACGGCGCAGCGGTGCGGGCGGCGCTGCAGCGTCTTCGCGGCCCGCGCTGACCTCCGCGATACCCGCAGTCGGCGGCGCGAATTCACTATCCTGTCGACAACGTTCGGCCGCCGGAGTCACGCCGCTGCGGCCACGAGGGAAAGGCGGCGTCCATGAGCCCGTCGAGAAGGCCGCGCGCACTGTTCGGCATCGCGGTCACCGGCTGCGCGGTCCTGGCCGCCGTCGCCTGCTCCACCACGCTGGCGGGCAGCCCGGTGTCCGTGTTCGACGACCCGTTCCGGGTGGCGGGGATGCCGGCCACCGACGGCCCGACCGGGTTGCGCCCCGGCGCCGAAGGCCCCGCACGCGATGTCCGCGACACTGACGGTGGCGCGATGGATGAGCTCGCCGCGAACGCGATCAGCGACATCGAAGACTACTGGGCGAGGGCCTACGAGGAGACCTTCGACGAGAGGTTCCGCCCGGTCGCCGAACTGATCTCGTGGGACGCCAACGGGTTTGACGGCGAGTTCTGCGGCGAGGACACCTACGGTCTGGTCAACGCCGGCTACTGCTACGCCGACCGGACCATCGGTTGGGACCGTGGCGAGTTGCTGCCCGGACTGCAGCGCGCACACGGGGACATCGGCGTGCTGATGGTTCTCGCGCACGAGTACGGGCACGCCGTCTCGCGGTTGGCCGGCCTGACGAAGAAGGACACGCCGACGCTGGTCGCCGAGCAACAGGCCGACTGCTTCTCCGGCGCCTATATGCGCTGGGTCGCCGAGGACTCCTCACCGCGGTTCACGCTGAGCACCGGCGAGGGCCTCAACAACGTACTCGCCGGCGTCATCTCCGTCCGCGATCCGCTGCTGACCGAGGGCGATCCCGATGCCGGTGTCGACGAGCACGGTTCGGCATTCGAGCGGTTGTCGGCGTTCCAGTTCGGCTTCACCGACGGCCCGTCGGCGTGCGCGGGCATCGATCTGGCCGAGATCGACCAGCGGCGCGGAGACCTGCCGGTGCTGCTGCCCGAGGACCAGACGGGCGAGTTGCCGGTCACCGAGGATTCTGCCCGCTCGATCGTCGATGCGATGGGAATCCTGTTCTCGCCCAAGAACCCTCCCACGCTGAGCTTCGACGCCGAGGCCGCGCGCAGCTGTCCGGACGCCCGGCCGAGCCCGCCCGCGTCCTTCTGCCCGGCGACCAACACGATCGTCGTCGATCTGCCCGCGCTCGAGGAGATGGGCGCACAGGCCGATCCCCGGGACGGCGGAAGCCTGGCCACCGGCGACAACATGGCCTACTCGGTGCTGGTGTCGCGGTACATGCTGGCGATCCAGCATGAACACGCTGGGGTGGCACTGGACAGCGCCGAGGCCGCGCTGCGGACCGCGTGTCTGACCGGGGTCGCGACGGTGAAGATGACCGAAGAAGTGACCACCCCCGACGGTGACACGGTCGCGCTCACCGCCGGCGACGTCGACGAGGCGGTCTCCGGCATTCTCACCAACGGGTTGGTCGCCAGCGATGTCAACGGGGAATCCGTGCCCTCGGGGTTCTCCCGCATCGACGCCTTCCGGCTGGGGGTCCTCAGCGACGCGGAGCGCTGCTTCAAACGCTTTCCGTGAGCCGGGGTCTGCGGCGGCGTCACGCCAAGGTGATCAGCCCTAGTTCGTTGTCGCCGGCCAGCAGCCGGTGATGGGGCAGCACCCGGACCGTGTACCCGACCGATCCGGCGATCGGCAGCGGTGTCGTCGCGGTGAAGATCTCGTCGCCGCTCTCGGCCGTGCCCGCGTGGTCCATCGGCACGATGGCCGGGTCGAGGAGCGAATCGCCGGCGTCGACGCGGCCCAGCACCGCCTGCACCGCCACCTCGTCGGGACGCAGGCGGCCGAGCGACACCGTCGCGGTCAGCGTCAGTTCCGAGCCCAGTAGCGGGGTGTCAGGCAGCCCGTAGCTGTCGACGTCGGTGATCTTGACGTGCGGCCAGGCCTGTCTGACCCGCCTGCGGTAGTCGGCGAGTTCGCGTGCCGCGCCGAAGGGCTGGCCGAACTCCGGTGCGCTGCCGGGCTCGATCACCTGTCGCAGCGCATGGGCCGCAGGCAGATAGTACTTCTCGGTGTAGTCGCGAACCATGCGGGAGGCCAACACCTTCGGCCCCAGCGTCTGCAACGTGTGGCGAACCATTTCGACCCACCGGGTCGGGACGCCGTTCTCGTCGCGGTCGTAGAACTTCGGTGCGACCGCACGCTCGAGCAGGTCATACAATGCCGCGGCCTCAAGGTCGTCGCGCCTGCCCTCGTCGGCCAGTCCGTCGGCAGTCGGTATCTCCCAACCGTTCTCACCGTCATACCACTCGTCCCACCACCCGTCGCGGATGGACAGGTTCAGGCCACCGTTGAGCGCACTCTTCATCCCCGAGGTGCCGCACGCCTCCAGCGGGCGCAGCGGGTTGTTCAGCCACACATCGCAACCGTGGTAGAGCTTGCGCGCCATCGAGATGTCGTAGTCGGGCAGGAAGGCGATGCGGTGGCGCAGGTCTTCCCGGTCGGCGAACCTCACGATCTGCTGGATCAGCGCCTTGCCGCCCTCGTCGGCGGGGTGCGATTTCCCGGCCACGATCAGCTGCATGGGGCGCTTGTCGTCGAGCAGCAATCTGGCCAGCCGTTCGGGATCGCGCAGCATCAGCGTCAGCCGCTTGTAGGTCGGCACCCGGCGAGCGAACCCGATGGTGAGTACGCCTGGATCGAAAGCGGTTGCCACCCAGCCGAGCTCGGCGTCAGAGGCACCACGCTCCAGCCAGGAGCGGCGCAGCCGGGCGCGGACGTCCTCGATCAGCTCGGCGCGCAGCTGCGAGCGGATCCACCACAGATGTCCCGAATCGACCTGCTGCAACCTCGACCAGGACTCGGTCTCTCGCAGCGAGGTCAGGTCCTCGCTGCCGAGCAGCTCGCGTCCCAGCTCCATCCACTGCGGCGCCGCCCAGGTGGGCGCGTGCACGCCGTTGGTGATCGACCCGATCGGAACCTCGCCCGGGTCGAAACCCTGCCACAGATCGTTGAACATCACCCGGCTCACCCGCCCGTGCAGCAGGGACACCCCGTTGGCGCGCTGGGCCAGGCGAAGGCCCATGTGCGCCATGTTGAATTTCGTCGGGTCATCCTCGGCGCCGAAGGCGAGGATGCGTTCCAGCGGCACCCCGGGCAACAGCGGGGAGCCGCCCACCGCGGGCGCGCCGAGCTCAGGCCCGAAATACCGTTCCACCATCTCGACCGGGAACCGGTCGATGCCCGCGGCGACCGGGGTGTGGGTGGTGAACACGGTGGACGCCCGGACCACCGACAGCGCGGTGTCGAAGTCCAGACCGGCCTCGATCAGCTCACGGATGCGTTCGGCGCCCAGGAACCCGGCGTGGCCTTCGTTCATGTGGAAGACCTCCGGGGCGGCCAGGCCTTCCAGTTCGGTGAACGCGCGGATGGCGCGCACACCGCCGATACCGGCCAGGATCTCCTGCCGGATTCGGTGCTCCTGGTCACCGCCGTACAGCCGGTCGGTGACAGAGCGCAGCTCGTGCTCGTTCTCCGGGATGTCAGAGTCCAACAGCAGCAACGGAATTCGACCGACCTGCGCAATCCAGATCCGTGCCGAAAGCTGCGCACCGTCGGGCAGCGCCAGCTCGACGAGGACCGCGGCGCCCCGCGCATCGGTCAACAGCCGCAGCGGCAGACCCTGCGGATCCAGCGCCGGATAGGCCTCGTGCTGCCAACCGTCGGCGGTCAGCGACTGGCGGAAGTACCCGCAGCGGTAGTACAGGCCCACGGCGATCAGCGGCAGTCCGAGGTCTGAGGCCGACTTCAGGTGATCGCCGGCCAGGATTCCGAGGCCACCCGAATAGTTCGGCAGCACCTCGGCCACGCCGAACTCCATCGAGAAGTACGCGATGCCCCGCGGCGGTTCCGCATCCTGTTGGTCGCCGAGCTGCTGGTACCACAGCGGCCTGCTCAGGTAGTCGTCGAGGTCGGCGGCCAGCGCATCGAGGCGCCGGACGAAGGATTCGTCGGCGGCCAGCTCCTCCAACCGGGCGGGACCGACCTGACCGAGCAGCGCCACCGGGTCTCCACCGACCTGTTCCCACAGCCTCGGGTCGATCGCCTCGAACAGATCCTGGG
The DNA here is from genome assembly GCF_025263565.1 of Mycobacterium sp. SMC-8. Classification (NCBI taxonomy): domain Bacteria; kingdom Bacillati; phylum Actinomycetota; class Actinomycetes; order Mycobacteriales; family Mycobacteriaceae; genus Mycobacterium; species Mycobacterium sp. SMC-8. The sequence continues at coordinate 6,192,925 of NZ_CP079865.1, forward strand.
TCGGTTTGTCCCAGGACCAGCGCAGATTGACAGAGAGCCGCTCGAGCGCGGACAACTGTTCGGGAAGGTGGGCACGGACGGTGAATCTGCGGAGAGCTTTCACGCGTGGTCACCTTACTGCCGCGCGGCGTCCTCCGGTGGGATGATCATCCGCCCCGGCCGGCGGACCCGATGACCGACGAAAGGTTGAGTCGGACACTACGGTGGGTATAGGCGCGACAGGGCTTTGAGCCGGGCCTGCGGACGGGGACAGGACCACACCGGCCGAGCAGGTTGAGAACGAGGCAACGACGCGCGGTGCACGCCGTGCGGTGCTGATCGAGTGGTAGGGAGTGCCAGGGAGTGATCGCGTGACCGCCGGTCGAATCGAGATCGATGACGTCCAGCCCGTGGTGTCGGAAGGGCGCTTCCCCGCCAAAGCGGTCGTCGGCGAGGTTGTCCCGGTGTCGGCAACGGTGTGGCGGGAGGGCCACGACGCGGTGGCGGCAACCCTGGTGGTCCGCTACCACGGCACGGCCTATCCCGCGTTGGCCGACGAGCCCCCGGGCCGGGTCCGCTCCACCGAGGCGGTGCCGATCCAGGAGGTCGTCACCCCCGGACCGCGGGTGCGGCCGCTGGCCCTGCCGATGGCCCCGGGTCGCACCCCCGACGTGTTCCACGGCCAGTTCACTCCGGACGAGGTCGGACTGTGGACGTTTCGGGTGGACGGCTGGGGTGACCCGATCGCGACGTGGCGCAAGAACGTGACTGCGAAACTCGACGCGGGTCAGAGCGAGGGCGAGCTGAACAACGACCTGCTGATCGGGGCCCGTCTGCTGGACCGCGCCGCGACGGGCGTGCCCCGTCAGGACCGCTACCCGCTGGCGGAGGCGGCCGCCCGGCTGCGCGAGCCGGGCGATCCGTACTACCGCGCCGGCGCTGCGCTGGCCCCCGACCTGGTGGCGCTGCTCGATCAGTACCCGCTGCGCGAGCTCGTCACCCGCGGCAAGCAGTACGGCATCTGGGTGGACCGCCCGCTGGCGCGGTTCAGCTCCTGGTATGAGTTGTTCCCGCGCTCCACCGGCGGGTGGGACAGTTCCGGCCATCCTGTGCACGGGACGTTCGCCACCGCCACCAAGGCGTTGCCGCGGGTGGCCCGGATGAACTTCGACATCGTCTATCTGCCGCCGATCCATCCGATCGGCAAGGTGCACCGCAAGGGGCGCAACAACAGCGTCACCGCCGCACCGGGGGATGTCGGATCGCCGTGGGCGATCGGCAGCGACGAGGGCGGCCACGAGGCCGTCCACCCGGACCTGGGCACCATCGAGGACTTCGACGAGTTCGTCAGCGCCGCACGCTACGAGGGGCTCGAGGTCGCACTGGACCTGGCGCTGCAGTGCGCGCCGGACCATCCGTGGGCCCGTGAGCACCCCGAGTGGTTCACCGTGCTGCCCGACGGCACGATCGCCTACGCGGAGAACCCGCCGAAAAAATACCAGGACATCTACCCGCTGAATTTCGACAACGATCCCGCCGGGCTCTACGAGGAAGTGCTGCGGGTGGTCAAGTTCTGGGTGTCGCACGGCGTCAAGGTGTTTCGGGTCGACAACCCGCACACCAAGCCGCCCAACTTCTGGGCCTGGCTCATCGGGGAGGTGAAGAACACCGATCCTGACGTGCTGTTCTTGGCCGAGGCGTTCACCCGGCCGGCGCGACTGTTCGGACTGGCCAAGCTCGGGTTCACGCAGTCCTACACATATTTCACCTGGCGAACCGCCAAGTGGGAGCTGATCGAGTTCGGTGAGTCGATCGCCGAGCACGCCGACTACAGCAGGCAGAGCCTGTGGGTGAACACCCCCGACATCCTGCACGAGAGCTTGCAGCACGGCGGTCCGGGCATGTTCGCGATCCGGGCCGTGCTCGCGTCGACGATGAGCCCCACCTGGGGCATGTACTCCGGCTTCGAACTGTTCGAGCACCGCGCCGTGCGCGAGGGCAGTGAGGAGTACCTGAACTCGGAGAAGTACGAGTTGCGGCCCCGCGACTTCGAGGCAGCGCTGTCCGACGGCGAATCGCTGGAGCCATTCATCACCCGGCTCAACGAAATCCGCCGCCTGCACCCGGCTCTGCAGCAGATGCGCACCATCAAGTTCCACCACGTCGACAACGATGCGCTGCTGGCCTACAGCAAGTTCGATCCCGTCTCGGGCGATCAGGTGCTTGTGGTGGTGACTCTCAACCCGTTCGGCCCGGAGGAGGGAACGCTGTGGCTGGACATGGAGGCGCTGGGCATGGACCTGCAGGACCGCTTCTGGGTGCGCGACGAGATCTCGGGCGAGGAATACCAGTGGGGCCAGAGCAATTACGTGCGTCTGGAGCCGGCCAAAGCCGTGGCCCACGTGTTCAACATGCCCCAGGTTCCCGCCGACCAACGAGCCAACCTTCTGCGTAGGGAGTGACGACATGACCAACGCGTCCAATATCCAGAATCAGGTGGACAGCCCGCACCTGCGGCCGCACACCGCCGACCTGAACCGGCTGCTGGCCGGCGAGCACCACGACCCGCATTCGGTCCTCGGCGCGCATGAATACGACGATCACACCGTGATCCGCGCCTTCCGGCCGCACGCCGTAGAGGTGGTCGCGGTGATCGGCGGCACGCGATATCCGTTGCGCCACATCGAGGCAGGCCTGTTCGCCGTCGCGGTCCCGTTCGTCAATCTGATCGACTACCGGTTCGAGATCAAGTACTCCGAAGACGAGTCGGCCTTCGTGCACACCGTCGCCGATGCCTACCGGTTCCTTCCGACCCTCGGCGAGGTCGACCTGCACCTGTTCTCCGAGGGCCGGCACGAACGGCTCTGGGAGGTCCTCGGGGCGCACCCGCGCAGCTTCACCACCCCCGACGGTGAGGTCACCGGGGTGTCGTTCGCGGTGTGGGCGCCGAACGCCAAGGGTGTGAGCGTCACCGGCGATTTCAACCACTGGGGCAACGAGGCGCAGATGCGCGTGCTCGGCTCCACCGGCGTGTGGGAGCTGTTCTGGCCCAACTTCCCTGACGGCGGGCTCTACAAGTTCCGGGTGCACGGCGCCGACGGGGCGGTCACCGACCGCGCCGATCCGATGGCGTTCGCGACCGAAGTCCCTCCGCAGACCGCCTCGCGCGTGTTCGAGAGCGACTACACGTGGAACGACGAGGAGTGGATGAGCGGGCGGGCGCTGCGCAATCCCGTCTTCGAACCGATGAGCACCTACGAGGTGCACCTGGGCTCATGGCGGCCCGGACTGAGCTATACCGAGCTGGCCGAGCAGCTCACCGCTTATGTTGTTGAGCACGGCTTCACCCACGTCGAGATGCTGCCGGTGGCCGAGCATCCGTTCGGGGGTTCCTGGGGATACCAGGTCACCTCGTACTATGCGCCGTCGTCGCGGTTCGGCACTCCCGACGAGTTCCGCTACCTCGTCGACGCGCTGCACCGGGCCGGCATCGGCGTGATCGTGGACTGGGTGCCCGCCCACTTCCCGAAGGACGCGTGGGCGCTGGGCCGCTTCGACGGCACCGCGCTCTACGAGCACGGCGATCCCCGCCGCGGCGAGCAATTGGACTGGGGCACTTATGTGTTCGACTTCGGTCGAGCCGAGGTGCGCAACTTCCTGGTGGCGAACGCGCTGTACTGGCTGCAGGAGTTCCACGTCGACGGGCTCCGCGTGGACGCCGTCGCCTCGATGCTCTACCTCGACTATTCCCGCCCGGAAGGCGGCTGGTCGCCGAACATCTACGGTGGCCGCGAGAATCTCGAGGCCGTGCAGTTCCTGCAGGAGATGAACGCCACCGTGCACAAGATCAACCCCGGCATCGTCACCATCGCCGAGGAGTCGACCTCCTGGCCGGGCGTGACGCGCCCGACAAGCCTTGGCGGCCTCGGCTTTTCGATGAAGTGGAACATGGGATGGATGAACGACACGTTGGAGTTCATCAAGCGGGACCCGATCCACCGCAGCTACCACCACCACGAGATCACCTTCTCGATGCTGTACGCGTTCAGCGAGAACTACGTGCTGCCGATCAGCCACGACGAGGTGGTGCACGGCAAGGGCACGCTGTGGGGCCGGATGCCAGGCGACGATCACAGCAAGGCCGCAGGCATTCGCGGCCTGCTCGCCTACCAGTGGGCACACCCGGGCAAGCAGCTGCTGTTCATGGGCCAGGAATTCGGCCAGCGTGCCGAGTGGTCCGAGGAGCGCGGGGTCGACTGGTTCCAGCTCGACGAGCAGGGCTTCTCCGACGGAATTCTGCGAATGCTCACCGATGCCAACGAGATCTACCGCACGCGCCGGGCGTTGTGGTCGCGGGACACCCAACCCGAGGGCTACTCCTGGATCGACGCGAACGACTCCGCCAACAACGTGCTGAGCTTCCTGCGGTTCGGCGACGACGGCTCGATGATGGCGTGCGTGTTCAATTTCTCGGGCTCAGAGCACACCCGCTACCAGTTGGGGCTGCCGCATGCGGGCAAGTGGCGCGAGGTGCTCAACACCGATTCCGATACCTATCACGGTTCGGGCATCGGCAACTACGGTGCCGTGGAGGCCACCGACGAGCCGTGGCACGGCAGGCCGGCCTCAGCGGTGATGGTGCTGCCGCCCCTGACCGCGCTGTGGTTCGAGCCCGAAAAACCCTGATCGACTTTGCGGCGAAATCGCATTCCACGCGCCAAATCCCGAGTCGGGGCCGCATGGAATGCGATTTCGGCGGGATCAGTAGAGGGCGTTGGCCAGATTGCGCCGCCCCGCGATGACGTCCGGGTCGGCTGGGTCGAACAGATCGAAGAGCTCGATGAGGCGGGTGCGCACCCGGGTGCGGTCGTCGCCTTCGGTGCGCTTCACCAGAGCGGTCAGCCGCGCGAACGCGGCGGCGACATCCTGCTGCATGACCTCGACGTCGGCGGCGGCGAACGCGGCGTCGATGTCGTCGGGTGCCGCATCGGCCGCGGCGATCGCGTCCCGGGAATGCGTGGTCGCACGCTGCAGGAACTCGATCTGACGCACTGCGCCCTTGGCCTCGGGATGATTCGGGTCGGCGTCGAGGATCGCCTGGTACGCGTTGCGTGCGGCGTCGAAATCCCCGGCGTCGAGATGGGCGCGCGCCTGCTCAACCTCGGGATCGACCGCTTCAGCGCCGTCTGCATCGCCGGCACCCCCGGCGAGCTTGCCGGCTGTTGCGCTCAGCAGGGAGTCGATCCAGCGCCGCAGCTGCTCGGGCGGCTGCATGCCCTCGAAACTGGACAGCGGTCGGCCCGCGGCCAACGCCACAACGGTCGGCACCGCCTGCACACCGAACATCTGCGCGACGCGCGGCGTGGTGTCGACATTGACCGAGGCGAAGGCCCACTTGGGGCCGTCGGCGGCGGCCAGCGCGGACAGCGCCTCACCGAGTTGGACACTGGAATCGCTGCGCGGCGACCACAGCAGCACGACGACGGGCACCTCGGTGGAGCGCGCCAGCACCTCGGCTTCGAGGTTGGCTTCGGTGATCTCCACGCCACCCGGGTTCCCTGCCGGCGCGCTATCGCCGGCCGCGGGGCGTTGCTTGAGCGCCGACAGGTCGACAGCTCCCGTCAGCGCAGACGAAATTCGGGGTCCAGGTCGAGTCACATCTCAAGTCTGTCACGTCGTTTCGGGTACCGGCGCGCCCGGTCGAGGAAGCCCGTCGGAAACCGGCTGGGATCCCATCCGACCACTGCGATCAGCCCATATGAGGAAGATCACACTACCTAACGGTACGATGCTGCCCAGCAACGCCAGCAACCACGTCCCGACACCCCATTTGTTCAAGATCCCGACGACGAGCGCGGCCACCCCGAACGCGACGAACACGCCGCCGTGCACCGGGCCGAACACCTTCACACCGATCTCGGTCTGCGGTGAGCCCAGGTACTTGAAGTACATACCGAGCAGCAGTCCGACCCAGCTGACCGCCTCGGCAAAAGCGATCAACCGGAACCAGCCCGCCGCGCTGCGGAGGTCGTAAGCGCTAGTCATGCCGGCCATTGTGCCCGACCGCACGACCAGCTACTACACCGCGTCGTTGATGCGAGTTGCTCAGGGCCTGCGCAGGATCAGGGCGTCACCCTGCCCGCCGGCGCCGCACAGCGCGGCCACCGCGTAGCCCGAACCGCGACGAGCCAACTCCAGCGCGGCGTGCAGCGTGATCCGCGCGCCGGACATCCCGATCGGGTGACCGATAGCGATGGCGCCGCCGTTGGTGTTCACCTTCTCAGCGTCGATCCCCAACTCCTTGGTCGACGCGAGCGCCACGGCGGCGAATGCCTCGTTGATCTCGACGACGTCGAGCTGGTCGACCGAGATGCCTTCCTTGGTCAGCGCCTTCTTGATCGCGTTGGCCGGCTGGCTCTGCAGCGTCGAATCCGGACCGGCCACCACGCCGTGGGCACCGATCTCGCACAGCCAACTCAGCCCCAACTCCTCGGCCTTGGCCTTGCTCATCACCACGACCGTGCATGCGCCGTCGGAGATCTGCGACGCCGAACCGGCGGTGATGGTGCCGTCGTTGCGGAACGCGGGCTTCAGGCCCGAGAGCGACTCGGCGCTGGTATCGGCGCGGATGCCCTCGTCCTCGCTGAACTCGATCGGGTCGCCCTTGCGCTGCGGGATCTTGACGGGCACCACCTCGTCGGCGAAGACCCCGTCCTTCCACGCCCTGGCCGCCTTCTGATGCGACGACGCCGCGTACTCGTCCTGCTCGGCGCGGGTGAATCGGTCGACGTCGTTGCGCTGCTCGGTCAGCGCGCCCATCGGCTGATCGGTGAACACGTCGTGCAAACCGTCGTAAGCCAGGTGATCGAGCGCCGTGACGTCGCCGTACTTGTACCCTGACCGGCTGTTCATCAGCAGGTGCGGGGCCTGGGTCATCGACTCCTGACCACCGGCGACGATGACGTCGAACTCACCCGCCCGGATCAGCTGATCGGCCAGCGCGATCGCATCGATGCCCGACAGGCACATCTTGTTGATCGTCAGCGACGCCACGTCCCACGGGATGCCGGCAGCCACCGCAGCCTGCCGCGCCGGCATCTGGCCGGCGCCGGCCGTCAACACCTGGCCCATGATCACGTACTCGACCGCGGAGGCGGGAACGTTCGCCTTCTCCAGCGCGCCGGCGATCGCCACGGCACCGAGATCACTGCCCTTGAAATCCTTGAGCGAACCCATCAGCTTGCCCACCGGGGTACGCGCTCCAGCAACGATCACTGACGTCGTCATGACGACCTCCACACTTGTTTCGGATGGCTGGAAAGAGGCTATACGTGCGCACCGGCCTATTCGAAACTGATCTTGTCAGGTTACCTTTACGTTATGACCGCCGAGCAGACTGACGCCCGTCCGGCATTGGCCACCGCGCTGGTGACCGGGATTGACCATGTCGGCATCGCCGTCCCCGATCTGGACGTGGCGATCAAGTGGTATCACGACCACCTGGGCATGATCGTGCTCCATGAGGAGATCAACGAGGAGCAGGGTGTCCGCGAGGCGATGCTGTCGGTGCGCGGCGCGCCGGTGGGCAGCGCACAGATCCAGTTGATGTCGCCGCTGGACGAGACCTCGACGATCGCCAAGTTCATCGACAAGCGGGGCCCCGGCCTGCAACAGCTGGCCTACCGAACCAGCGACATCGACGCGCTCAGCGAGCGCCTGCGTGAGCAGGGCGTCCGGCTGCTGTACGACACCCCGCGGCGCGGCACCGCGAACTCGCGGATCAATTTCATCCATCCGAAGGACGGCGGCGGCGTGCTGATCGAGCTGGTCGAGCCCGCCAAGGATTCGGCAGCGCACTAGGACCACCGGCGGGTCGGACCGCGCGTGGCGCGGTGCGTCCAGCACGACGTGTGCCAGTGACGCCGATCGTCCACCCCTTCCGGATCGTCGACCGGCCACACGACGACGTGCGCCGTGCCCGGCCGAATCTCGTGATCGCACCCCGGACACCGGTAAGCCTTGGCCGCCCGCGCGCCCGGCACCGTGCGGACCTCATAGTCGTAGCCGTCGGCGCCCGCCTCGATGCGCCGCGGCGCGGGCAGCGGGTCACGCACCGGCGCTCGTCTGCGCGGAATGCGCCGCCTGCCCATCAGAACAGTCGGAACTCGTCGTTGTCCATGCCCCGCATCTTGTCGTAATCCAAAGTCACACAACGGATTCCACGGTCAGTTGCCAGCGTGCGGGCCTGCGGTTTTATCTGCTGGGCGGCGAACACCCCGGCGACCGGCGCCAGCAGCGAGTCCCGGTTAAGCAGCTCGAGGTAGCGGGTGAGTTGTTCGACTCCGTCTATCTCGCCCCGGCGCTTGATCTCCACAGCGACCGAGCGGCCCCGCTCGTCCCGGCACAGCAGGTCGACCGGCCCGATCGGGGTCATGTACTCGCGACGCACCAATGTGTAGCCGGCGCCGAGCAGTTCGACGTGCTCGGCCAGCAGGGCCTGCAGATGCGCCTCGACGCCGTCCTTGACCAGACCCGGGTCGACACCCAACTCATGGGAGGAGTCGTGCTCGATTCCCTCCACCGTGATCCGCAACTGCTCCCCCGCCTTGTTCTCGACCACCCAGACCGGCGCTTCGCCGTCGGGCTGCTCGATGATCCAGCAGGGGGGAGACATCCAGTTCAGGGGCTTGTAGGCACGGTCGTCGGCATGCACACTGACCGACCCGTCTGCCTTGAACAGCAACAGCCGCCGGGCCGAAGGCAGGTGAGCGGTGAGTCGTCCGACGTAGTCCACGGTGCACTGGGCGATGACGAGGCGCACGGAACCACCATAGATGTCGGACGAAGTGTCACTAGGCTGACGCCACAATGAACGCGACGAAGAGCGTGCCGCATCGGTTGGGCCGAGTGCTGGAGAGGGTGACTCGACAGAGCGGGCGGCTGGGGACGCCGGACTACGGGTCCTGGCTGCTGGGCAAGCCGGAGGAAAGCCAAGCCCGACGACGCGTCCGCATCCAGGTCATCCTGACAATCCTTCTCCTGTTCACCAACATCCTGGGCATCGCGGTGTCGCTGTTGCTCAACACGGTCGCCATCCCGGTGCCCAGTGTCTTCTCCGACGCCCCCGCGTGGCTGACCTTCGGCGTCGTGCCCGCCTACATGGTGCTGGCCCTGGTTTTCGGCACGGCGTGGATCACCTCGCGGACCGTCGGGTCGTTGCGCTGGGCGATCGAAGAGCGCAGCCCGACGCGCACCGATCAGCGCAACGTGTTCCTCGCCCCGTCGCGGGTGGCGCAGATGCTGCTGCTGCTCTGGGGTTTCGGCGCTGCGCTGCTGACGCTGCTGTACGGCCTGCAGGACACGGCCTTCATCCCGCGGTTCCTGTTCGCGGTGGGCTTTCCGGGCATCGTGGTCGCGACCGCGTGTTACATGATCACCGAGTTCGCGTTGCGCCCGATCGCCGCGCAGGCGCTCGAGGCGGGCCGGCCGCCGCGCCGGCTGGCGCACGGTGTGATGGGCCGGACCATGACCGTGTGGCTGCTGAGTTCCGGGGTGCCCGTCCTCGGCATCCTGCTGCTCGCGATATTCGCGCTGGCCCTGCAGAATCTGAGCTCGACGCAGTTCGCCATAGCAGTGATGATCATCGCGCTGGTCGCCCTGCTCTTCGGGTTGATCCTGATGTGGCTGCTGTCATGGCTCATCGCCACCCCGGTGCGCGTCGTGCGGGCCGCGCTCCAGCACGTGGAGGACGGCGATCTGGACTGCAACCTGGTGGTGTTCGACGGCACCGAACTCGGTGAGCTGCAGCGCGGCTTCAACTCGATGGTGCACGGCTTACGCGAACGCGAGCGGGTGCGCGACCTTTTCGGCCGGCACGTCGGCCGCGAAGTCGCCCTGGCCGCCGAGAAGCAGCAGATAGAACTCGGCGGCGAGGAACGCCACGCGGCCGTCATCTTCATCGACATCATCGGTTCCACCCAGCTCGTCACGAGCAGGCCCGCCGCCGAGGTCGTCGAGTTGCTCAACCGGTTCTTCGACGTGGTCGTCGACGAGGTCGACAACCACCACGGGCTGGTGAACAAGTTCGAGGGCGACGCGGTCCTGGCGGTGTTCGGCGCGCCCGTCGCGCTGGACAACGCCGAGACCGAGGCGCTCTCGGCAGCCCGCGCGATGGCGCGGCGGCTGCGCACCGAGGTGCCGGAGTGCGCCGCGGGCATCGGCGTAGCGGCCGGCCAGGTGGTGGCGGGCAATGTCGGGGCCAAGGAACGTTTCGAGTACACGGTGATCGGTGAGCCGGTCAACGAAGCCGCGAGATTGAGCGAACTGGCCAAGAACGAGCCTCACCTGCTGGTGGCCTCGGCCGACGCGGTCGAGGGCGCGACCGAGTCCGAGCGTGCGCACTGGCAGCTGGGTGAGACCGTGACGCTGCGCGGGCACGATCAGCCCACGCGGCTGGCCACCCCGGCCGGTGAACCGTAGGTCACCGCGAAGGACGGGACCGCCTCGGTTGGCAAACCTGCCCCGGATCGGCATGTCCCAACCGGAAATCGGTCGGTGTCCGGATTCGTGATGTACAGCGACGGCCAACGACGTCGAGCATGGTGGGGACGAGCCGGGAGAGGCGGTTGAGGATGACGATCAGTGTGGCCGAGCGCGCGGAGCTGCGCAGTGCGGTCGGTGAACTGTTGGCCGACAAGTGCACCGAGGCCGACGTGCGGCGGGTGATGAACTCCGAGGAGGGCTTCGATCGCGAACTGTGGGGTCGATTGGCCGATCAGGGTGTGCTGGGCATGCTCGTCGACGCCGACTTCGGCGGGCTGGGTTTCGGTGCTCTGGAACTCGAAGCCGTCGCCGAGGAGACCGGCGCCGCGCTGCTTCCGGGACCGTTCATCTCCAGCGCCGTGCTGACCGTCGCATTGATCAACGCAGCGGGTTCCGACGAGGACAAGCAGCGATTGCTGCCCTCTCTGGCCGACGGCGCTGCCATCGGCACCGTGGCCCTGACAGGCCGGACCGGTTCGTGGACGGCCGACGGCGTGGACGTGCAAGCGGGTGCCGACGGCACCCTCACCGGCGCCGCGCACTACGTCACGTGGGGGCAGGTCGCCGACGTCGTGCTGGTCGTCGCCCGCACCGACGACGGTGTCGGCGTGTTCGAGGTGGACACGGCCGCAACAGGTTTCGACCGGGCCGCGGTCACCGTGTTCGACCCGACCGTGCGTCTGTCCACCTACACGTTCACCAACACCCCCGCGCGCCGCCTCGGCACCGCGGGCTGGGAGGCCGTCCAGGAGGCATTGGACTTCGCAGTGGTCGCGTCGGCCGGTGAGCAGGTCGGCGGCACGCGGCGCATCTTCGACATCACCATCTCCTACCTCAAGACCCGGTTCCAGTTCGGCCGGGCGATCGGTAGCTTCCAGGCACTCAAGCACATGGCTGCCGATCTGCTGTTGGAGGTCGAGTCGGCTACCTCGGCGGCGCGAAACGCCGCGGCACAGCTCGCCTCCACCGACGACACGGCCGACAGCACTGCCGAGGCGCGTGCCGGGGCCGTCGCGCTGGCCGGGTTCGCCTGCGCCGAGGCCTATGTGAAGACCGCCATGGCTGCGGTACAGATGCACGGCGGCATCGGCTTCACCTGGGAGCACCCCGCCCACCTGTACGTCCGTCGGGCCCGCAGCAGCCTGCAACTGTTCGGCGGCTCGGCTTCGCACCGCGAACGCTACCTGCTCTCGAAGGGCGCATGAGAAATGAGCGACAACAATCTGCCCGGCTCCGACGAACTGCGCGCCGAGGTCCGCCAATGGCTGGCCCAGAACTGGACCGGTGTCACGCTGCCCAAGTCCGATGACCCGTGGGTCAGCCCGCCCGAGCGGATCGCGTGGCTGGACAAGGTTGTCGAGGCCGGCTACGGCGCACCCACCTACCCCACCGAATGGTACGGACGGGCGTACCCCAACAAGCTGGCCAAGGTGATCGCCGAGGAGTTCCGCGCGGTCCGCGCGCCCGGCGCCTGCCAGGACCAGTTCAGCATCCCGGCCAACACGACGCTCGCGTTCGGCACCGATCGACTCAAGGCCGATCTGCTGCGGGACTTCCTGACCGAGAAGTCGCGCACCTGTCTGCTCTACAGCGAGCCCGGCGCCGGTTCGGATCTGGCCGGTGTGCGTACCACCGCGGTGCGCGACGGCGACCAGTGGACCATCAACGGCCAGAAGGTGTGGACCTCAGGTGCACAGACCTGCGACTACGCGCTGTTGATCGCGCGGACCGACTGGGATGTGCCCAAGCACCAGGGCATCACGTTCTTCATCGTGCCGATGAAGCAGCCCGGTATCGAGGTGCGCCCGCTCATCCAGATCACCGGTGAATCGCACTTCAACGAGGTGTTCATCACCGATGCGTTGGTGCCCGACGCCTACGTCGTCGGCGGCGTCGGCAACGGCTGGCGAGTGCTGCAGACCGCCCTGGCCTACGAGCGCTCCATCATGGGTTCCAGCAGTCGGATCGGCCGCAACAGCTCCAAGGCCAACGGCCTGGTCGAACTGGCCCGCGAGCATGGCCGTCTCGACGTCGCCGCGATCCGCCGGTCGCTGGCCGACGTGCTGGCATTGCGAGAACTGAACAGTCTCAACAATGCTCGCGCCAAGGCCGACGCCAAGCAGGGGACCTCCAGCCCGGTCATGTCGCTGGGCAAGCTGGCCATGTCTGCCATCCTGCACGCCGAGGCACGGTTGAAGACCGACATCATCGGCGCCCAGGCGCTGCTGGCCGGGGCCGAGAACCCGGAGGCCGACGACGTCAACTTCCTGACGCTCAACGCGTTCTTCACCTCGATCGGTGGCGGCACCGACCAGATTCAGCGCAACATCATCGGCGAGCGGGTCCTCGGGCTGCCCAAGGAGCCCGAAGTCGACCGCGACATCGCGTTCCGCGAGATCCGGAAGAACTGATCAGATGAGTTACGACCCACCGCTTTCCGGTGTTCGGATCCTTGATCTGAGCACCGGTCCGATGACAGCTGTCGCGCGCCTTCTCGCCGACCTGGGCGCCGAGATCACCGTGGTACAGCTGCATGGCATCACCGACGATGCGACGGTCGGCCCGTACATCGACGGCGTGCCGATCGGCACCGCGATCAACCGCAACGGCATGCCCGTCGTCGAGGTGGACGCGTCGACTCCGGCCGGCCGGCAGACGTTCGCCGGACTGCTCGACCGCGCCGACATCCTGATCGAGAACACCCGTCCCGGCTCGCAGGCCGAGGCGGCTCTGGAGGTGCGCACCATCCGCGCCCAGCACCCCGATCTGGTGATCCTGTCGATCAGTGATTTCGGGCGCGATTCGGAGTACCGCACGTGGCAGGCGACTGGCCCTGTGCTGCACGCACTTTCGAGCGAGCTGTCGCGGTCCGGCATTCCCGGGCGGGAGCCGCTGATCCCACCCGCAGATCTGCCGTACCAGGTGGCGGCCGGGCAGGCCGCGGTGATGACGCTGAGTGTGTTCCTGGACCGGTTACGCACCGGCGAAGGCGATCTGATCGACTTCGCGGTCCTCGACGGCGCGATGCAGGCCCTCGATCCGCCGTTCGGGTCTGCGGGCAGCGCGTCGGCCGGTGTCGCGGTCAGCGCCCAGCAGCGCGACTGGAATGCCGAGAAGCAGCGCTACCCGATCATCGGATGCAAGGACGGGCACGTTCGCATCTGCATCCTGTCGAAGCGGCAGTGGCACGGCATGTTCACGTTGATGGGCAAGCCCGAAGAGTTCGCCGATCCGTCCTACGACAAGCTCGGAAAGCGTTTCAGGTCACCACATCTTCTCGAAGCGATCGAACGCTTCTGCGCCGACAAGACGCGCGCGGAACTGGAAACTCAGTGCCAGGCGCACGGTGTGCCCGCGGCGGCGGTTCTCACGCTGTCGGAAGCACTCGATGCCGAACACTTCACCACCCGCGGTTTCTTCCACGACGCGGAACTGGCCCCCGGTGTGGTGGCGCCGATTCCGGCGGGCGTCAGCGAGATCGACGGCCATCGGGCCAGCGCGCTGAACGTGCCGGCGACCGCGGCACCGCGCCCGTCGGAGGCGCCGCTGCTGGCCGCTCGCGACCGCCAGGGCCAGGGTCTGCCGCTCGGCGGTGTCCGCGTCCTCGATCTCGGCGTGATCGTCGTCGGAGCCGACACCGCAAGGCTTTTCGGTGACCTCGGCGCCGACGTGGTCAAGATCGAACATTCCGCACATATGGACGGCCTGCGGATCGGCAGACCGACAGCGATGACGCAGCCGTTCGCGGCGGGCCACCGAAACAAGCGGTCGATCGGCATCGACCTGCGCCTGGAGGAGGGCCGGGAACTCGCGCACCGACTCGTGACGCAGTCGGATGTGGTGCTGACGAACTACAAGCCAGGTGTGGCCGAAGCACTCGGAATGGACTACGCGACGCTGCGCCGGATCAACCCGAACATCGTGGTGGTCGACAGTTCCGCGTTCGGCCCGACGGGCCCGTGGGCCAAGCGGTTGGGCTACGGCCCGCTGGTGCGCGCCGCGGTGGGTTTCACGAATCTGTGGACCTACCCGGGCGAAGTCGACACGTTCTGCGACACCGTCACCGTCTACCCCGACCACGTGGCCGCGCGGATCGGGACGCTGTCGGCACTGGCGTTGCTGCTGCGGCGCGAGCGCACCGGCGAGGGCGGCGCGGCCAGCATCTCGCAGGCTGAGGTGATGCTGAGCCACCTCGCCGCCGACATCGCCGCCGATGCGCTGCAGCGCGCAGGGCACACCGACACCGGCACGGTGGCCGCGGACAGCCCGTGGGGCCTGTATCGCACCGCCGGTGACGACCAGTGGGTCGCGATCACCGTGCGCGACGACACCGACCGCCGCGCGCTGGCCGGCGTCGTGGGCCACTCCGCGCAACAGTCTGCCTCGCTGGACGAGGCCGTGCGCGTCTGGACCGCGCAACGGTCGCATCTGGACGCGATGACCGTATTGCAGGCCGCGGGTGTACCGGCCGGCGCGGTGCTGCACGCCCATGAGATCCCGGGGTGGGGCTACTACGAGCAGCGCCGCGCGTTCCGCGAGGAACTGCACCCGCATGGAACCGAGCCGTTCATGATGGAGAACGTCCAGATCCACTGCGATCACGTGCCCGACCCGCCGCTGGGACAGGCGCCGTTGCTCGGTGAGCAGACCGCCGAGATCGCCACCGAACTGCTCGGGCTCGACGCCGCCGAGATCGCTGCGCTACTGGAGCGCGGTGTGCTGGAGAGCCCGGTGGTGGGGGTCCCCGCCCAGCCGTGATCAGGGCGGCGGCGCCGATCTCGTAGCATTCCAGGTGGCAGCAGCCCCACATGCGGATGCGACGGGAATGGACATCGACTTCACCAGGCTCAGGTATTTCGTCGCTGTCGCGGACGAACTGCATTTCAAGCGCGCTGCCGACAAGTTGATGATCACGCCTCCGCCGCTGAGCAAGCAGATCAAGCTGCTGGAGAAAGAACTCGGCGGACCGTTGTTCGAACGCGGCTACCACGAGGTGCGACTCAGCCCGCTCGGCCGGCAGTTGGTGGGTCCGGCGCGCGAGATCCTGCGCCAGGTTGAGGACTTCAGGTCGGCCGCGACCCGCGGGGTGCGCGGCCTGGCGCCGATCCGGGTCAGCGCGACGGCCTATGCCCCCTCGGACCTTCTCGCCGAACTGGAAGCCGTCATCGCGGGACTGCCGGTACCGACCGAGTTCAGCGTGCCGGGTTCCGCCGCCGAGGTCACCGCCAAGCTGATCGCCGGGCAGTCCGAACTCGGTCTGATCCACCTGCCCGCCACCGACAAGCGGCTCCGGCACAAGGTGGTGGCCAGCTACCAGGGCGGGATCGCCGTCCGGTTCGACGACCCGCTTGCGGCCAAGGACCTGGTGTCCATCGAGGAACTGCGCGACCGTGAAGTCGCCATCGACTTCGCCCGACCCAACCCGGTGGTGCTGGCCGGCCTCACGCGTCGGCTCAACCGCAGGGGCATCCACCGCATCGTGCGCACCACCAACCAGCGTGGCGGCGAGGTGGAGATGGCCACCCAGGTGTTCAACCGGCATCTGGTCGCGGTGGTCAGCTACGCCCCGGACTCGTTCATCGGCAAGATCTTCTCTCCGCCGGAGTTCAAGTTGATTCCCGTCGACGAAAGCACCTGGGGCCCTGCGGAAATCGCACTCTCCTGGGTACCCGAGCGGGTGCAGGCGCGGCTCGCCGAGGTCGAGTTGACCGTCGAGCAGATCGCCGACCGGTTGGGTCCGGTGCACCGCGGCGCCTGAACTCCGGCACACCGCCCTTAGGTGGCGACCTAAATGTGTTCGCCCCAGAACAACGCGGACCGGCGGGACCGCGAACGACGATGTCGTTTTTCCGCTAGTTCTACCCCTGGCCCACGTGTCATCGTCGATGCGTGCACACCGACTTCGACCGCTGCTACCGGGCCGTGCAATCCAAGGATGCCCGGTTCGACGGCTGGTTCGTCACCGCTGTGCTCACCACAGGGATCTATTGCCGGCCGAGTTGCCCGGTCCGACCCCCGTACGCACACAACCTGCGCTTCTATCCGACCGCGGCGGCCGCCCAGCGGGCGGGTTTCCGGGCGTGCAAGCGATGCAGGCCCGACGCGTCACCGGGTTCACCGGAATGGAACATGCGCGGAGACGTCGTCGCCCGCGCGATGCGGCTGATCACCGACGGGACGGTTGACCGGGAAGGAGTCGCCGGCCTGGCCGCGCGGTTGGGATACACCGTGCGTCAGCTGGAACGGCTCACCCAGTCCGAGGTGGGAGCGACCCCTCTCGGGCTGGCGCGCGCCCAGCGCGCCCAGATGGCCCGGGTGCTGATCGAGACCACGGACATGCCCTTCACCGACGCCGCGTATGCGGCGGGGTTCTCCAGCATCCGGCAGTTCAACGACACCGTCCGCGCAGTCTGCGACATGACCCCCACGATGCTTCGCCGCCGCGCCAGGGCCCGCCGCGGCGGGGGCGGTGACGGCGGAACCGGCGTGGTGTCCCTGCGGTTGCCCGTGCGGGCGCCGTTCGCCTACGAGGGCCTGTTCGGCCATCTGGCGGCAAGCGCCGTACCGGGAGTGGAGGAAGTCAAAGAAGGGACCTACCGCAGGACTCTGCGGTTGCCGAACGGCCGGGGCATCGCAAGCCTGACACCCCACCCCGACCATGTGCGATGCCGGCTCGTCGTCGACGATTTCCGTGACCTGTCGGCGGCGATCGCGCGTTGCCGGCGCCTGCTCGACCTCGACGCCGATCCCGAGGCCGTCGTCAGCGCGCTGAGCGCCGACGAGGGGTTGGCCGCTCTGGTGGCCAAGGCGCCGGGACAGCGTATTCCACGGACGGTGGACGAACACGAGCTCGCCGTCCGGGTCGTCCTCGGCCAGCAGGTGTCGATGGCTGCGGCACGCACCCACGCCAGCCGACTCGTCCAGGCGTACGGGCGCCCGATCGACGATCCCGACGGCGGCCTCACCCACGTGTTCCCCTCCGTGACAGAGCTTTCCGCCATCGACCCGGACCATTTGGCGTTCCCCGCGGCGCGCCGGCGTAGCCTCCATGCGCTGGTGAGCGCGCTCACCGACGGCGCCGTGGTGCTCGACCCGGGCTGCGACTGGGACGCCGCCCGCGCGCAGCTTCTCACGCTGCCCGGCATCGGTCCGTGGTCGACGGAGATGATCGCCATGCGAGGGCTCGGCGATCCCGACGCCTTCCCCGGCACCGACCTCGGTGTGGCCGTGGCGGCCAAACAGATCGGCCTACCGGCGACCCCCCGCGGACTCGCCGAGCGCAGTACCCGCTGGCGCCCTTGGCGTTCGTATGCGACGCAGCACCTCTGGACCGCACTCGATCACAGCGTCAATCAGTGGCCGCCGAAGACGAAATGAGGGACGTGGCGCAGTACCGAACGATGGACAGCCCGGTGGGCTTGCTGACACTCGCCGGGACCGCGGGACGATTGCGTCACCTGCGGATGGTGGACCAGACATACGAACCGGACCGTGCCGGCTGGGAACGGGACGATGACGCATTCGCCGATGCCGTGACGCAGTTGCAGGAGTACTTCGGTGGCACCCGCCGGGACTTCGACTTGACGCTCGAACTGCTCGGCACGCCCTTTCAGCGGCGAGTATGGGAGGCGCTGCTGACGATCCCCTACGGCGAGACGAGGTCGTACGGCGACATCGCCAGGCAGATCGACGCTCCGGGGGCCTTCAGGGCGGTCGGATTGGCCAATGGACATAATCCGATCGGGATCATCGTGCCGTGTCATCGCGTGATCGGCGCCAATGGCAGTCTCACCGGCTACGGAGGCGGATTGGACCGCAAGAAGACGCTTCTGGGCATGGAGCGCAATAACGCGCCGGCGATTCTGACGCTATTCGATTAAGAGGTGCCGGCAGTCCCACACCAATCACCGGACAAAGGACAGCGTCGGTTCCGCATTACTCGTCTAAAAAGGCCGCCACAGCTCCCCGAGAGCCGAAGAAGTGACGATGAATTGCCCCTCTAAGCCGAGCGACATAACCACAAAATGAAGCGGGCGAATACCCACACTTTCACCCGAACGTAGACGGCAGATTTCACCGGATGCACAAATGCCTGTGCCCCCCAACAGAATTGGGGGGCACAGGTCAATTTGTGTTCGGCGGTGTCCTACTTTTCCACCCGTGTGGGTAGTATCATCGGCGCTGGCAGGCTTAGCTTCCGGGTTCGGGATGGGACCGGGCGTTTCCCTGCCGCTATGGACCGCCGTAACTGTATTCACTCGTTTTTGAGTGATCCCCGTGGTGGGGAAGTTTATAGCCCCTTGTTTATTGGTGGTGGGGGTGGTGTGGTTTGTGGTTGTGGTTGCGAGGTTTTGTTGGTGTTGTAAGTTTTCGGCCGGTTAGTGCCAGTTCCCTGCACCTCTTGCGAGGCTTCTAGGTCTGGTCTATCGATCCCGTGGTCTGCGGGGGGCCTTATCCCACTGAAATGGGTGAGAAGCCTGGTCTTGGAGGGGGTTTCCCGCTTAGATGCTTTCAGCGGTTATCCTGTCCGAACGTGGCTATCCAGCGGTGCCCCTGGTGGGACAACTGGTAGACCAGAGGTTCGTCCGTCCCGGTCCTCTCGTACTAGGGACAGGTTTCCTCAAGCTTCTGACGCGCGCGGCGGATAGAGACCGAACTGTCTCACGACGTTCTAAACCCAGCTCGCGTGCCGCTTTAATGGGCGAACAGCCCAACCCTTGGGACCTGCTCCAGCCCCAGGATGCGACGAGCCGACATCGAGGTGCCAAACCATCCCGTCGATATGGACTCTTGGGGAAGATCAGCCTGTTATCCCCGGGGTACCTTTTATCCGTTGAGCGACACCCCTTCCACTCAGAGGTGCCGGATCACTAGTCCCGACTTTCGTCCCTGCTCGACATGTCCGTCTCGCAGTCAAGCTCCCTTGTGCACTTACACTCAACACCTGATTGCCGTCCAGGTTGAGGGAACCTTTGGGCGCCTCCGTTACATTTTAGGAGGCAACCGCCCCAGTTAAACTACCCACCAGGCACTGTCCCTGGACCGGATAGACGGTCCGAGGTTAGAGGCCCAATACGATCAGAGTGGTATTTCAACAACGACTCCACCCTCACTGGCGTGAGGGCTTCACAGTCTCCCACCTATCCTACACAAACCGTATCGAGCACCAATACCAAGTTGTAGTGAAGGTCCCGGGGTCTTTTCGTCCTGCCGCGCGTAACGAGCATCTTTACTCGTAATGCAATTTCGCCGAGTCTATGGTTGAGACAGCTGAGAAGTCGTTACGCCATTCGTGCAGGTCGGAACTTACCCGACAAGGAATTTCGCTACCTTAGGATGGTTATAGTTACCACCGCCGTTTACTGGGGCTTAAATTCTCCGCTTCACCCCCGAAAGGGTTAACGGGTCCTCTTAACCTTCCAGCACCGGGCAGGCGTCAGTCCGTATACATCGTCTTGCGACTTCGCACGGACCTGTGTTTTTAGTAAACAGTCGCTTCTCACTGGTTTGTGCCACCCCCTCCCGCTGCCGGCCGCGAGGGCCTTGACGGTGTGGGGGTCCCCCTTCTCCCGAAGTTACGGGGGCATTTTGCCGAGTTCCTTAACCATAGTTCACTCGTACGCCTCGGTATTCTCTACCTGACCACCTGTGTTGGTTTGGGGTACGGGCCGTGTGTGCGCTCGCTAGAGGCTTTTCTCGGCAGCATAGGATCACCGAATTCGCCTCAATCGGCTATGCATCACCTCTCAGGCATCATGAGTGACGGATTTACCTATCACTCGCCCTACAGGCTTACCCCGGTATTACCACTGACCGGTACGGCTACCTTCCTGCGTCACCCCATCGCTTGACTACTACCACCGAAGGTCCCGCGCAGCCGGCGACGGTCGCTCCCCGAAGGGATTGATCTGTCGCCTTTTGGGCGGTTAGTACCGGTGATTCATCAGGGACGCTCACACACGGGTACGGGAATATCAACCCGTTGTCCATCGACTACGCCTGTCGGCCTCGCCTTAGGTCCCGACTCACCCTGGGCGGACTGGCCTGGCCCAGGAACCCTTGGTCTTCCGGCGGGCAAGGTTCTCACTTGCCTTATCGCTACTCATGCCTGCATTCTCACTCCCACACCCTCCACAGCTAGATCACTCTGCTGCTTCACCGGATGCAGGACGCTCCCCTACCCAGCACACAAGTGTGCTGCCGCGGCTTCGGCGGTGTGCTTGAGCCCCGCTACATTATCGGCGCACAATCACTTGACCAGTGAGCTATTACGCACTCTTTCAAGGGTGGCTGCTTCTAAGCCAACCTCCTGGTTGTCTTCGCGACTGCACATCCTTTTCCACTTAGCACACGCTTAGGGGCCTTAGCCGGCGATCTGGGCTGTTTCCCTCTCGACGCACGGAGCTTATCCCCCGCCGTCTCACTGCCGCATTACACCGTGTCGGCATTCGGAGTTTGGCTGACGTCAGTAACCCTGTGGGGCCCATCGGCCATCCAGTAGCTCTACCTCCGACACGAACACTGCGACGCTGCACCTAAATGCATTTCGGGGAGAACCAGCTATCACGGAGTTTGATTGGCCTTTCACCCCTACCCACAACTCATCCCCTCAGTCTTCAACCTAAGTGGGTTCGGGCCTCCACGCGGTCTTACCCGCGCTTCACCCTGGCCATGGGTAGATCACTCCGCTTCGGGTCCAGAACACACCACTACACCACACACAACTGTGCGGATACGCCCTATTCAGACTCGCTTTCGCTACGGCTACCCCACCCGGGTTAACCTCGCGACATGTCCCTGACTCGCAGGCTCATTCTTCAAAAGGCACGCCATCACCCCACGCAAAAACGAAGGCTCTGACGGATTGTAAGCGCACGGTTTCAGGTACTATTTCACTCCCCTCCCGGGGTACTTTTCACCATTCCCTCACGGTACTCATCCGCTATCGGTCACTGGGAAGTATTCAGGCTTACCGGGTGGTCCCGGCAGATTCACAGCAGATTCCACGGGCCCGCTGCTACTCGGGGAAACCTGTGACAGCAGATCAGGAGTTTTCGACTACGGGGCTCTCACCCACTACGGCAGACCATCCCAGGCCACTTCGCCTAACACCTGATTTTCTCACTGCTGCTGCCCACGGCGGCGGACCAGAACACAGACCCCACAACACCGCACACACAACCCCCGCCGGGTATCACATGCACACGGTTTAGCCATCCTCCGCTTTCGCTCGCCACTACTCACGGAATCACTTTTGTTTTCTCTTCCTACGGGTACTGAGATGTTTCACTTCCCCGCGTTCCCCCCCAACGCCTATATATTCAGCGTTGGGTGACACGACATCACTCGTGCCGGGTTTCCCCATTCGGACATCCTCGGATCCACGCTCGGTTGACAGCTCCCCGAGGCATATCGCAGCCTCCCACGTCCTTCATCGGCTCCCAGTGCCAAGGCATCCACCATGCGCCCTTAAACACTTACAACACAAAACCAAAAATGAGTCACCCACACACACCCCACAACGAGATGCATGCGAGTATCAGAAAAATTTGCATTACATGAAATGACAACCCACACAAGAAAACCCACCCCCACAAAGGAAGACAGGCCCTCATACAAGCCATCATCTCGATGCTCGCAACCACTATCCACAAATCAAACACCACACCCCACCACCAAAGCAGGGCAACAACACGCTCCACCACCCCAACGGGCAATGGCCACCCCCCAACGGGGCTGCAGGGCCTGTTGTCTCAAAGCCCAATAGTGTGTCTGGCAGCCGCGCACGGCATTTCCCTACCCATGCGCCAATGTCTGTTGCCTGCACCAGACCCTGAAACCCACTACAGGCCAGGGCCATCCAACGAATCGATCAGATCACCGAACCCCCACACGATGTGGGCGGGCCTGATTCTCGTGGTGCTCCTTAGAAAGGAGGTGATCCAGCCGCACCTTCCGGTACGGCTACCTTGTTACGACTTCGTCCCAATCGCCGATCCCACCTTCGACGGCTCCCTCCCACAAGGGGTTAGGCCACCGGCTTCGGGTGTTACCGACTTTCATGACGTGACGGGCGGTGTGTACAAGGCCCGGGAACGTATTCACCGCAGCGTTGCTGATCTGCGATTACTAGCGACTCCGACTTCACGGGGTCGAGTTGCAGACCCCGATCCGAACTGAGACCGGCTTTGAAAGGATTCGCTCCACCTCACGGCATCGCAGCCCTTTGTACCGGCCATTGTAGCATGTGTGAAGCCCTGGACATAAGGGGCATGATGACTTGACGTCATCCCCACCTTCCTCCGAGTTGACCCCGGCAGTCTCTCACGAGTCCCCGCCATTACGCGCTGGCAACATAAGATAAGGGTTGCGCTCGTTGCGGGACTTAACCCAACATCTCACGACACGAGCTGACGACAGCCATGCACCACCTGCACACAGGCCACAAGGGAACCGACATCTCTGCCGGCGTCCTGTGCATGTCAAACCCAGGTAAGGTTCTTCGCGTTGCATCGAATTAATCCACATGCTCCGCCGCTTGTGCGGGCCCCCGTCAATTTCTTTGAGTTTTAGCCTTGCGGCCGTACTCCCCAGGCGGGGTACTTAATGCGTTAGCTACGGCACGGATCCCAAGGAAGGAAACCCACACCTAGTACCCACCGTTTACGGCGTGGACTACCAGGGTATCTAATCCTGTTCGCTCCCCACGCTTTCGCTCCTCAGCGTCAGTTACTGCCCAGAGACCCGCCTTCGCCACCGGTGTTCCTCCTGATATCTGCGCATTCCACCGCTACACCAGGAATTCCAGTCTCCCCTGCAGTACTCCAGTCTGCCCGTATCGCCCGCACGCCCACAGTTGAGCTGTGAGTTTTCACGGACAACGCGACAAACCACCTACGAGCTCTTTACGCCCAGTAATTCCGGACAACGCTCGGACCCTACGTATTACCGCGGCTGCTGGCACGTAGTTGGCCGGTCCTTCTTCTCCAGGTACCGTCACTTGCGCTTCGTCCCTGGCGAAAGAGGTTTACAACCCGAAGGCCGTCATCCCTCACGCGGCGTCGCTGCATCAGGCTTGCGCCCATTGTGCAATATTCCCCACTGCTGCCTCCCGTAGGAGTCTGGGCCGTATCTCAGTCCCAGTGTGGCCGGTCACCCTCTCAGGCCGGCTACCCGTCGTCGCCTTGGTAAGCCATAACCTCACCAACAAGCTGATAGGCCGCGGGCCCATCCCACACCGCAAAAGCTTTCCCCTCCCAGACCATGCAGCCAGAAGGGTGTATTCGGTATTAGACCCAGTTTCCCAGGCTTATCCCAAAGTGCAGGGCAGATCACCCACGTGTTACTCACCCGTTCGCCACTCGAGTACCCCGAAGGGCCTTTCCGTTCGACTTGCATGTGTTAAGCACGCCGCCAGCGTTCGTCCTGAGCCAGAATCAAACTCTCCAAACAAAAACCCCCACACCAAAAAGTGCAGGCAGAATTCACAATCAGAGAAATCCGATCATCAAACAAGACACCAAAAACTGGCATCCAAAAACAACCCACCCCTAAACGGGAAAAAGAGGCAGGCCAAAAAACAACAAACAAAAACCACCAAACACACTATTGAGTTCTCAAACAACACGCCCGAGTCTTGTGACCGACCCTTTTCAGGGCAACCCTGCCAGCTTAAACTATCTCGTCCAGCTAGTCAAGACTCTGTTCTCCGCGTTTCCGCGGCGACTCGATTAGATTAGAACTTGCCTTCTTTCGAAGTCAAATCCGCTGGTCAGAGGGGCGCAGCCGTTTTACAGCCGCACAAGATCTAGCTTACCCGCTCGATCTCGGCGCCGAGGCTGAGCAGATTTTCCACGAACTTCGGGTAGCCGCGATCGATGTGGAACACGTCGTGAACTTCGGTGTCGCCGTCGGCGACCAGGCCTGCGAGCACCAGCCCAGCGCCCGCGCGGATGTCGGAAGACCACACAGGCGCACTGGAAAGCTGGGGAATCCCCCGCACCACGGCATGGTGACCGTCGGTGCGGGCGTCGGCTCCGAGCCGGATCATCTCTTCGACAAAGCGGAAGCGGGCCTCGAACACGTTCTCGGTGATCATCGATGTGCCGTCCGCGACCGCCGCCAGGCCGATCGCCATCGGCTGCAGGTCGGTCGGGAAGCCGGGGAACGGCAGCGTCGCGACGTTGACCGCCTTCGGACGCTCGTATTGAACGACCCGGAAACCGTCGTCGGTCTGGGTCACCGTGGCGCCGGCGTCGTGCAACTTGTGCAGCACCAGCTGCAGGTGCGCCGGGTCGACGCCCGTCACCGAGATATCCCCGCGCGTCATCGCCGCGGCTATCCCCCAGGTGGCCGCGACGATCCGGTCGCCGATCACCCGGTGTTCGGTCGGGTAGAGCCGGTCGACGCCGGTGATCGTCAGTGTCGACGATCCCGCACCGCTGACTTGGGCGCCCATCTGGTTGAGCATCGTGCACAGGTCGACGACGTCCGGTTCGCGCGCGGCGTTGTGGATCGTCGTGACCCCCTCGGCCAGGACGGCGGCCATGAGGATGTTCTCGGTCGCACCGACCGACGGGAACTCCAACTGGATCTCTGCGCCGTGCAGAGAATCGGCCTCGGCCACCACGCAACCGTGCTCGATGTTGCACCTGGCACCGAGCTGACGCAGACCCGCCTGGTGCATATCCAGGGGCCGCGACCCGATGGCATCACCGCCGGGAAGCGCCACCTTCGCCTTCTTGCACCTGCCGACCAGTGGTCCCAGCACACACACCGACGCGCGGAATTGGCGGACCGCGGCGAAGTCGGCGTCGTACTTGAGCTCGTCGGGCGAGGTTATCCGGACGACGTCTCCATCGAGTTCCACGGTTGCGCCGAGTCCGCGCAGCACCTCGGCCATCAACGGGACGTCGAGGATGTCGGGACAGTTGGTGATCGTGCTGGTGCCCTCTGCGAGCAGCGCCGCGGCCATCAACTTCAACACACTGTTCTTGGCGCCCCCGACGGCCACTTCGCCCGATAACCGGCAACCGCCGGTCACCACGAAACGCTCGCTCACGCCGGTCAGTGTAAACAGCGTGCTGGGCCATGTCAGGCTGCCGAGCCGCGGCCGAAGGGCACGGCCCGGTACCGTTTTGGCATGGCAGTGCACCTGACGCGGATCTATACGCGGACCGGCGACGATGGCACCACCGGGCTCAGCGATTTCAGCCGGGTTTCCAAGAACGATGCACGGTTGTCGGCCTACGCCGACTGTGACGAAGCCAACGCCGCAATCGGGGTTGCGGTCGCGCTCGGCCACCCTGACGAGCGGATTCTCGAGGTTCTGCGCCAGATCCAGAACGACCTGTTCGATGCAGGCGCCGATCTGTCGACGCCGGTGGTGGCCGACCCCGAATATCCGCCGCTGCGCATCCAGCAGAGCTATATCGACCGTCTGGAGGCCTGGTGCGACGAATTCAACGAGGGCCTGCCGGCGCTGAACTCGTTCATCCTGCCCGGCGGCACCGCGCTGTCGGCGCTGCTGCACGTGGCCCGCACCGTGACCCGCCGGGCAGAGCGGTCCGCCTGGCACGCCGTCGAGACCCACGGCGACGCGGTCAGCGTGCTGCCCGCCAAGTATCTGAATCGGCTCTCGGATCTGCTGTTCATCCTGTCGCGAGTGGCCAACCCCGACGGGGACGTGCTGTGGCAGCCGGGCGGGCAGCGTCAGTAGGAGGACTCAGTAGGATCTCCGGCGCGCCCGGGGAGACGGGCGGGACTCCAGCCAGGATGTGAATGCCGTCAGAGCGCCTCGATCCAAGGCGATCTCGTAGCCGCGACCACGCTCAGGGCTCGTGTCGCGCAGCTCCAGGACGATGATCTCGTCGGTCATGATGTCGAATTCGTCGCCCCGTGGTGAACGCCGGGCGACGATCTCGAGCCCGCGCCGGCTCAGAGTGCGGTCGGGCCACCACCGCAGGCTTGACAGCCGATAGAACCCGGCTTCTCCACCCCGATATCTCATCACTCCGTGCCGCCAACCGTGGCCACCGACCGCGGGAAAATCCCGCAGGATCGCGGCGGTACCGCCAACCTGCCGCAGTTTCCACAGCCGGTAGGACAGCGTGATGACGACGAGCAGAAGGACACCGACGAGCGCGACCATGAACAGCATGGACGCGCTCATCGGCAGTCAGTCCAGTTGGCCCAGGGCGCGCAGGCGCGCGCGACCCCATGCCGCGGTCCGCTCGTCGTCGGACTCCGCGTCCTGCTTGGCCTCGTCGGCGTTGATCTCCGACTCGAACGCCGCGTTCTCGACGAGGATCCGAACCGCTTCCTCGGTGACCGACAGGAATCCGCCGTCGACGGCGATGCGCAGATCGTCCTCACCTTCGCGCTCGACCCGCACCATGGCGTCGTCGACCAGCTGCGCCACCAGCGGGATGTGGCGGGGCAGGATGCCGATCTCACCGGCGGTGGTGCGGGTGAACACGAACGTCGCGTCCCCCGACCACAGCTCGCGCTCCACGGCGACGATCTCGACGTGCAGGTCAGCCATGCCGCACCACCTTCCGCTGAATGCTCTTCGCGCAGACGCTCAACGCGCCGGTGCCCGCCACACTCACAGCTTGGCGCCGAGGCTCTCGGCCTTCTTCGCCAGATCGTCGAGACCGCCGATGAGGAAGAACGCCTGCTCCGGCAGGTGGTCGAAATCGCCCTTGGTGAGCTTGTCGAAGGCCTCGATGGTCTCCTTCAACGGCACCGTGGAGCCCGGCTGGCCGGTGAACTGCTCGGCGGCCATCATGTTCTGGCTCAGGAAACGCTCGATACGGCGCGCCCGGTTCACCAGCTGCTTGTCCTCTTCGGACAGCTCGTCGATACCGAGAATCGCAATGATGTCCTGAAGGTCCTTGTAGCGCTGCAGGATTCGGATGACTTCCTGGGCCACGCGGTAGTGCTCGTCACCGACGACGGCCGGGTCGAGGATCGTCGACGACGACGCCAGCGGATCCACCGCGGGGAAGATGCCCTTCGAGAACACCGACCGGGAGAGCTCGGTGGTCGCGTCGAGGTGGGCGAAGGTGGTGGCCGGCGCCGGGTCGGTGTAGTCGTCGGCGGGCACGTACACGGCCTGCATCGAAGTGATGGACCGGCCACGGGTCGAGGTGATGCGCTCCTGCAGCTCGCCCATCTCGTCGGCCAGGGTCGGCTGGTAACCCACCGCGGACGGCATACGGCCGAGCAGGGTGGACACCTCGGAGCCGGCCTGCGTGAACCGGAAGATGTTGTCGATGAACAACAGCACGTCCTGACCCTGCTCGTCACGGAAGAACTCCGCCATCGTCAGCGCCGAGAGCGCGACGCGCATACGGGTGCCCGGCGGCTCGTCCATCTGGCCGAACACCAGCGCGGTGTCCTTGAGCACGTTGGCGTCCTCGAGCTCGACCCACAGGTCGTTGCCCTCACGGGTGCGCTCCCCCACGCCGGCGAACACCGAGGTACCACCGAAGTTGCGGGCGATGCGGTTGATCATCTCCTGGATGAGCACCGTCTTCCCCACGCCCGCACCGCCGAACAGGGCGATCTTGCCGCCGCGCACGTACGGGGTGAGCAGGTCGACGACCTTCAGGCCGGTTTCCAGCATCTCGGTGCGGGGCTCGAGCTCCGCGAAGGCCGGGGGCTTGCGGTGGATCGACCAGTGCTCGAAGTCCTTGCCGTAGCCGGGCTCGTCGAGGCAGTCACCGAGGGCGTTGAAGACGTGACCCTTGACGCCGTCGCCGACGGGCACCGAGATCGAGGAACCGGTGTCGGTGACCTCCACACCACGGACCAGGCCGTCGGTGGGCTGCATCGAGATGGTGCGGACCAGGTTGTCGCCCAGGTGCTGCGCGACCTCCAGCGTCAGCGTCTTGGACAACTCTTTGTAAGAGATCTCGGCGTGCAGCGCGTTGAACAGTTCGGGTACGGAGCCACGCGGGAACTCCACGTCGACCACGGGACCGGTGATCCGAACGACGCGGCCGGCAGTCTTTTCGGCGGTAGCTGTCATTTTCTCTTCGCTTCCTAAAGGGGCTTGCTTCTCAGACTATTTGGCGTCGGCCAGTGCGTTGGCGCCGCCGACGATCTCGCTGATTTCCTGGGTGATCTGCGCTTGGCGCTCGCGGTTGGCCGCCAGGGTCAACGCCTTGATCAGATCGTCGGCGTTGTCGGTGGCCGACTTCATGGCGCGCCGGCGCGAAGCCGACTCCGAGGCCGCTGCTTCGAGCAACGCGGCGTACACGCGGGTGGCGACGTAGCGCGGCAGCAGTGCGTCGAACAGGGTCTCGGGATCCGGCTCGAACGAGAACAGCGTGTGCGGGCCCTCCTCGGGCTGCTCGTCGCCGACGTACTCGACGACCATCGGGGCGATGCGGCGTGCCGCTGCCGACTGCGACAGCATCGACTTGAACTCGGTGAAGACGATGTGCAGTTCGTCGACACCCAGAATGCCGTCGGCACCCGCGTCGTCACCCTCATCGTCGGCGCCCGACATGAAGGCCGTCACCAGGGTGTCGGCGATCTCGCGGGCGTTCTCGTACGTCGGACGCTCCGAGAACCCGGTCCAGGACTCGACCACCTGGCGCTGACGGAAGCTGAAGTAGCCCAATGCCTTGCGCCCGACGGCGTACAGGACCGGTTCCTTGCCCTCTTCGCGCAGCAGCGAGAACAGCTCCTCGGCCTGCCGGAGCACGTTCGCGTTGTACGCGCCGCACAGCCCGCGGTCCGAGGACACCACCAGCACAGCGGCCCGCCGCGGGTTCTCCCGGGCGACGAGCAGCGGATGATCCAGCGCGCTGGCGCTCGCGAGCTCGGTGAGCATGTTGGTGATCTCAGCACTGTAGGGCCGAGCCGCCTCGACTCGGGCCTGCGCCTTGGCGATTCGCGACGTGGCGATCAGTTCCTGGGCCTTGGTGATCTTCTTGATCGACCCGGCGGAACGGATGCGCCCACGGAGCTCGCGCAGTGTTGCAGCCATCTAGCTCTCCAGACCTTCCCGGTCCTACTTCTTGGGGGCCGGCTTGCGGACCTTGACGGATTCCTTCTCGACGTCTGCCTCGTCCATCGCCTCAGCCTCGGCTTCGTTGACCACCACGGAGCTGCCGTCGGAAGCCGAGAAGCCCTTCTTGAACTCGTTGATGACGTTGACCAGCTTCTCCTCGACCTCCTCGGAGAGCTTCTTGCTCTCGCGGATGCTCTGCAGGATGTCGCTGTGCGAGGCCTTCAAATGCTCGAGCAGTTCCGCCTCGAAACGCGCCACGTCTTCGACAGGAACCGAATCCAGGTGACCGCCGGTGCCGAGGTAGATCGCGACGACCTGGTCCTCGACCGGGTACGGGGTGTACTGGGGCTGCTTGAGCAGCTCGACCAGGCGAGCACCACGATCCAGCTGCGCCTTGGAGGCGGCATCAAGATCCGAGGCGAACGCGGCGAACGCCTCCAGCTCGCGGTACTGCGACAGCTCCAGACGCAGCGAGCCCGCCACCTCCTTCATGGCCTTGATCTGCGCGGCACCGCCGACACGGGACACCGACACACCAACGTTGATGGCCGGACGCACGCCCTGGTTGAACAGGTCGGACTCCAGGAAGCACTGACCGTCGGTGATCGAGATGACGTTGGTCGGGATGAACGCCGAGATGTCGTTGGCCTTGGTCTCGATGATCGGCAGACCCGTCATCGACCCGCCGCCGAGCTCGTCGGACAGCTTCGCGCAACGCTCCAGCAGCCGGGAGTGCAGGTAGAACACGTCACCGGGGAACGCCTCGCGGCCCGGCGGGCGACGCAGCAGCAGCGAGATTGCGCGGTAGGCGTCGGCCTGCTTGGACAGGTCGTCGAAAACGATCAGGACGTGCTTGCCGTCGTACATCCAGTGCTGGCCGATGGCCGAACCGGTGTAGGGCGCCAGCCACTTGAAGCCGGCGGCGTCGGAGGCGGGGGCCGCGACGATGGTGGTGTACTCCATCGCACCGCCCTCTTCGAGAGCGCGCTTCACCGACGCGATCGTGGTGCCCTTCTGGCCGATGGCGACGTAGACGCAACGCACCTGCTGCTTGGGGTCGCCGGTCTCCCACGCCTCACGCTGGTTGAGGATGGTGTCGACACAGACGGCGGTCTTGCCGGTCTTGCGGTCACCGATGATCAGCTGGCGCTGGCCGCGCCCGATCGGGGTCATCGAGTCGATGGCCTTGATACCGGTCTGCAGCGGCTCGGACACGCCCTGGCGCTGAACCACCGACGGAGCCTGCAGTTCCAGTGCGCGCCGGGTGTCGGACTCGATGTCGCCCTGACCGTCGATCGGCTGCCCCAGCGGGTTCACCACGCGGCCGAGGAACGCGTCACCGACCGGCACCGACAACACCTCGCCGGTGCGCTTGACCTGCTGGCCCTCTTCGATCTTCTCGAAGTCACCCAGGATCACGGCGCCCACGCTGTGCTCGTCGAGGTTCAGTGCGACGCCCAGAACCCCACCGGGGAACTCCAGCAGCTCCTGCGTCATCACCGAGGGCAGACCCTCGACGTGGGCGATGCCGTCGCCGGCGTCGACGACGATGCCGATCTCTTCACGGTCGGACTCGGCGGTGAAGGAGGAGACGTAGTCCTCGATCGCCCCTTCGATGTCAGAAGCCGAGATTGTCAACTCTGCCATGGCTTTTCGTTCCTGCCTTCGTGTTTGTTACTGCTCGAGTTCTGGGGCGGTCAGTCCGGCAGCCCGGTGCGGGCCGCGGCCAACCGCGAGGAGATGGAACCGTCGATGACCTCGTCACCGACCGTGATCAGGAGCCCGCCGAGAACCTCGGGATCGATGTCGAGCTGAACCGACATCGGGCGTCCGTAGATCCGGCTCAGCACCTCGGTCAACCGGTTGCGCTGCGCGTCGGTGAGGTCGGCCGCTGCGGTGACCTGGGCGACGGCCTCGCCACGCCGGGACACCGCGAGCTCGGCGAGGTCGTTGACCGCGTCGTCGGCGGATTCACCGCGAATCAGGTCGACGGTCTGCGTCAATAGCGCCTTGGCGGTGTCGTTGACACCGTCGCTGCTGTCGAGGACCTTCGTCAGCAGGTTGACACGCTTGTCGGCAGGCACCGTGGTGTCGGCCAACAGCCTGCTCAGCTGCGGCTGCGAGTCGAGCAACCGGCCGAACCGGAACAGCTGGTCCTCGACCTCTTCGCTCTGCCCGTCACGCTCTGCGCGGACCAGCAGCGCCAGCCGGGCGACATGCTCGATCGCGTCGACCAGGTTCGCTTCGCTGGACCAGCGTTGCGCGACGGCGGTCTTGAGCAGATCCAGCGTGGCGTCGTCGACCTTGCCGCCGAACAACCGCTCGACGAGCCGCTCCTTCGCGGTGGCATCGTCGGCCGGTTCGGCGAGGTACTTGGTGAGCGTGGGCTCGTCGAGGAGCACCTTGGCCACCGCGGCCAGGTTGTCGGCCAACGCGGTCAGAGCGCCGGAGTCGGCATTCTCCGCGAGCGACTCGAACTTCTTGACCACTTCGGCGAGCGCCTCGCGGCTGGCGGCGCGCAGATTGAGCGACGCACCCGCCTCGAGCACCGTCGATGACGGAGCCATCGCATCCAGATCGTCGAGGAAGCGGTCGACCGTCGAGGACTGCGCGGCCGGATCGGACACATAGTTGCGGACGATCTCGGTGGCCTTCTCGACGGACTCCGCACCGAGACCGGTGCGCAGCTGCCGGATGAGCTGCTGGCGCATCAGCTGAACCTGCTGGGCGCCTTGGGCTTTGATCCGCTCGGCTTCAGCGTCGGCCTGCTCGGCAAGCTGAGCGGCGATCCGCTCGGAATCCTGCCGCGCTTCTTCGGTGACCTTGGCCCCTGCCGCCTTCGCGTCCTCGACCGCCTTGGCGTGCATCGCGTCGGCGTCGGCGAGCTTCTTGCTCGCTTCGGCACTCTCGGCCAGGGCGGCCCGCACAGCCTCCTGCTGCCGTTGCATCAGCCCCTTCACGGGCGGCACGACCCACTTGACGATGATGAACACGATGACGGCAAAGCCGATCAGCTGTCCGATGAAGATCGACATCTAACGACTCCCACCTGAATTCACGTCGACGCCCAGGATCCGACTGGCCAGCGTCGCGGACAGGCCGTCGACGGAGGACTGCAAATCCGACCGGGCGGCCGAACCCTGTTGCGACAACTGCTCGTCCGCGGACTGCACCGTCTCGGCGACCTCGCCACTGGCCGCTGCCCGCTTGTCGTCGACCACCTGGCGGCCCGAGACACGGGCCTCATCGCGGATCGACGAAGCCTCGCTGCGGGCGTCGGCCATTGTCTTGTCGTAGTCCGCCTGCGCCGCCGCGACCTGTTCGGCCGACTTGCGGTTGTCGGCAGCGGTCTTGGCCAGCATCGCCTCACGCTCGGCCAGGACCTTGCTGATCGGCGGCACAACCCATTTCGAGATCACGCCGAGCGTGATCAGGAAGATGAGCAGGACGGCGAAGAACGTGCCGTTGGGGATCAGGAAGTTACTGGTCCCTCCGCCCTCTTCGGCGGCGACGAGAGATGTGGTGAGCTCACCCATGCCGGTGGATTACTGCAGGCCCGGAGTGGCGAAGACGAACAGCGCCATGAAGGCCAGGTTGATGAAGTAGGCCGCCTCGACCAGACCAACCGTGATGAAGAACGGCGTGAACAGCCGGCCCTGAGCCTCAGGCTGGCGAGCGATACCGGCGATCAGGGCGTTACCGGCGATACCGTCACCGATACCGGCACCGATCGCGCCGCCGCCCATGATCAGACCGCCGCCGATCAGCGCACCAGCCGTGATGATGGCGTTGGGGTCGATTTCCATTCTCTTATCCTCCTTGATAACTGGGGGCGGTGCCGCCAGAGTTCGTGATCGTTGCTCGTAGGGACTTAGCGGTAGTGAAGCTCAGTGCTCTCAGTGGTCTTCGTGTTCCAGCTCCATCGACTGGCTGAAGTACAGGATCGTCAACAGCGAGAAGATGAATGCCTGGATCAGGCCGACGAACAAGTCGAAGGTCTTCCAGACGGCGTTCGGCAACCACTGGATGTACCAGGGGAACATCGCGATGAGGGCCACGAGGATGCCGCCCGCGAAGATGTTGCCGAAAAGTCGGAGGGCCAGCGAGATCGGCTTGGCGAGCTCCTCGACGATGTTGATCGGCGCAAGGAACGCGACGTGGCCCTTGACGACCTTGACCGGGTGTCCGATCACGCCGCGGCGCCAGATACCTGCGGCGTGGTAGCAGATGAACACGAACAGCGCCAGCGCGAGCACGAAGTTGATGTCCGAGGCCGGCGCCTTGTACAGCTCGGCCGCCGCGCCGTCGGCGCCGCCGTACTGCAGTGGCAGCACGGCGAGCCAGTTCGAGACGAGGATGAACACGAAGATCGTGACCGCCAGCGGCAACACGAACGGCGCCACCTTCATCCCGATCGCGCTCTCGATCTGCTGACGCATCTGGACGGTCAGGGCCTCCCAGAACAATTGCACGCCGCTCGGCACACCCGTGGCGGTGACCTTTGACTTGAGGTAGAACGCCAGCGCGATGACAATCAGCGCCGAAACGGCGGTGGCCAGGATCGTGTCGCCGTTGAAGGTCATACCGAAGAGTTCGAACACCAGGACGTGGTGCCCGACGTGAATGGCGGCGCCACCTTCCTCCGCGGCGAGGATGGATTCGGTCATGCTTCCCGTCTTTTCCCGTTCAACTGGACCAGCTTGTTCATGTAGGTCAGATCAATCCTTCGAATCCGTGTCGAGCACGTTCAGCCCGTCGCTGCGGATCTTTTTCAGGACGGGGATGCTCGTGCTCATCACGAGCAGCGCCTGGAAGATCGCGAGGCCGAAGAGCACGGCGATGCCGCCGTGTTCCCGGAACAGGAACGCGACGGTCAGCGCGACGGCGGTGATGACGAGTAGACGTGTCGCCGAGTTCACCGCCATCTTCTTCTTCAAGGGGTGTTCCTCGGCGGTGATGGACTCCACGGCCCGGCGCACGAGCAGGGCGTTGACCAGCCCCAGGCCGAGGCCGAGGCCGAAGAACGCGCCGAAGAGGATATTGCCGGTGAACCCTGAGGCCAGAAGTGCAACCGCGGTCAGCGCGACGCACACGATGAGCAGACGCACGGGTCGGAAAGCAACGGACGGAAACACCAACGGCGCATCTTGCGCTGGCGTCGTCACTGCTTCACCTCAATCCGGCGGTCATCAAGCATCGATGGGAACTTCCCGAGCGTCCTGTGCGTGGCGCCCGTAGCGTAACGGAGGGCGTCGGGCGCGCTGGAATCACCCAAGGGGTTGCTCCCTGTTTCGGTCCAAATGTGGTCATTGCGCCAGCCCGGCCGATGCTCTGATCGATGCCATCGAACCGCCCGGAGGCCGGCAACCCGCGAGGTCTTTTTTCGGGTTCTTATTGAACCCTAACACATGGTGAGGGCCACAAAAGAGGGCCTACTACTTTTTGTCGTACACCTCGTCCGGCGCACCGTTTCGGCGGCCCAGCAACGGGATCAGCGTCACGACGATCGCGACCACGACCGCACCCGCCATCACCGCTCCGGTGTGCCGCGGATCGAAGAAGATCGTGCTGGCGGCGCCCAGCGCGGCGATACCGACCCACAGGTAGATGAGCAGCACCACCCGGCGGTGCGAGTGACCGATCTCCAGCAGCCGATGGTGCAGGTGCATCTTGTCGGGACTGAACGGGCTCAACCCCTTGCGGGTGCGCCGGATGATGGCCAGCAGCATGTCCAGGGCGGGCACGAACACCACGGCCACCACCAGTAGGAACGGAGAGAGCAGCGCGAAGACGTCCCGCGCGCCGTAGGCGGTCTGCGAGATCGGGCCCGCGGCCGTGGTGGACGCGGCCGCCAGCATCAAGCCGATCAGCATGGATCCGGAGTCACCCATGAAGATCCGCGCCTTGTGGAAGTTGTGCGGCAGGAATCCCAGGCAGGCGCCGGCGAGCACGACGGAGATCACCGCGGGCGGGTAGAACAGCACATCGCCGCCGTGGTCGCGAAGCAGGCCGACCGAGAACATGCAGATCGCGGATGCGGTGATCAGGCCGAGACCGGCCGCCAACCCGTCGAGGCCGTCGACGAAGTTCATCGCGTTGACGAGGGCAACGGTGAACGCGAGCGTCAGCAGGATGGACGCCACCTGGTCGAGCACGATGGTGCCGACCCCGCCGATCGGGATGTAGAGCACGCTCCAGGCCACACCCATGGTCACCATCACGCTGGCGGCGGTGATCTGGCCGGCGAACTTCGTCAGCGCGTCGAGGCCCCAGCGGTCGTCGATGAGTCCGACCACCATGATCAGCCCGCCCGCGACCACGACCGCAGGCATCCCCGACGAGTACACGAAGCCACGGGTGAGCGCCGGTAGCTGCGACGCCAGCAGCACGGCCGCGACGACGCCGACGTACATCGCCAAGCCGCCCATCCTCGGGACGGGCTGCAGGTGCACGTCGCGTTCCCGGGGGTAGGCCACCGCACCCCAGCGGGTAGCGAG
This sequence comes from Mycobacterium sp. SMC-8, assembly GCF_025263565.1. Classification (NCBI taxonomy): domain Bacteria; kingdom Bacillati; phylum Actinomycetota; class Actinomycetes; order Mycobacteriales; family Mycobacteriaceae; genus Mycobacterium; species Mycobacterium sp. SMC-8. The sequence continues at coordinate 6,228,967 of NZ_CP079865.1, forward strand.
CACCCGTACCAGGCCGGTGGCCAGATAGGTGATGATCGCGGCGGTCAGACCGACCAGCGCGAGTTCGCGCAGCGGCACCCCCGCGCCGCGGTCGGAGAGCGCCATGAGGCTCTCCCCTGCCAGCGCGACCGTCTCGGACGCCGAACCCAGTTGCACAGAACTCCAGATCAATCCGGCGGGGTGGTCAGGGTCGCTGCATCGACGCCGAGCACACCGGCGATCGCGTCCACTGACACCGGGCCTTCCCGCAGCACCCGCGGGTGCGGTCCGGTGAGATCGACGATCGTCGACGCCGCCTGCTGTTCGGCAGGGCCTCCGTCGAGGTAGACCTCGACGCGATCGCCGAGTTGCTCGCGGGCCTGCACGGCGGTGACCGCGGGGGGATGGCCCGAGATGTTGGCGCTGGACACGGCCATCGGTCCGACGGCGCGCAGCAGTTCGATCGCGACGGGATGAAGCGGCATCCGCAGCATCACGGTGCCGTTCGCGTCACCGAGGTCCCACTGCAGCGACGGGGCCTGGTGCACCACCAGGCTCAACGCACCCGGCCAGAACGCCCGGATCAGCTCCTTGGCGCTGTTGGGAACCGAATAGACCAGGCCCTGGATGGTGTGCCACGAGCCGACGAGCACGGGCACGGGCATGTTGCGTCCACGGCCTTTGGCCGCCAGCAGCGCCGCGACCGCGTCGCTGTCGAACGCGTCGGCACCTATGCCGTACACGGTGTCGGTGGGCATCACGACCAGTCGACCGCCCTTGAGCGCACTGATCGCCGACGCGATACCGGCCTCTCGCTGCGCGGGATCGGTGCAGTCGAAGATCACGTCGCTCATACGCGATCCGCCTCCGCTTCTCGCTGGTTCACGTTGATCAGCCTCTCACCCGGCCCGTTCCGCGGTCACGAAACGCGGCCGGCCGGTGAGGTCGTGTCGCGCCGTGACGTCGGTGAATGCCCCGGTTGCGGACAACGCCGCGACGGTCAGTCCGGAAGTGGTGTCGTCGTGTTCGATGCCGCATCGCCCGCCCGGCCGCAACAGTCGTGCCGCCACGTCGACGATGCGGTCGATCACGGACATCCCGTCCGCGCCGCCGAACAACGCATGGTGTGGATCATGTTGCGCCACTTCAGGTTCGAGCTCGGCGCCGACGGGAATATAGGGCGGGTTGGCGACCAGCAGGTCGACCGTGCCGTCGAGCTCGCTCAGCGTGTCCTCGGCGGTGACGTCGGCCCGGATCACCGAAACGGCCGTGCCGGAGGCATTACGGTGCGCGTACTGCAGCGCGGAATCGGAGTCGTCGACGGCGATCACCTCGGCCTTTGGGAAGTTCACCGACAGCGCCAGTGCCAGCGCACCGGAGCCGGTGCACAGATCGACGATCCGCGACCGCGCCGGAAGCCGCTGCGCCAGCGCCCATTCCAGAAGAGCCTCGGTTTCGGGTCGCGGTATGAACACGCCGGGCCCGACCTGCACGGTGACGGATCCGAACGCGGCGACGCCGGTGAGGTGTTGCAGCGGTATGCGATCAGCGCGCCTGGCCACCAGGTCACGGAACCGCGCGGCGAACGCGTCGTCGGGCTCTGTGAATCTGAGGCGACCCCGGTCGATGCCTGCCACGTGGGCGGCCAGCAGCTCGGCGTCGACCCGCGGCGACCCGACCCCGGCTGCGGCCAGCACGTCGGCGGCGTCGTCGATCAACTGACGCATCGTCACCGGCCGGTCGGCTACGTTCACGTGTTCTGCAACCGGGCTTGCTTGTCGGCGGCGGCGAGGGCATCGAACAACGGGTCGAGGTCGCCGTCGAGAACCTGGTCGAGGTTGTGCGCTTTGTAGTTGATCCGGTGGTCGGCGATCCGGTTCTCGGGGAAGTTGTAGGTGCGGATGCGCTCGCTGCGGTCCACCGTGCGGATCTGGCTGGCCCGGTCGGCCGAAGCGTCGGCCTGCGCCTGCTCCTCGGCCAGCGCCTGCAGACGGGCCGCGAGCACCTGCATCGCGCGCGCCTTGTTCTGCAGCTGCGACCGCTCGTTCTGGCACGTCACCACGATGCCGGTGGGAAGGTGCGTGATGCGCACCGCCGAGTCGGTGGTGTTGACGCCCTGTCCGCCCTTGCCCGAGCTGCGGTACACGTCGATGCGCAGATCCGACTCGTCGATCTGGACCTGTTCGACTTCCTCGGGCTCGGGATAGACCAGGACACCGGCGGCCGAGGTATGGACCCTGCCCTGCGACTCGGTGACGGGCACCCGTTGCACCCGGTGCACGCCGCCTTCGAACTTGAGCCGCGACCACACACCGTCGGCGGAATCACCTTTGCTCGCGATCGACAACGTGGCGTCCTTGTAGCCGCCCAGATCGGAGGTGGTCTCCCCCAGCATCGTGACCGTCCAACCGTGCCGCTCGGCGTATCTGATGTACATCCGGGCCAGGTCCGCGGCGAACAGCGCAGACTCCTCGCCGCCCTCGCCGGATTTGACCTCCAGCACGATGTCGTCGGCGTCGTGCGGGTCGCGCGGCGCCAGCAGGTCCGTCAGCTGGTTGTCGAGCTCGGCCACCTTGGTGGTGAGTTCGTCGACCTCGGCGGCGAAAGACGCGTCGTCGGCGGCGAGTTCGCGGGCCGCCTCCAGGTCACCGCGGGCCGCGTCGAGCTTGCGGTAGGTGGCCACGATCGGCGACACCTGCGCGAACCGTCGTCCCACCTTGCGGGCGGCGCCCGGGTCGGCGTGCAACTCGGGCTCGGCCAGGCGGGCCTCCAGTTCGGCGTGCTCGGCGAGGATCGCCTCGATCGCCGGCGCGGTCTCGGTCATCTCGCCTCCTCAGCTCTCGGTCTGGACTCTCCTTGATGCGCGAAACGGCGCCCGGCCTGCGCATATGCAGCAGAGCGGGCGCCGTTGCGGCAGCTACTTGGTGCGCTTGCCGTAGCGCTTCTCGAAGCGGGCGACGCGACCGCCGCTGTCGAGGATCTTCTGCTTACCGGTGTAGAACGGGTGGCACTGCGAGCAGACCTCGACGGTGATCTGGCCGCTCTGCTTGGTGCTGCGGGTGTTGAAGGTCGCCCCACAACCACACAGCACGGTGGTCTCGACGTAGTCAGGATGAATGCCCGATTTCATGGTTTCCTCTTCGATCGTGGCCCCGGGTCGCCCTCCCCGTTCTGGGAGGCTGCGGCGTGAACCGGAACCGAGGTGTCGGCGGTCCACCCGGCCGGAAGCCGGCAGACTGGCACTGATTATGCCAGGTCAACCGCCAGCAGCCTAAACGCGCGGTCGGCGTCCACTATTCCTGGTCGGCGACCCTGCGGTAGCCGGAGCCGTCGCGTCGCCACAGTGTCCGGCCCGCGGGCCGCACCCCCATCGCGATGAGCTCGCGTTTGAGGATCTTGTTGGTGGCCGTGCTCGGCAGCTCGTCGGCGATCCACACGTGCCGGGGCCACGCCTTCGGTGACAGGTCGGGCTGGGCGGCCAGGAACCGGGCGAACTCGTCGGGGGTGAGCCTCGCCTCGTCCTGCAGCACGATCGCGGCCATCACCTGGTCGCCGACGAACTCGTCGGGCACCGGGTACACCGCCACCATGCTGATGGCCGGTTGCCGGATCAGGATGCGCTCGATCGGGGCCGCGGTCATGTTCTCGCCGTCCACCCGCATCCAGTCCGCGGTGCGGCCGGCGAGGTAGATCCAGCCGTCGGCGTCCCGGTAGGCAAGATCGCCGGACCAGAACATGCCGTGCCGCATCCGGTCGTCGGTGGCGTCCTGGTCGTTGTAGTAGCCGGCGAACATCCCGGCGCCCTGGGTGTTGACCAGCTCCCCGATCGCGTCGTCGGCGTTGCGCAGCGCGCCGTGCTCGTCGAACTCGGCGACTGCGCACTCGGTGAGGGTTGCGGAGTTGTAGATGGCGACGCCGGGAAAGCCCTTGCCGATGGAGCCGGGCGGACAGCCTTCCTCGCGGGTCACGGTGACCGCGTTCTCGGTGGATCCGAAGCCGTCCCACACGTCGCACCCGAAACGGCGGGAGAACTCGGCGATGTCGCGGTCGGTGGCCTCGTTACCGAACGCCACCCGGAGCGGGTTGTCGATGTCGTCGGGCCGCTCGGGAGCGGCCAGGATGTAGGCCAGCGGTTTGCCGACGTAGTTCATATAGGTGGCGCCGTAGCGGCGGATGTCGTCGACGAAGCGCGACGCGCTGAAGTGCGCGGGAGCCATCGCGGCGCCGGAGTTGACCGCGACGGCCCAGCCGGCCAGCACCGCGTTGCTGTGGAACAGCGGCATCGACAGGTAGCAGACGTCGTCGGAGGTGAGCTGGTAGCGGCCCACCAGCGCCGCGCCGGCCAGCACCACCATCGCCTGCATCATCTTCACGGCCTTGGGGTCCCCGCTGGTGCCCGAGGTGAAGATCAGCATGAATGTGTCGGTCGCGGCGACCTCTCGGTGCGGCGTCAGAGGTCCGGCCGCGACGGTGAGCTCCTTCCATGCCGGGGTGCCGACCTCGAGCACCCGCACCCCGGTGAGGTCGAGGCCGTCGAGCAGGTTCCGGTGATCGCCGTCGGTGATCAAGAACTGGCAGTCGGCCCGGTGGATGTCGCGGGCGAGCGCTTCGCCGCGGCGCGTGTTGTTGATTCCGCACAGCACGTAACCGCCCAGCCCGGCCGCGGCCATCGCGGTGAGCATGTCCGGAGTGTTGCCGAGCAGCACCCCGACATGCAGGGGCCGATCGGGGTGTGCCGCGCCGATCAGCGCCGCCGCTTGGGCAGCGGCCTCGTCGAGGTGCTCCCGCCAGGTCCAGGTGCGCCCCTTGTAGGTGATCGCGACGGCGTCGCTGTCCGCGCGTTCCCGCAGCAGCTGCTGCACTGTCTCGGCCAAACCCGGTCCACCTCCAAATGAACAGATCAAGAAAACTGTCTACTGTTCCGACCGGACGAAGCGTACCTCAGCCGTCCCGCCCCGTTCATTTGCGAAGATATGTTGATGAACGCCGCCGCCGTAGCGAATCCAGTGCCGAATTCGGGGGCCAAGCCCGAGATCAGGCCGGTCCGGGACCGGTTGATCGATGCGGCCGAACAGTGCCTGATTGCCAAGGGGATTCGCGCGACCACCGTTTCCGAGGTCGCCGAGGTGGCCGGCGTCAGCCGCGGATGGCTCTACCGCCACTTCCCCGACAAGAACGAACTTCTCGGCGCCGCGATCGTCCGCCTCAACGACGCGTTCTGGACCGAGTCCCGCACCCGCCTCGACACGCTGACCGGACTCGACGAGCAGATCGCGGCGGGGGTGGAACTGGCGCGCAGGGAATCCGAGGCGCCCGGAGCGCTGGTGCTCAAGCTGCGCCAGGAGGAGCCGGAGGCTTTCACCGCATGCGTCGGACTGGGCGTGCGGGGACTCATCCCCGAGATCGCGGCGTTCTGGGAGCCCTACGTGCAGGCCGCTGTCGAGCGCGGTGAGATTCACCCGGGCACCGATCGCGCCGAGGCCGCCGAGTGGATTGCCCGGATCATGATGAGCCTGGCCACGGTCCCGGGCGAGAAGTGCGACGTCGACAATCGCGAATCGGTGCTGCGGCATGCCCGCCGCTACCTGGTTGCGGCCCTGCGCAGCGATCCAGCCGGGAGCTGAGCTAGCCGAATTGCTGGGCGGTCTGACGTCCGGTCATCAGCAGGAGTAGGGCACTGATCGGCGCCGCAACCTCGCGGCCGTCGCCGGCGACGAAGTCGGCATCGGTGGCGACCAGGCGGGTTCCGGCCAGCCGGCGGCGGGCGTGGAACGGAAAGCCCGTCGCCCAGACACGTTCGGCGGCCGCGGCCGCGGCATCGACGGGCATGGGCCGGTCGACGCCGAGCGGAATGCAGATGTCCTGGGTGTGGACCAGCACGTCGATCAACGGTTCGAGCGCGGTGGTTCCAGGCGGGTGGCGCCGGCTGCCGACGACGGCACGCAGATTCGCCGCGATCTCGGCGGGCGTCCTGGCGTCGGTGACCGCCATCCGGTTCACCACGGCGTTGAAGCGGAAGCCACTGCGCGCGGCCTCCACGAGCATGCGCGGGGTGCTGATCGTCGAATGCGTGAGATGGGCGGCGACGTTGCGGACGGTCCAGCCGGCGCACAGCGACGGCGAGTCCCAGAGCGCCGGGTCGCCCGCGTCGATCTCGTCGAGGAGGTCGGCAAGCTCGGACCGCTGCGTGTCGATGTGATGCCAGACGGCGTTGCTGTCCACGGTCACCCCCGAGGTGGTTTTAAGTCAGTTTCACTGACGAATTTAGTCAGCATCTCGTACTAAAGTCAACGCATGGATTCCCAGCCCGGCACCGCGGTGCTGATGTACATCGCCCACCGCGAGGTTCAGAGTCGGGTGATGGCCGCGCTGGCCCGGTCGGGGGTGGACGACGTGACGGTTGCGCAGTCACGGCTGCTGCAGCGGCTGGACCCGGCCGGGATGCGGCTGACCGATCTGGCTGAACAGGCCCGGGTGACCAAGCAGACCGCGGGTGCGCTGATCGACCAACTCGAGCGTGCAGGGTACGTCACGCGCCTGCCGGATCCCTCGGACGCCCGGGCGCGTGTGGTGACACTGACCGACAAGGGGGCCGAGCTGTGCCGGCGGGCCGGGGCGGAGGTGGCACGCATCGAGCAGGAATGGCGGAAGCACCTGGGCGACAAGGCTTTCGATGCGATGCGCACAGCGCTTCTATCGCTGCGCGAGATCACCGACCCCTACCTGTGAGGCCCGGTGTGGCCGGCCGTGCTCGGCACGGGCGACCACACCGCACCACTCAGTCGTTGTCGGCGCCGCCGGGGGTGTTCTTCGACACCTGGACCAGGAACTCGTAGTTGTTCTTGGTCTTACGCAGCTGGCTCATCAGCAGATCGATGGCCTGATGCGGATCGAGCCCGGACAGCACGCGGCGGAGCTTGTGCACGATGGCGAACTCATCGGGCGAGAGCAGCAGCTCGTCCTTGCGGGTGCCCGACGGGTTGACGTCCACCGCCGGGAACACCCGGCGCTCGGCGATCTTGCGGTCAAGCTTGAGCTCGGCGTTACCGGTGCCCTTGAACTCTTCGAAAATCACCGTGTCACCGGTCGAGCCGGTCTCGACCATGGCCGTGGCGATGATCGTCAGCGAGCCGCCCTCTTCGATGTTGCGCGCCGCGCCGAGGAACCGCTTCGGCGGATACAGGGCGGTGGAGTCCACACCCCCGGACAGGATGCGGCCCGACGCCGGCGACGCGTTGTTGTACGCGCGGCCCAGCCGGGTGATCGAGTCCAGCAGCACCACGACGTCCTTGCCCTGTTCGACCAGGCGCTTGGCCCGCTCGATCGCCAGCTCGGCGGCCTGCGTGTGATCTGAGGGCGGCCGGTCGAAGGTGGACGCGATGACCTCGCCCTTGACCGAACGCTGCATGTCGGTCACCTCTTCGGGACGCTCGTCGACGAGCACGACCATGAGGTGGCATTCGGGGTTGTTGCGGGTGATCGCGTTGGCGATGTCCTGCATGATCGTGGTCTTACCGGCCTTCGGCGGAGACACGATCAGGGCGCGCTGGCCCTTGCCGATCGGCATGATCAGGTCGATCACGCGGGTGGTCAGCTTGTCGGAGCTGGTCTCCAGGCGCAGCCGCTGGTTCGGGTACAGCGGGGTGAGCTTGGTGAACTCGGGCCGCTTCTTGGCCTCCTCCACGGGCTTGCCGTTCACGGTGTCGAGGCGCACCAGCGGGTTGAATTTCTGCCGCGGATTCTTGTCGCCGCCGTCGTTGTCACGGGGGACTCGAACGGCACCGGTCACGGCGTCGCCGCGGCGCAGGCCGTTCTTGCGGACCATGTTCATCGAGACGTACACATCGTTCGGCCCGGCCAGATATCCCGAGGTGCGGACGAACGCGTAGTTGTCGAGCACGTCGAGGATGCCGGCGACGGGCTGCACGACGTCGTCTTCGCGCAGTTCGGTCTCGCGGTCACCGCCGCCACCCCCGTCGCCACCGCGCTCGCGCCGCCGGCGGTCGCGGAACCGGCGACCACGCCGCCCCTGACGGCCGTCGCCGTCGTCGTCGCTGGTGTCGGTCGAGCGGCCGCGATTCTGACCGCCCTGCTGGTCGCCGCCGTCGGCGCGGGTGTCCGCCTCCGAATCGGACTTCGCGGTCTGACCGCCGCCCTGGCCCCTGCCTTGACCGGCGTTCTGGTTGTCCCTGCCGTCGCGGCCTTCGCGGCCACCCTGCTGGTCCTGCTGGGCTTTCTTACGGCCCTCGGCCTGACCGGACTCCGGCTGACCGGCGTCGGTCCGGTCCTGCTTGTTCTGCTCGGCTGCGCCGTCATCGGCCTGTTCGCCGGTCTGCCCGCCGGCCCGGGGGCCGCCCTGCTCACGCGAGGACCCGCCACGCTCGCGGCGGCGGGTCTGGGGCTGCCCGTCGGCGTTCTCCTGGGAGGCGCCTTCGTCCGCCGGCTGTTCGGCGGGCTGAATCGGTACGGCAGTGTCGGCGGCGGGCGGCTGCTCGGCGGTGCCGTTCTTGGCCTGCGGCTTGTCCTTGGCTTCGCCGCGGCGTTCACGAATGGCCGCGATCAGTTCGCTCTTGCGCATGCCGGAGGCGCCTTCGACGCCGATCTCCTTGGCGAGAGCGCGCAGTTCGGGCAGCACCATGCTGGTCAGAGCGCCGCGCCGGGCCGGTGCGGCCGCCTGCGCATCACCCGCGGCGGGCGCCGCAGCGGGCGCTCCTGCATCGGCGGGTGACGAAATGTCTGCGCTCACGGTGCCAGGCAGCTCGCCGCTGTCGGAGCCGCCAGCCGTGATGAGGTCCGTATCAGTCACGGATTTCCTTTCTTCCCTCGCTGATCAGGTCACGCGAGGGTTCAGTGCGCTCAGCTGATCCGCTGAACGCCGAGGTCACACCATTGCCACCGCAACGGTGATCGCCAGGTCTCGCCGCGATACAGCGAGCCGTCAGTCCACAAAATTGAACACCTGAAAGAAGAGTCGTCCTAGTGTCGGCGCAGGTGAAGACGCTGCGATTTCTGGACGAAACCGACAATAACCCGCATCCGGCATGGACGCAAGAAACATCATGATTCGCATGTTGCTTCTGTTACTCCCGATAAGCGCGTCGATCTAGCTGCGCGCCGCCACGCCGGAGGTCCATGTCACTCCCGCTCCGACGGACATCTTCTTCACCGTGAACCCGTTGTCCGCACCGTACTGGAGAGCCTGTGCGGGCAATTCGGGATCGGTGCTGAGTGCCAACACTGTGGGGCCTGCCCCGGACAGCACTGCTGCCACCCCACAACGCCGCAGGACGGCGAGGTATTCCGCCGACGCCGGCATCGCGGGGGCACGCTGCGGCTGGTGGAGCACATCCTCGGTGGCCGCCATCAACAGATCGGGCCGTTCGGTGAGCGCGACGACCAGCAGCGCGACGCGGCTGAGGTTGAACCGGGCGTCTGTGTGGGAGACCTGCTCAGGCAGCAGCACCCGCGTCTCCGCCGTGGACGAGCGCACCTGCGGAATGGCCGCGAACACCGTGATGTCGGGGTGCAGCCGGATCGGCGCAGCGGCGTACCGCGGCTCTCCGTCCCCGGCTTCGGTCCAGGACACCACCGCGCCACCGAGCACCGCGGCGGCGGCGTTGTCCGGGTGCCCTTCGAACTCCGAGGACACCTGCACCAACCGCTCCGGCGACATCGGATCGGAATCGGATTGCACGGCAAGGCCGTTGGCAGCCGCCAGTCCGCCGACGACTGCCGCGGCCGAGGAGCCCAGTCCGCGAGAGTGCGGAATGTCGTTGCGGCACCGCACGATCAAACCGGGTGCGGCCATTCCGGTCTCACGCAGGCCACGCTCAATGGCACGCACCACCAGATGCGATGCGTCCAGCGGAACCTGGCCCGCGCCTTCCCCCTCGACCTCGACGACAAGACCTGATTCTGTTGTCTCGATGACGATTTCGTCGTAGAGGCTGAGCGCCAGCCCCATGCTGTCGAAGCCGGGTCCGAGATTGGCGCTGGAGGCGGCCACCACGGCGGTGGCCGCCAGACCGGGCGGCAGGGTGCGGGTCACGGTCAACGGGTCCTAAACCAGACCGAGCTTGGCGACGACCGCGACCGGGTCGACGGGCACGGGGATGACCGCGGGCATGCCTTTGAGCGCGGTGTCGGGGTCTTTGAGTCCGTTGCCGGTGACGGTGCAAACGACAGTGGAACCCTTGGCGACCCAGCCGTCTTCGATGGACTTCAGCAGGCCGGCGATGCTGGCCGCCGACGCCGGTTCGACGAACACCCCTTCGGCACGGGCGACCAGATGGTAGGCGGCGAGGATCTCCTCGTCGGTGGCGGCCAGGAAGCGCCCGTCGGACTGCTGCTGCGCCTCCACTGCCGAAGTCCACGACGCGGGCGAACCGATCCGGATCGCGGTCGCGATGGTCTCGGGATCGCTCACCGGCTCACCGAGCACCAGCGGCGCGGCCCCGGCCGCCTGGGTGCCCAGCATGCGGGGCAGCCTCGTGGCAAGACCGTCGCGGTGATACTCGGTGTAGCCCTTCCAGTAGGCGGTGATGTTGCCGGCGTTGCCGACCGGAAGCGCATGCACGTCCGGGGCGTCACCGAGCGCGTCGACGATCTCGAACGCCGCGGTCTTCTGGCCCTCGATGCGGAACGGGTTGACCGAGTTGACAAGTGAGACCGTCGGGAAGTCCGCAGTGAGCTTGCGGGCCAGCTCAAGGCAGTCGTCGAAGTTGCCGTCGATCTGGATGATCTTGGCGCCGTGCATGACCGCCTGGGCCAGCTTGCCCATCGCGATCTTGCCCTGCGGCACCAGCACCGCGCATGTGATCCCGGCGCGGGCTGCGTAGGCGGCGGCCGAGGCGGAGGTGTTGCCGGTCGACGCGCACAGCACCGCCTGCTGCCCGCGCGAGACCGCCTCGGTGACGGCCATCGTCATGCCACGGTCTTTGAACGAGCCGGTCGGGTTGAGCCCCTCGACCTTCAAATGCACGGTGCAGCCGGTGTATTCGGACAGCCGAGGCGCCGGCAACAGCGGGGTGCCGCCCTCGCGCAGCGTGATGGTGGTCCAGCTGTCCTCGATGGGCAGCCGGTCCCGGTATGCCTCGATCAGACCGGGCCAGGGCTGATGCACGGCTCGGGTGGTACTCACTCTGTGGTCCCTTCCATCCGCAGGACGCTGTTGATGCTCTGGACAACCTCGAGATCGGCGAGGGCCTCGACGGTCTCGGACAGGGCCGCATCGGCGGCCTGGTGGGTGACCACGACGATGCGGGCGCCGCAGCGCTGACCGCCCTGGTCGACCATGCCTTCCTGACGCACCTCGGCGATGCTGACCTCGCGCTTGCTGAACTCGGCCGCGACGGCGGACAGCACGCCCGGACGGTCGGCGACGTTCATGTTGACGTAGTAGCGCGTCGGGATCAGCCCGATGGGCGCGACCGGCAGCTTGGCGTATTTGGATTCGCGCGGGCCGCGACCGCCCTGCACCCGGTTGCGCGCGGCCATCACCAGATCGCCGAGCACCGCCGACGCGGTCGGCGCGCCACCGGCGCCCTGACCGTAGAACATCAGCCGCCCGGCGGCCTCGGCTTCGACGACGACCGCGTTGAACGCGCCGTTGACGGAAGCCAGCGGATGCTCCAGCGGCACCAGCGCCGGGTACACCCGCGCCGAAACCCGTTGTTGCCCATCATCGGTGGTGAGCCGCTCGCAAATGGCGAGCAGCTTGATCGTGCAGCCCAGCGCGCGTGCGGAGGCGAAATCGGCCGAGGTGACCTTGGTGATGCCCTCGCGGTGGACGTCGTCGGCGCTGACCCGGGTGTGGAACGCGATCGACGCCAGGATCGCGGCCTTGGCCGCCGCGTCGTAGCCCTCCACGTCGGCGGTCGGATCGGCCTCGGCGTACCCGAGCGCGGACGCGTCGGCGAGTGCGGAGGCGTAGTCGGCGCCGGTGCTGTCCATCTCGGACAGGATGTAGTTGGTGGTGCCGTTGACGATGCCGGCCACCCGCAGCACGGTGTCGCCGGCCAGCGACTGGGTCAGCGGGCGGATCACCGGGATGGCACCGGCCACGGCCGCCTCGAAGTACAGGTCGACGTGTGCGTGCTCGGCGGCCTGGGCCAGCTCACCGGCGGCCACCGCCATCAGCGCCTTGTTGGCGGTGACCACGGACTTGCCCTGTTCGAGCGCGGCGAGGATGGCCTTGCGCGCGGGCTCGACCGGGCCCATCAGCTCGACGACGATGTCGACGTCGTCGCGCGAGACGAGTTCGTCGATGTTGTCGGTCAGCATCTCCACCGGCACGCCGCGGTCGGCGTCGACGCGCCGCACCCCGATCCCCCGGACCGCCAGCGGCGCCCCGATGCGCGCGGTCAGGTCGGCGGCGCTCTCGCTGATGATGCGCACCACTTCGCTGCCCACGTTGCCGAGCCCCAGTACGGCTACGCCGATCTCGTCACTCACCGCTTCACCTCACTCACTTCCAGACTCAAGAGGTCCTCGACCGTCTCCCGGCGCAGGATCAGGCGTGCCCGCCCGTCGCGCACGGCCACCACGGCCGGCCGGCCGATCAGGTTGTAGCGGCTCGACATCGAATAGCAGTATGCGCCGGTGGCCGCGACGCCGAGCAGGTCCCCCGGCGCCACGTCGTCGGACAACCACGCGTCACGCACCACGATGTCGCCGCTCTCACAGTGTTTGCCGACCACCCGAGACAGGGTCGGCGCCGAGGCGCTGTTGCGCGACACCAGCCTGACGTCGTACTCGGCGCCGTAGAGCGAGGTTCTGATGTTGTCGCTCATCCCACCGTCGACGCTGACATAGCGCCGATTCTTGTCCGCGGACACCGCCACGTCCTTGACGGTGCCGACCTCGTAAAGGGTGATGGTTCCCGGGCCCGCGATGGCACGACCGGGCTCCACCACCAGCCGCGGGGCGGGCAGCCCGACGGCGGCGGACTCGTTGCGCACGATCGTGAGCAGCTTGTCGGCGAGCTCACCCATTGGCGGCGGATTGTCCTGCGGCAGATAGGAGATGCCAAGTCCCCCGCCGAGGTCGACGATCGACATCTGCGAGGTCTTCTCCACACCGAACTCGGCCACCACGTCGCGCAGCAGCCCGATCACCCGGTGCGCGGCCACCTCGAAGCCGGCGACGTCGAAGATCTGGGAACCGATGTGGCTGTGCAGGCCGACCAGGCGCAGATTGTCGGTCTCGAACACGCGGCGCACCGCGGCCATCGCCGCGCCGCTGGCCAGCGACAGCCCGAACTTCTGGTCCTCGTGCGCGGTGGAGATGAACTCGTGGGTGTGGGCCTCGACACCGACGGTGACCCGGACGAGCACGTCCTGGACCACACCGGCTTCGCCGGCGATCCGGTCGAGCCGGTCGATCTCGATCATGGAGTCGACCACCACGTGACCGACACCGTGTTCGACGGCGGCCGTCAGCTCGGCGACCGATTTGTTGTTGCCGTGCAGGGCGATCCGGCCGGGCGGGAAACCGGCGTGCAGCGCGACCGCCAGTTCACCGCCGCTGGCGACGTCGAGTGAAAGGCCTTCCTCGTCGATCCAGCGCGCCACCTCGGTGCACAGGAACGATTTCGCGGCGTAGTGCACGTACTCGCCGCCGCCGAATGCGGCAGAGATCTCCCGGCACCTGGACCGGAAATCGTCCTCGTCGATGATGAATACCGGGGTGCCGAACTCCGCGGCGATCTCGGTGACCGGCACTCCGGCGATCGATACGACACCGTCGTCGCCGCGAACGGCGTGCTGCGGCCACACATTCGGCGCCAGCCGGAGAACGTCGGCAGGCTGCTCGGGGCGGTCCGGTGTCGCCACGGGATGCACCTCGTCGGCGTGGCGCGGACCGGCCGGATGGGCGATCACATCCGCTCCGGGGCGCTGACGCCCAGGATGGCCAGTCCGTTGGCGATGACCTGGCGGGTCGCCGCGCACAGCGCCAGCCGCGCCGCGTGCAGCTCGCCGGGGGCCTCGTCGCCCTGGGGCAGCACCCGGCACGAGTCGTAGAACCGGTGGTAATCCCCGGCCAGATCCTCCAGGTAACGCGAAACACGGTGCGGTTCACGCAGATTCGCCGCGGTCCTGAGTACCCGGGGGAACTCGCCGATGTTGCGGATCAGCGTGCCCTCCTTGTCGTGGGTGAGCAGGTCCAGGTGTGCGGTGTCGGCGACGACGCCCAGTTCGGCGGCGTTGCGGGCCAATGCCGAGAGGCGGGCGTGCGCGTACTGCACGTAGTAGACCGGGTTCTCGTTGGACGCCGAGGACCACAGCTCCAGGTCGATGTCGATCGGGGTGTCCACCGAGCTGCGGATCAGCGCGTAGCGCGCCGCGTCGACCCCGATGGCGTCGACCAGGTCGTCGAGCGTGATCACGGTGCCCGCGCGCTTACTCATCCGGACCGGCTGCCCGTCGCGGAGCAGGTTGACCATCTGGCCGATGAGCACCTCGACAGTGTCGGGGTCGTCACCCAGAGCCGCCGCGGCCGCCTTGAGCCGGGCGATGTAGCCGTGATGGTCGGCGCCGAGCATGTAGATGCACAGGTCGAAGCCGCGCTTGCGCTTGTCCAGGAAATACGCGAGATCACCGGCGATGTAGGCGGGCTGGCCGTCACTCTTGATGACGACGCGGTCCTTGTCGTCACCGAAGTCGGTGGTGCGCAGCCAGACCGCACCGTCCTTCTCGTAGATGCTGCCGGTCTCGCGCAACTTGGCGATGGCCTGCTCGACACGGCCGGACGTGTGCATCGAGTCTTCGTGGGTGTAGACGTCGAAGTCGGTGCCGAACTCGTGCAGCGATTCCTTGATGTGGTCGAACATCAGGTTCACCCCGATCGACCGGAACGTCTCCCGCATCTCGGCCTCGGGCAGTGTCAGCGCCCCGGGTTCGTTGGCCAGGACCTGCGCGGCGATGTCGGCGATGTAGGTACCGGCGTATCCGTCCTCGGGGGTCGGCTCACCCTTGGCAGCCGCGATCAGCGAGTTGGTGAAGCGGTCGATCTGCGCGCCGTGGTCGTTGAAGTAGTACTCGCGCACCACCTCGGCGCCCTGCGTGCTCAGCAGCCGGCCGAGCGCGTCACCGACGGCGGCCCAGCGGGTGCCACCGATGTGGATCGGGCCGGTCGGGTTGGCCGAGACGAACTCCAGGTTCACCTTCTGGCCGCCGAGGACCGCGGAGTGCCCGTAGCCGGCGGCCGCGGCGATCACGTCGCCGACGATCACGTTCTGCGCGGACGCCTCGATGCGCAGGTTCACAAAGCCCGGACCGGCGACCTCGGCCGCGGCGATGCCGTCCTTGTCGGCCAGCGCGGCGGCCAGCCAGCCGGCCAGCTCGCGGGGGTTGACGCCGACCTTCTTGCCGAGTTGCAGCGCGAGGTTGGTCGCGTAATCACCGTGCTCGGGGTTACGCGGACGCTCGACGGTGACGGTGGCGGGCAGCGCGGCGGCGTCGAGGCCGTGCTCGGCCAGCACCGCGGCAGCGGTGGCCTTGAGCAGCTCGGCCAGATCGGCGGGGGTCACGGGGAACCATCCTATGGTCTGGGCTCTTCACGAACCGAATCCGTTTCCACTGCCGGCATGCGCTACGCTATCGGAGCCCAACGGCGCAGCTGTTCAGCTCGCGCCCCCGTAGCTCAGGGGATAGAGCGTCTGCCTCCGGAGCAGAAGGCCGCAGGTTCGAATCCTGCCGGGGGCACCCTGTCTACCAGGCAATATACCCGAAACGGGGATGGCCTACCCCTTATCTGCCCCTAAGGGTCCGCGACCGATGGCCCCAGATCGTTAGCTGACACCCATCGAATAACAAGCCTGGCATTCGAGTACTAACGGGGGTACTATCGACGCAAGGCATGGCGTCCCTTTAGCCGTCGCGGAGATAATCAATCCGAAGACCGCGCCAGAATCGAATCTAATGATGCAATTCTGTCGAAAAGGTCCAAAGCCCATCATGGCAAAATCAGCTATTCCTCGCCGCTTTGTAAACACGGTCGAAGCTGCCGAATATTTCGGAGTCCATCCGAACACTATTCGCAATTGGCTTGCAAAAGGTGCGATAAAAGCGCACCGCTCGCCTGGCGGACGGCAATACATGTTCGAGCTTAAAGAGCTTGAAACGCTCGTTTCTGGCACCAACGCGTGAGCGCGGCCCGCCAAGCGGGCAGTTCTGCGGATTTCACGATTCCCGACGTGGGAGGACTGTCCCTAGCCCGGATTTTTCGTCGAGGGTGATGGCAGTCGTGCGTTGAGATGCGATTGCGTCGCGAATCCGGTTGTGTGGTTCTGGGTATGGCGGGGTGGTCCCGTGTCGCCGGGTGGTGCGGGCTTTCCCAGTGCCGGTGGGTCTTTCGTGGTCGGTGGGTCAGGGGGCTTCGGTCATCGGAAGGCGGTGCGGATGGCTTGCCAGGCGGCCGCGATCTGGGCGGCCCAGCGCCAGGTGGCGTCGATACGTAGTCGGGTTCGGCGGGCGCCGCGGGTGATCCGGGCGGCCACGTGCAGGACCCGGTAGCGGAAGGTGGCGATCTCGGCGCGAGCCAGACCGGTGTGCTCACGGAATCCCAGAAGTCGGCACCAGGTGACCAGGTCGGCTGCGGCCAGGACGATTTCGAGCCAGGCGGCGTTGGGCCAGAAACCGTGGCACGGCAGATTCCGCAGTCCGGCGGCTTTGAGATCGCGGATGCGGTCCTCGACGCGAGCATGTTGGCGATGCCGTAACTCCAGGCCCGCGACCTGTCCAGGGACAATGCCGGGTTCGGTGTCGGTGATGAACGCGGTGACGCGCATGCCGTCGGCGTCGGTGAACCGCAGTTGTGCACCGGGGTGGGGGCGTTCTTTACGCAGGATCAACCGTGTCCCAGGCGGCCAGGAGTCCAGGTTGACCAAGGTGGTGGCCTCGGCGACCCAGGCGCCGTCGCGGATCCCGCCTTCGGTGTCGACTGCTGGGTACCAGCCGTCGGCGAGGTTGAGGGTGTCGACGGCATCTTGGACGCGGGTATCGACGGGATAGCCGAAGGAGAATCCCACCCCTGATCGCGGCAGGCGTCGGCGAATTTGTGGGTGGCTCCGGCGGTGTCGCAGCGCACCAGAACTCTCGGCTGGTCGGGATCATCGCCAGCACTGGGGTCGGGTCGCCATCGTGGCGGCAACGCTGCCAGCGCCTGCGCCAGGACGATGATGTGGTCGGAGGCGGTGTTGGAGCCGGCGTTGCCGGTGCGCAGCAGCCCGGCCAGGGCTTCGCCGCCGGCGATCTCGGAGCGATCCAGAAACGCCAGCAGCGGGTGATGGCCGAAGGTCTTCTTCCACGTCGGCGTGGCGCCGTGCTTGTTGTCGGAGTGATCGATGACCAGGGTGGCGTCGATGTCGATGTGCAGCCACTCGCCGGCAGTTGGGGCGGCGCCGGCAGCCCACGCTGCTGCTCGCGCCGCGGACCGGGCTGCTCGCACGGCAGGCAGGTGGGCGGCGTCGATGCGCTGATCCACCAGCCGCCACATGGTGGTCGTGGAGGCTTTCGCGCCGAAGGCGTGTTCACGGTCGCCGCAGAGTTGGCCCACGGCGTCGATGCAGTCTGCGCCGTCGGCGACCGCGGCGGCCAGATCGGCGAACACCTCGCCGGGCGCGTACACCCACGGGCCGCGGTAGGTGTCGGCCAACGCGGCAGTGACCTGCGTCGATAGCCCGGTTCGGTCGGCGAGTTCCCGCAACATCGCCATCCCGGCATGCGACACGACGCCCTGGCCGTCGGCGGACACTTTGACCCTCGATGCGGCCGCGATATTCTTCACCTGCGAGGTGCCTTCCCGCTGGAACGATTGAACCCTAGAGAAGTCCAATTATTCCTTGCAGGACAGGCACTTTCGCGTATCTACACCCCATCGAACGCAAACTTCCGCGAAAAATCCGGGCTAGGGCGTGTCTGCTTAATGTGAACGATGTTGTGCCTGATGCTGTTTAAGTGTTACGGACTGATGTGATTTCTGATGACTTGTGGTCGGTGATTGAGCCGGTACTGCCTTCGGGTCGACGGCGCGGGCGGCCGTGGAACGATCATCGGGTGACGCTGGAAGGAATTATCTGGCGTTACCGGACTGGATCTCCGTGGCGCGATCTGCCCGCGCAGTTCGGCGCCTGGCAGTCGGTGGCTGAACGTCACCTGCGGTGGTCCACCGACGGCACCTACGCGCAGATCTTCGCAGCGATCTCCCGTGACATCGATGTCGATGACGCTGACGCTGAGCTGGTCGAACTGCTGCTGGCGGTGGATTCGACCAGCGTGCGTGTACATCAGCATGCCGCTGGTGCCCGCCCTGGTCGCCACACAGGGGGATCTGTCGAATTACAACAAACACCCCGATGAGCCCGATGACCATGCCATCGGCCGTTCACGCGGCGGGCTGACAACGAAGATCCACGCGCTGGCCGATCAACGCTGCAGCGCGGTCACCATGGCACTGTCGCCGGGGCAAGCCGGCGACAACCCGATGCTGTGGCCACTGCTGACTGCCCATCAGGGCCCAAAGTTTCGGCTACTCGCCGATAAGGCGTACTCCCATGACTCGACCCGAGCCCGACTGCGCCAGCTCAAAATCGCCCACACCATTCCCGAGCGCAGCGACCAGATCGCCCGCCGAAAGAGCCGGGGAAGCAAAGGCGGACGGCCACCGGCGTTCTCCGGGCGAATCTATAAGCACCGCAACACCGTCGAGCGATCCTTCAACCGCTTCAAGCACTGGCGAGGTATCGCCACCCGATACGACAAATACGCGCTGAGCTACCTCGGGGGCGTCACCCTAGCTGCGATCATCATCTATCACCGCGTCCGCAATTAACAGACACTACCTAGTTGAAGCTGCGTTGGCTTACGCCAAAGCTGGCCTCTACGTTCTGCCCGTTGCGCGCGGCAAGCATCCCGGCAGTTACGTCGGTAAGGGTTGGCCGGATCAAAGCACAACGGACGCCGATCAGATTTCCGATTGGTGGGATCGCTGGCCCGACGCCGGTATCGCGATCCATGCTGGCCCGTCTGGACTGACGTTTTTCGATCTGGACAGAGACAGGATTCCCGCTGAGCTGTCGTGGCTCAAAACGGGAATTGTGCAGTTCTCCCGTGCGGCGAATCTGAACAGCGACCGCGGACACTATGGGTTTTACACCGGAGACGAGATTTTCACTTCCGGTGATCTGACGACGAGCGACGGTAAATCTGTCGGCGACATTCGTTCGGGTAATTCAGTTGTGATCGCAGCGCCGTCACAGCACATGAAATCTGCCGATGGCGGCCAATACCGTTGGCGCACAGAAGATATCAGTTCTGCGATTCCGAAACTGCCCAGTGAAGCGCGCAAACATCTGCGTCTGCTCGGTACTCGAAAACGCAGCAACAACCCAGACAACACCGCCATGGCGGGGTATGTGGTTGAGGCCAGCGACGAAGCAGTCAGTGAATCAATCGCAAAGTGGCAAAACGAATCTCGCCCAAAGTCGCTAACAGCAATTGCAAGCTGGATTAAGAGCGCAGAAACCGCAACGCGAAATCGGACGCGTGATGGGCTGCGCGTCGCAGCGGCAGAGTCGCGCATCGGTTTCTATCCGCTGGCAGACGCGATCACTCAGATTCGTCAGGCCATGATCGCGAGCTACGAAGCGCGCGGGGAATCTGACAAGTTCGATGAGGGCGAGTTTCAGCGTCTTGTGAAAAACGGCGTCGGTTGCGCGATGACGCGAGAGACCGACGAGATTTCAGCCGAAGCGAACCGCGACTACGGTTCGCACCACGTAGCGAGCGATTTTGAAGACGACGTAGCGCGCGAACTTCGCAACCTTGAAATTCGCGCCGAAGCGAGGAAGCGATTCGACGGCAGTAGGCGTGCACCCTTTGCCCGATCTGTGACCAACTTGACGAGCTTTCTAGCCCAACCGTCGAATCCGACGCCGATGCGGATTGAAAAGCTCATGCCTGACGGTGGTCGCGTCGTGTTCTCGGCACCCTACAAAGCGGGCAAGACGACCACAGTCGGAAACCTCATCCGCTCACTGGTCGATGGTGATCGATTTCTCGATGTCTTCGAAGTGAAAAAGCCTGCGCAACGGTTGGTGCTGATCGACAACGAGCTGTCTGCGGACATGGTTAGGGACTGGATTCGTGACCAGGGCATCCGCAACACGGACGCCGTCGCAGACGTGATTTGTTTGCGCGGCGAAGTGTCCATGTTTGACATTCTAAATAAAGAACGTCGGGGCGAGTGGGCGAAGTGGTTGCGTGAACTTGGTTGCGATTACCTGATTTTCGATTGTTTGCGGCCAGTTCTCGACGCACTGGGACTAGACGAAAATCACGACGCCGGAAGGTTTCTCACTGCTTTCGATGAGTTGCTGGCCGAAGCAGGCACAGGCGGCGACGCAACGATTGTTCACCACATGGGCCATAGCGGCGAGCGCTCGCGCGGTGACAGCAGGATTCAGGACTGGCCGGATGCAATCTGGAAGATCGTGCGGCAGGACCCCAGCGACGAAACATCGCAACGCTACTTTTCCGCTACTGGGCGTGATGTCGAAGTGTCCGAAGGGCAGTTGATCTACGACAAGGCCACTCGACATTTGACATATTCCAACACGAATCGAAGCGAATCAAAGCAACAAATAAAAGCGTCCGCTGCGCACGGACAAATCCTGTTGCTACTTAAGCAGGCCGGAAAAGACGGTCTGAGTGCAAAATCCATCGAAGACCAGGCGATCAAGGTTCCTACCGTCACGCGCCAAGCTGTCAGAAGCGCGCTAGAGCAAGGGGAAAAATCGGGAGAACTCGCAGCCTGGAAAGGGAATCGCAATGCGAATATGTATGCACTTGGTTCAATTGGGGCCGACGATGATTGAGCAATCCGGCACCTATGTCGGCGGCAATTCAGTTCGCCAAAACGGTCGGCGAACTGAATCTAGTTCGCCAGTTCGCCAAACGGGCCGCGAAAAATCGGCGAACTGGAAACCGTCGCTGACCTGCACTGATGCAGCCAGTTCGCCAGTTCGCCGCAGTTCGCCGAAAAGTACCAGTAGTTCGCCAATCCCCATCCCTTAAGGGATGGCGAACTGGCGAGGATCAACAGAAATAGGAGAGAGCAAAACATGAAAATTGAACGAAAGTATCTACAGCCCATTTTGCGGACAATGACAGTGTCGGTATTTGCATCGTTGCCGACTGCGTGGCCTGAGTATTTGCAAGAGTGTGGGGGCGATGGAATCGTCGTTGCGAAGATCAACCCAAATGCAAATCATCTTTTCAACGATGACGACGTTATTGCACGCGGGTTGGTATTCATGCCAGACGATGATGCAGAAGAAAGTCATTTGCGTCGGTTGACGATCCGTGAAAAAGATTTAGACATTGATTCTGAGTACGTCGCAAAAGCCATCAATCGGCTTTCGTCCGAAGACGCGTTCAACGCATGGCTGGCTGATCGCGATGTAGTGAGCGACCGTATCCACGCAACCTATACCGCTCTGGCGGCTCTGGTCGCTGCGCCCGTGGTCGATCTGAACGACATCTGGCGAGCACTGCGCCGATGACTGTGCCCACCTGCAGTGCGCTCGACTGCGGCGGCATCGCTGACGACCGCACCGGGTGGTGTGCCGCTCACCGCAGAGCGTTGACATTCACCGCCAAACTGTCAGATGCACTCAGCGAGTTTCTGCACAAACAGGATGGCGGGTATTTGCAAAGCGGTGTGCGGCTCACACCAGAGAACGTGCACAACGTCGAACTAGCAGGAACCCACATCGCGCACGGGCTCGCGTGTCTGATGTACGCGTGCTTCGAATCGGACGTGATCGGCTATGACGAAACGCCAATCAGGCTCAATAGCTACTCGATAGGCGAAGCCACGCCCTGGCGTATCGACATTAAATGGAAAGCTGGACAGCTTGAGCCGTTTGACGATTGGCCCGACGAAGAATCAGATGAGTTTGATAACGACGAAGAAGACGAACCATGACTATGAGGCCATGCATCAAATGTGGTGAACCCTCGAACAGCGAACGATGCGAACAACATAAGCTACGCGGGAAAGACAAGCCTAATGGTGGACGGCATATACTGAGCGCACGCGAAAGAGGGTATGACAATGCGTGGCGTCGATTATCAGAGCGTGCACGAAAGCTGCAACCGTGGTGCGACCAATGTGGCGCGACTGATGACCTGCAAACCGACCATTCCGAAGAGGCTTGGAAACGTAAAGCCGCAGGTAAAGCCATACGACTGTGTGACGTTCGTGTGCTTTGCGGCCCCTGCAACCGTGCGGCTGGACCTGCGCGTGAATCGTCAAAAGCAGGGTAGGGGGGAATCCCCATAAAGGGAGGTTTGCGACCCGTCCGGTGGGGGCGAAGTTTTAGTTACACTTGATCATTTTAGCGATTTTGGAGTTTGAAAATGAGGGCAGGTCCAAAAGGGTCAGTTAAGGCCCCGCCGATTGATCTTTCTAGCTTGCCTGATGATCGCGCAGAACGCAGAGAGGTATTTATCGAAGCGTTCCTTATCACGCCGCGCGGAATTGGCGCAAAAGCGCCATTCAATCTGCGACTTTTCCAACGTGAAATTATTCAGGGTGCGTTTGCGCCAGGAATCCGTACGGGACTGGTGAGCATCGCGCGCGCGAACGGAAAGACGATGTTGGCCGCTGCGCTGAGTTTGGCTGAAATGTTCACGGGACCGCCGAGCGCCGAGGTACTAGTGGTCGCGTCAGATCAGCGCCAAGCTAACATTACGCTGAAATATGCCAGACGCATGGTTGAGCTGAATCCTGTTCTCGCAGAACGTGTTCAGGTCTACCAAGATCGGCTGTATCTGCCGGAAAACGATGCATCGCTACTTCTGCTTCCCGCTGAGCCTGGCGCTTTGCATGGGCATGACCCGTCGCTGATGCTCGTTGACGAACTGCACGTGGTCACCGAAGAGGTTTGGGAAGCTGTCACGTCGGTGTCTGGCAAGCGGCCCGAGAGTCTGACTCTGGCGATTTCGACGCCGGCCGATTCCGCCGATTCGGTGATGTGGCGTCTTGTCGAACACGGCAGATCGGGTACTGACGCATCGTTCTACTTTCGCGAGTTCGCCGCCCCTGACGGCTGCGCTGTTGACGACCGCGAAGCCTGGCGGGCTGCAAACCCGGCGCTGGCCGATCCTGAACCGTTCCTCTCCGAAGATGGCTTGGAAAGCGTTTTGAAGACGATTCGTGAGCCAGTTTTTCGCCAGTTGAGACTTGGACAGTGGATCACTGGCGTTAATGCGTGGTTGCCGTTTGGCGCGTGGGCTGATTGTAAAAAGCCGCGAATAGTCAAACCGAATGAACGCGTTGTTTTCGCTTTCGACGGTTCTGCATCTGGCGACAGCACCGCCCTGGTGGGATGCACTCTCGATGGCTATATCTGGCTGCAAGGAATTTGGGAAAATCCCGGTGATCGCGGTTGGCGGGTCCCGCGCGAAGAAGTTTCATTTGCGGTTGATTTAGCGTTTCGCGATTTCAACGTGGTCGAGTTGGCGTGTGATCCGTGGGGTTGGCAATCTGAGATTGAGCAGTGGGCTCAAAAGCACGGTGAGACAAAGGTTTTGGAGTGGAACACAGCTGCTGCGCAACGCATGGGACCGGGAACCGACCGCCTGTATCAGGCAGTGATGACCAAAGCTGTCACGCACGACGGCAACCCTGATCTGGCTGCGCATATCGAACATTGCGTGGCTAAGCGCACGCCGATGGGCGATTTGGTCAGCAAGGATAAGAAGAACTCGCCGCGTAAGATTGACGCCGCTGTGGCCGCAATTGTGGCGTACGATAGGGCTGCTTGGCATTCGAAAAAGACCACCAAGAAGCGCGCAGTTAGTTTTGCATCCTAGGACATATAGTGACCATTCCGTTAGTTCCGATTACGGCAGAAGACTATCTTCTGAAACTTCTGCATAAATTGGATGAGCCGTTGGCGCGATATTCGACAATTGATCTTTACTATTCTGGAAATCAGCCGTTGGCGTTCCTCTCGCCGGAATCGCGGATTGCGTTGGGCAACCGCTTCGGTCGCATGGCGTCGAACATTCCGCGCCTGGCGGTCACAGCGCTGACTGAGCGGCTGCAACTGACGGGTTTTTCCGATCCGGCGCTGTGGCCTGAGTGGCTGCGCAACGACATGGACCTTTTGAGCAACGTCGCCCATCGTGAAGCGCTGCTTTTCGGCGATTCCTACGTGATGGTTTGGGCGGATTCGCTTGGGAGACCGAAAGTTACGGTTGAAAGTGCCAAACAGGTCAGTTGCTTGTTCGATCCTGGCACGCGTGAAATCACGGCTGCGGTGAAGCGCTGGGAGACCGAAACGACAACCGAAGCGGTTCTGTATCTGCCAGATCGAATCATCCGCTTTTCGGCCAACCACACAGGCGCAATGCTCGGTTTCGAGGTAGTTGACGAAGTGCCGAATCCGCTGGGAATCGTGCCCGTGGTCAACCTCCGGAACTCAGATCGGATTTTGGACGACTACGGCGCCAGCGAGATTGACGATCTGATGCCACTCGTAGACGGATTGAACAAGAGTCTTGCCGACATGCTCGTCACGAGCGAGTACGTGGGCAGGCCACGACGCTGGGCTACCGGAATCGAACTTGAGGAACGCCCGGTAATCGATTCTGACGGAAACCCGGTTGTTGACGATGACGGCGAGCCGGTGACAGAAGCGGTCAACCCGTTTCCCGAAGGCAACCGGATGATGATTTCAGAAGCGGAGAACGCGAAAATCGGTCAGTTGTCCGCAGCCGATCTTGGCGGATACGAGGCGTCGGTTCGTGTCATGTTGGGTCAAATCATGGCTGTGTCAACGCTTCCCGCGCATTACGTGGGCGTGTTCACGGACAATCCGGCGAGTGCTGATGCGTTGCGAGCGTCTGAAGCGTCGTTGACCGCCCGCGCCGAAGCACGGCAATCCACGTTCGGTCGCGCATGGGAGAAAGTCGCAAAGCTGATGCTCGCTGTTCTCGATCAGGTTCCGCCGGAAGCGACTGACGACGTTGTGGTGTTTTGGTCCGAAGCTGGAACGCGCAGCATGGCTCAAGAGGCGGACGCCGCTGTGAAACTTTTCGAAGTTGGGCTACTCCCACGCGGGTTCACTCTGCGCAAGCTCGGATATTCCGACGAAGAGATACTAGAAATCGAAGCCGAGGTCAGATACGACGAATTGACCAAGGCCGAACCGCCCGATGACGCAATACCAACTGAAGAGATTCCCGTAACCGAGTAAGTGGAGATAGAGCAATGATTGTCAAAGACGAAACCGACGACGCTGGCACCACACCAACCGCCCTGGTGGTCACAGACGACCAAAGTGAAACTGGTGCGACCGATACAGGCGAGTTGGTCGAAGCCGCCGACGTAGACGACGAAACAGACTCTGAGACTGAGACTTTCAGTCGAACGTATGTTGAGAAGTTGCGTCGCGAGAACGCCGGATATCGTGAGCGTGCGAACTCTGCTGATGCGCTGGCGCAGCGTCTCCACACTGCGTTGGTTGCGGCAACCGGGCGTATGGCCGATCCGACCGATTTGCCCTTTGACGCAATACATTTGGACGACGAAGACGCTCTGACGACGGCAATTGACGAACTGTTGGCGAAGAAACCGCATCTGGCGTCACGGCGCGTTTCCGGTGATATCGGGCAGGGCAACCGTGGCAGTGCAGCAGATGCGCCGGTGAACCTCGCCGACATTCTGCGCGCGCGAGCGTAAAACGATGAAAGACAAGCTGATTAGCGTGCGAATACCTGATGATCTGCGCGACCGGATTAGGGCACAAGCACGCGCCGAGGGCGTGACAATGAGTGCATATGTTCGGCGGCTGATCAGTGATATAGTGGCGGCAACGCGCCCGATGCGCTAAACGCTTTGTACGTCCCGATGACGTGAGCGAATCAATCACCGATTCTTCTCATTTCTAGGGACTCATCATGGCCGTAAGTACCACTAGCGCAACCGAACTCACTCAAGAGCAAGTCGCAAAGATTCTGGTTAAGCCGCTTGAGGAAGCTGCAAAATTCCTCGCCGCTGGACCTCGCATTTTCGACACCGCTTCCCCGCTGCGCATCCCGAAATTGGGTGGCCCGACTGTCGTCAACTGGGTCGGTGAGAACGAACAGATCCCCGAAGCGAATCCCGACTTTGACGAGATTGAGCTTTTGCCGTCCACGATGAAATCGTTGAAGACGCTGACGCGGTATTCCAACGAACTGGCCCGCCAGAGCGTCGTTGCGTTGGACGCCGCGCTTCGGGATCGCCTCGTCACAGACGTCGCGGCCAAACTCGATTCTCAACTCTTCTCGGCTGCGGGCGATGGCGTAGTGACGCCGCAGGGACTTTTCGCGTGGGCCGGAACTCAGACGTTGGCGATCAACGGCATTCTTGAACTGGACGATCTGCACGACGCCGAAGCGATGGCCCTGGGCGAAAACGTCAACCCCGCTGGGCTCCGATGGCTGATGACCTCACGCGACTTGATTGATCTTCGGAAAATCAAGGCAACTGACGGAAACTACATCGTGCAACCCGACGTGACTGCCGCTGGCGGTTACACGCTTCTGGGCCATCCCGTAATCGTGTCTAATCGCGTTCCTGACGACACCGCGCCGACTCCCGATACCGGACGCGCCGCGTTGGTCGATTTTTCCCAAGTTGCGGTTGCGCGCGATGTTGCGCCGAGTGTGAAGATTCTCGATCAGACGTTTGGCGACTATGACCAAATGGCGATTCGCGTCGTCGCCCGGTATGACGCGAAGCCGCTCAACCCTGAAGCGGTTATCAAGTTGACCGGGATCACGATCTGAGCATGGCTGCGGTTACCGGTCAGCACGTCGCTGACTTTCTCGGCGGGGGCGGCGACTCCAGTCTCGTCGCTCTCGCCGAGACGCATGCGCGCACAGTGACACAATTCTGCCGTGCGTTCACCCGCGATGTGGGGTTTGCCGATGGAGTGCCGAACGACGAAATCGCATCGGTGATTCTGACGGCGGCTGCGCGGTTGGTTTCCAATCCGCAGCAGATCGCCAACGACGTTGGTGGCGTGTCGATTCGCGGCGGATTTCAGGGATTCAACCTCGCCTGTTGACCGTCCCTCTGTGTGACGACCACGGCGGGGGTGATCGTCATTGAAGTTGTCGAAATCCCGGGTCGGGGACGGCGGTCGTCTGCATCATCAGCGTGCCCACGAACGGACCCCGCGCTGGTCTGCTCGCGCAGAGTCCATTTCGGCTCCGGCGCGATGCCGAATCCCGAGATCGTCACAATCGGTGACGGCGGACGCGTCGATTCTGCGGTCGCCCAACACGAACTGACCCCTATCCCGGTTCCCGGGTGATAGGTAAGGCTGGTGGATCATGGACTGGCTCTGCGGTGATCGTCGCGCGCACCGGCGAACTGGCCGAGAAACTGCTCGCCGCCGGCGAACTCCGCTGCCCGCGGTGCCGCGACGGCCAGCTGACTTCTTGGGGCTACGGCAGGCGGCGCTCCGTGCGCGATCACGACGGGACCACGATCACGGTGCGCCCCCGCCGCACGCGATGCCGGTCCTGCTCGTCAACGCATATCGTGATGCCCGCCGCTCTGCAGCCACGCCATGCCGACACCACCGCAGTGATTGGAACAGCATTGCTGCACAAAGCAAATGGACTCGGACACCGGCGTATCGCGGCGACCATGGGGCGGCCGGTGTCCACCGTGCGCCGCTGGCTTCGCCGACTACCGCCAGAGCACCTGGACCGTCTCGCACGCGACGGGACCGAGCAGCTGCTCGCCCTGGACCCCGACACGTTCACCGCGCTGCGCTACCGAGGGAACATGTTGCACCACGCGCTGTCGCTGTTGTCGGCAGCGGCCTACTGGGACCGCCGCCGCTACGCCCTCGGTGAGCCGCCGTGGACCCTGATCGGGATGTACACCCGCGGCCGCCTTCTGGCGCCACCCGGCTGACCCTCCGACGTCCCCGCGCTGCCGCCGGGGGCGTCATCACCATGCCTGCCGACAGTCGTCACCATGACGACCACCGCGTCGCCGCGACGATTACCCCGTCACAATGCAGACCGACCCCCGAAATCACGTCTGCATCCACAGTGACGCCATCGTCTGCATCCTGAGCGACGGCCAACACTCGCCGAGCGGTTCGTGTTGCATCGCTATCGAAAGATGGCGCAGTGATTTTCAACGACTCCGTAAACGTGACGCTGAGAGAAAAGCGATTCGTCGGCGGGACTCAGACCACCGTTGTCGCGTTTCAGGGCGACGTGCCGGGCATCGTGACGTTTCTCGATTCTGCGACAACGTTCGATCCGGCAGGCGGAAAAGTTAGCTCACGGCTGCGCGTGTTTCTGAGTCCGTTCGCGTTCGTACTTCCGCCGATGCCCGCAACGGGCCTGTTGACTCTGTCGTGGCGGCAGTTCACGACTCTGATTGTTGAAGGCATCGTAGAACCGCACTATCAAAGCGGTCGGTTGCATCACTACGAAATCTTGGCGAAAGCAGTCTGATGGCCGCCTACCGGATGACTCCTGCCAGACGCGCAGCGCTAGAAAAGGCGCAAGCGGCGTCAGCGCGGAAACGTCGAAAGCTGCACAACCGAAGCCGTCTATCTCGAAACGCGAAAGTTGCAATCGGCGTCGGCGCGGTCACAACAACCGCCGTGGCGGGTGTGGTTGCGGTCAACGAAATTTCCGATTACCAAGCTGAGCAGAGGCTCGTTTCTGGCCCGCTGAACAGAATCATCATTGATCGCCATGTCAGTCTGGCGCGTGAGCACAACGCGCGGCTGAATCGGCTGAAATTGATGGGCATCCCGCCCTGGTCGCCGAAACCGTTTGACGAAGCGTCAGCACGCCGCGAGGCAATCAACATCTTGCGGAGGAAGAAAAAGAAGACTTGAGAGAGTTCCGCCGTGTCAAAAGCCTTTTCACTCGATTCGGGCAAAGGGCCGTCTAGGGCGTGTCTGCTTAATGTGAACGATGTTGTGCCTGATGCTGTTTAAGTGTTACGGACTGATGTGATTTCTGATGACTTGTGGTCGGTGATTGAGCCGGTACTGCCTTCGGGTCGACGGCGCGGGCGGCCGTGGAACGATCATCGGGTGACGCTGGAAGGAATTATCTGGCGTTACCGGACTGGATCTCCGTGGCGCGATCTGCCCGCGCAGTTCGGCGCCTGGCAGTCGGTGGCTGAACGTCACCTGCGGTGGTCCACCGACGGCACCTACGCGCAGATCTTCGCAGCGATCTCCCGTGACATCGATGTCGATGACGCTGACGCTGAGCTGGTCGAACTGCTGCTGGCGGTGGATTCGACCAGCGTGCGTGTACATCAGCATGCCGCTGGTGCCCGCCCTGGTCGCCACACAGGGGGATCTGTCGAATTACAACAAACACCCCGATGAGCCCGATGACCATGCCATCGGCCGTTCACGCGGCGGGCTGACAACGAAGATCCACGCGCTGGCCGATCAACGCTGCAGCGCGGTCACCATGGCACTGTCGCCGGGGCAAGCCGGCGACAACCCGATGCTGTGGCCACTGCTGACTGCCCATCAGGGCCCAAAGTTTCGGCTACTCGCCGATAAGGCGTACTCCCATGACTCGACCCGAGCCCGACTGCGCCAGCTCAAAATCGCCCACACCATTCCCGAGCGCAGCGACCAGATCGCCCGCCGAAAGAGCCGGGGAAGCAAAGGCGGACGGCCACCGGCGTTCTCCGGGCGAATCTATAAGCACCGCAACACCGTCGAGCGATCCTTCAACCGCTTCAAGCACTGGCGAGGTATCGCCACCCGATACGACAAATACGCGCTGAGCTACCTCGGGGGCGTCACCCTAGCTGCGATCATCATCTATCACCGCGTCCGCAATTAACAGACACTACCTAGACCGCCACTCCAACTGCGCGAGCGGCTACCTGCCTGGCGGGACTCTCTCAACCCTGCGGTTTGGCATCCTCAAGTTTTGCCAACGCGTTGACGCTCAGAGCCGCTGCAATCTCCGCATCGCGGCCTGAGACGCTGTGCTGATAGCGCATCGCAGCTTGCACCGTTTTATGACCGAGGCGAGCCATGTTTTCGGCCAGCGTCGAAACGGACGCGTTCTGAGTACCGGCGAAACGACGCAGATCGTGCGCGCTCAGATCATCCTCCCGCCCAACCGCCTGCGCGGCTTTCTGAAACACGTCTTTGTTGAAAACCCGGTCATTGAGATGACAGCCGCCGCGTACAGGCGCGAACAGCAGAGCATCGGGACTCTTGCCGACATGCTGCGCAAGATGCGCTTTCACGGCATCGCGGATATGCGGCGGAATCGTCACCGTGCGCTGTTCGTCGTTCTTGGTTCCGACTTTGATACGGCACCGTGAGCCGTCGTCGTCTAGGTAGTGTCTGTTAATTGCGGACGCGGTGATAGATGATGATCGCAGCTAGGGTGACGCCCCCGAGGTAGCTCAGCGCGTATTTGTCGTATCGGGTGGCGATACCTCGCCAGTGCTTGAAGCGGTTGAAGGATCGCTCGACGGTGTTGCGGTGCTTATAGATTCGCCCGGAGAACGCCGGTGGCCGTCCGCCTTTGCTTCCCCGGCTCTTTCGGCGGGCGATCTGGTCGCTGCGCTCGGGAATGGTGTGGGCGATTTTGAGCTGGCGCAGTCGGGCTCGGGTCGAGTCATGGGAGTACGCCTTATCGGCGAGTAGCCGAAACTTTGGGCCCTGATGGGCAGTCAGCAGTGGCCACAGCATCGGGTTGTCGCCGGCTTGCCCCGGCGACAGTGCCATGGTGACCGCGCTGCAGCGTTGATCGGCCAGCGCGTGGATCTTCGTTGTCAGCCCGCCGCGTGAACGGCCGATGGCATGGTCATCGGGCTCATCGGGGTGTTTGTTGTAATTCGACAGATCCCCCTGTGTGGCGACCAGGGCGGGCACCAGCGGCATGCTGATGTACACGCACGCTGGTCGAATCCACCGCCAGCAGCAGTTCGACCAGCTCAGCGTCAGCGTCATCGACATCGATGTCACGGGAGATCGCTGCGAAGATCTGCGCGTAGGTGCCGTCGGTGGACCACCGCAGGTGACGTTCAGCCACCGACTGCCAGGCGCCGAACTGCGCGGGCAGATCGCGCCACGGAGATCCAGTCCGGTAACGCCAGATAATTCCTTCCAGCGTCACCCGATGATCGTTCCACGGCCGCCCGCGCCGTCGACCCGAAGGCAGTACCGGCTCAATCACCGACCACAAGTCATCAGAAATCACATCAGTCCGTAACACTTAAACAGCATCAGGCACAACATCGTTCACATTAAGCAGACACGCCCTAGACGATGCGTGACGCTGCGGCTCAGCGTGACAACTTCGCAGTTGTCGTCAAAATCCTTGCGGCGAAGTTCTGACACTTCGCCAAATCGCATGCCACACCAACCGGCTAGAAGCACCAATGCCGCAAATTTCGCTGTGCGCTCATCGGCTGCGAGCTTGTCAGCGATGGCATGCAGTTCGACCGTGGTCGGGATTTTGACCACCTTTTTCGGCTTTGGATTCGACGCACCGACGATCTGACACGGGTTGCGTTCTAGCAATCCATCCCTGACAGCGGTGTTGCAAATCATGCTCAAGATTCCGTACGCGTGTCCGTTTCGCGTTGGGTGCTCATCGCCCAAACCGGAAAACCATGCGCGCACCGCAGTTGGCGTCAGCTCACGTACCGCGACGTTTCCTAGTTTCGGCTCGATCAGTTGTGACCATTTCGCTTCGTACTCGATCCGCGTTCGGGCGCTGAGCTTGCGTTGATCGATTACGGTTTTGCCGTACTGCGAGAGTCGGATCACTTCGGCTTTTTTCTCGTTCGCGCGTTCGGCTGGCGGCTTCCAACGCTGTCCGCTGACAGTCGCCATCTCGACGCCGATCTGTTCGTTTGACAGCCATCCTTCAGCGAACGATTTCGACGTGAACGTGGTTGGTGCGTAGTGCCGCTGTCCGTCTGGGCCGATGAATGATGCCTGATATGTCGGCTTTTTCGTCGGCTGCTTTTTGATCTTCCCCCAGTTGCGGCGATTCACGATTTCACCTTTCCGAAAACTGCGGCCCATGCGCGTGACCTCGTCTGTTGCTACATCCTACCCCCTATCTACCCCCTGACGTTGTGATTTGGTGTGTCTCGTTGTTGCTTGCTGTGGTTGGCGGTTTGCCCGTAATCCGTTGTGAGACAGTCATTTTAGCTGGTCAAACGCGTGTTTGCTCCGAGCGTGCCGACAGATTCGAATCCTGCCGGGGGCACTCCATTCGCCCAGGTGACACCGGGATTCTCCCGAACGTGCGACACATCCTCCGCTGATTCCGTCCGACCCGTGACCGGCGACACCTAAGGCCTGCGACGGATCGCTTCGCCTGTCATCGCCAGCACCGACTGCGGCATCGGCACGTCCGCGGGGCAGTCGGGGGCGCGCCGGGGCTCTCCGTAGCCGGTGCTCACCGGCACCACGCCGGCCCAGGCGCCCGCGGCGATGTCCTCCTCGGGGTCGTCGGGCCAGCCGTCGCTCACCTTCAGCGACCAGTTGCCGTCAGCGATCGCGAGCCGCAACACCATGGTGGCGGCCAGTTCCTTGCGGCTGCTGGGGCGCAGCTCGGCCACCCGCCCCGGGATGAAGGTGTCGGTCAGTGCTTCCAGGTCTGCGACCTTCTGCTCGGCATCGACCACCTCGAACGTCCCGAACAGCACCGCGCTGCGGTAGTGGAACGACGACTCGAACGCGCTGCGCGCCACCACTACTGCGTCCAGCGTCGTCACCGACACCGCCACCGCGGCCCCGTCGGCGACGGCGCGCATCCACGGCGACCCGGTGGAGCCATGGATCACCACCGAGTCCTCGACGCGGGCGAATCCGGTGGGGAAAGCCACCGGATGGCCGTCACGCACCAGAGCTATCGTCGCCAGCGGGGTGGCGTCGAGCAGCGCGTTCAGCTCCGCGCGAGACGCGCGCTGTTTCTCGGCGAGGCGGGAAATCCGGGTCGAGGGCGGAGGCATGGCAGCAAGCCTCGCACCTCCGGCGTGCGGGCGCGCGGCGTTTCCGTGCGCGAGAAGCTACGACCATTCCGCGAGCACGCGCATCTTTCCGGCTTTGACGGCGGCCTCCCGGCGCAGCCTCTTGAGCTCGGGTGCGAACGCGTTGCGCTCGTTGTCCTGGAAGTTCAGCGGCAGATCGAGCGCACCGAGCAGCTTGCGTTCGAGGTGCCAGGGCTCGGGGTGCAGCACCCACGACACCGCGGCGTTCTCGGCCATCCACTGTGTCAGGACGCTCTCGCCACCGGCGAACGTCATGCGCTTGCCCGACCCGATCCGGCGCAGCGCGAACCCGAGCTCACCGCCGAGCAGCACGCCGAGCGACTTGCGCAGCGTGGACCCGTCGGCGCTGGCATTGCCGGCACCGAAGTGGTACCGGATGCGCTTGCGGAGATCTTGTGGCGCCCGCGGGTTGCCGTCCGGCCGGGGCGGCCCGGAGGAGATGCCCACATACAGCAGCGTCCAGCCGTCCCGCTGTTCGCATCCCGACACGTCGATGTCGCCCGGGATCGTCTTGAACCACCAGCCGTGCACACCCGCCTCCGCAGGCACCGGGCTCGGTTCGCCCAACACCTCTTCCCGCGTGAAGCGTTGCGCTGCAACGAATTTCGCCACAGCATCGGCAGTGCGCTTCGCGGATATCGACTCGGCCATCGGCCCAGGGTATCCGCTGGGCGGGCCGGCGCGTTCCCCCGAAGCCGCCCCCGAAGCCCGCTCAGATCCCGGTGCAGATCGATACGAACGGAATCGGCGCGCAGATGCCGATGGAGAATCCTGGCGTCGGGTCACCGTTCCATGGCGGCGGCGGTGGAGGGGGCGGGGGCGGCGGTGGAGGAACCGGCGCGACGACGCACGTGTTCGTGGCGGGGTCGTACACCGTCCCGACGCCGCACTCCGCCGCACGGGCGAGCGCCGGTGACAGCAGGACCAGCGAAGCCAGCGGTGACAGCGCCGCCCCGGCAACGATCAGTCTGGTTCGCATCGTAGGGCCTCCCTTGACCTGATCCCCGACCCCGTGCGTGTCCTCAATCGTAGGACTGAGCCCCGCCGGATCCAACGTGCCGCGACTGGCCTAGGCGGCCTCCTGCGCGCCACTCGACGTCTGCGCGTCGCCCGACACGCCACCCGAGTTGTCTGTGGCAGATGGGGCGCCGTCGGTGTCGTCGGCTTCTCCTGTTTCGCTGTCCCCTTCGGTTTCTGCGGTTTCCAGCGCGTCGTCGGCATCGCCGATCGACGCCTCGCTCGCCTCGGGATCGTCGGTGTCTTCCAGCGCGCCGCCGAGGACGTCGTCCGGCGCTTCTCCCTCGGCGTCTTCCGGGATGCCGTCGGCCGAATCGGACGGTCCGAGCGTGACCACCTCGTCATCGCCGACGACCGGTGCCTGGCTGTCCGCACCCGTTGCTTGCTCGGCCGGGCCCGGTGCTTGCCCGGTCGGGTCCGCACCCGACGCCTGCAGCGGATCGGCTCCGTTTTCCTCAGCCGCCCCCTCTTCGACGACGGCCGCGCCGTCCGTGCCCTCGACCGTCAACCGCCGCGCTGGGGCGCCGGTCACGGTGGGCTCGACCGGAGACATGCTGCGGGCCGAGCTTTGTTGTTCGTCCGACTCGTCCGCCGGTCCCTCCGATGGCTGCGGCGTCTCCTCGGTGGTGGTACCGGTCGTGCCGAACGGATTGAGGAATAAACTGATCTGGGCGTCCACCCAATCAACGAACGCCTGCCATGCCTCGCCGGTGCGGGTGGCGATGGACAAAACGGTGTTGTCGAAAGCGTTGACGATTGCGGCGATCAAACCGTCACCTTGCAGGGTGTCGGTGACGAACTGATCGCCGGCGTCGATCATGTCGTGTGCGAATCCCGTGAGCGCGTCGATGCCACCGGCGATCAGATCCCAGCCCTCGGTCACTTCGAAGTTGATCAACGGAACGAACGGAATCCAGGAGACCGCGTCCAGCACATCGCTTGCTACGCCGACTGCCCAGTCGATGCCGCCACGGATCGGTTCCCAGATGTCCCAGATGGCGTTGGACACATCAGCCAGCAGATGCGACGCTCCGACCACGGCGTTGCCCAGAAATCCTTCCGGAAGGTCAGCCGCCGGAGGTCTCGGTGGGTAGAAACCGATCGGCGGCAATGGAATCCACGCACCCACCTCGTCGATTCCCAGCCAGACCACTGCGAGGCCGAGATCGACGACCCAGTCGGCGACATTCTTGAGTGCCGATCCCTGGCCCCTCAGCCAATCGGTGGTGTTGAACACCCCGCTGTTGATCAGTGACTCGACGAAGTTGTAGACGACCATGATCTGGTTGGCGAAGATCCCGACCCACGGGATCCAGGCGACCACGTCGGAGGCGACCTCGAATCCGTACCGAACCCACGGCTCGATCACGTTGTAGGCGTTGTCGATCGCGTTGGCGAGCGCGACGAGCCCCGGCGTCGGCACGAGGGTGGGGGTGGGATCCAGAAGCAGCGCCTCCACCGCCGCCGCCAGTTGCAGGTCGGGGGCACGCAGCGTCAGCGAGGTCTGTTGCGGAACCGTGTACTGCGCGGCGAAGTTCTGATTCTGCGGGTGCCACAGGTCGGGCAGGGGGGCGACGCCGGGCGCCAGCGCGATGCTGCTCGCGCCGACCACCGCGACCGCCAGTTTGAGTGTGGACCGAAATGCCAAATCCATGGCCACCCCCTGCACGAGATGACATGAATTCTCGCGCTGAACCGGCGCTGACATACCGGTTTCAGCGGATCCGCAGGGCTGATTCTTCTCAGCGTCGGCCAGCGCACAGATCGTGGCCCGTCAGGTGATCCCCGCTGCCCGGGCCCTGTTCATTGGCCGGTCTCGCTGCCGGACGTACTCGACGTCGAGTGGTCAGCGCTGCCGGCTTCCGTGGCCGAGGACGATTCACCCGTGTCCGCCGCTGAGGTCTCGCCGGTCGGCTCTGTCGCCTCACTGCTCACCGTCGTCGGCGCGGCGGAGGTCGACGGTGCCACCGCCGAAGTCGTCTGCGGCGCGGTCGTGGCAGGCGCAGTCGTCGTGGGGGCGGTCGTCGCAGGCGGCGTGGTGGAGGGCGTCGTGGTCGCGGGAGCGCTTGTGGTCGTCGTCACGCTGGTGGAGGTGGGCGTGGTCGGCGCCGTCGAGGAAGCGGTCTGCTGCGGCAACGCGGTGGGCGCGGCGGTCTGCACGACGCCCATGATCTGCTGGGTGTACGCCTCCAGCCGAGTCTCGATCTCTTCGGGTGGCACAGTGCCGGCCTCGATCTCCTTGGCGAAGTGCGCGACCTCGGCCCACACCGCGTCGAGGTCGTCCATCGCGTCTTTCGACAACGGCTCGTCGAGGGTGATGAAGAGCTGTCGGGCCAGCGCATAGGTCAAGCAGTTGACGCATTCGTAGTTGAGGGCGCCGGCCAGGTTCTGGGGGGCGGCGACGTTGTCGTCGCCGTCGTCGCTGTCGACGACGAACACCACCTGGTAGGCCACCGCGACGGCGGCGCACGAATTGCACGATGCGTAGGCCTGCGCCTCGTTGACGTTCATCGCGTCGGTGTTGTCGGTGACCCAGACCATCGCGAATGCGGCTTCGTAGACCGTGGTGCCGTCGGTGGTATTGACCGCCAGCGCCTGTGTATCGCCGGGTTCCGGGGCGAGCGGCTTATCGACCGGAAACACCCAGCCGTCCGTGGTGTCGGTGGATCCGAGCACGGCGGCCGTACCGGCCCCGCCGCCACTTCCGCTGCCGCCGTTCATCACCGGCGGGGACGTCCGCGGCCTCAACACGAGTGCCAGTTGCGGCGAATCCTGGGTGGGCATCGCCGTGCGGGTGTCCCACACGACGTTCATGACGCCCCGCTGACCGCTGACGAGCCGGTGCGCCGCACCTGTCGCGGCGGCGGAATCGCGTTGCGCCCCTTGCGGAATGCGGTCGGTCTGCAACGCATAGACGATGTCCCCGATGGTTCCGCGTTCCCACGGCTGAATCGGCCGGTATCTCTGTTCGCCCGGCCACCAGGCGTACGCGACGCCACAGAGCACGCCGACTCCGGCGACCAGCGCGAGCATCCGCAGCAGAGGTTTGCCCGCGGTGGCCTGCCAGGTACCGGCGACGGTGCGACGCACGAGACGGGCCAGCATGTACAGGATTCCGGCCACCGGGATCACGATCGCGATCATCGCCAGCACGCGGGCCACGAGTTGCACGATGTCTCCGTCGGCCCACGCCGTGACGAACACGTCGCGCTGGGTGACCAGGCTCGCCCACGCCGACCCGAGCAGTCTGGGCAGCGCCCACACCGCGATCGCCACCGTGGCCAGCAGCAGCGGAACGACCACGAGCACCCACAGCGTGACGACGATGCGCGCCCATGCCTTGAGCTGGCGGGCCTGCGGGTCACCCCAGCGCCACGGCAGTGCACCGAGCAGTGTCGGCTTGATGCGCGAATACAGGTCGGGCACCCCGGTCAGGTCGGCCAGCACGTGGTAGCCGTCGAATCGCACCAGAGGCGCGAGCTGGCGCAGCATCTGCAGGATCTGCGTGGCGACCACGAGCAGCAGTGCGTCGTAGCGCAGCCACAGCCACAGCCCGGTGATCGCGATGGCCACCAGTGCGTTGAAATACAGCCCGCCCAGATCGGTCCGTAACCGTCCTGCCCTGCCGAGGCGGTAGGAGTCGGTCACGTCGGTGTAGAACGCGGGCCAGACCAGGTACACACCGAAGCCCATCACCCCGGGCGTGGCCCCGCCGTAGCGGGCGGCCGCCGCGTGACCGAATTCGTGGAAACCGGCCGAGACGATGGTGACGACGAAGACGAGGATCAGCAGGCCCGGCCGCTGGAACGCGTCGTGGGCCGCCGACGCCAGGCCCTTCTCGAAGAAAACCCACCAGCAGACCGCCGCGAACGCCGCCAGCGCGGGCAACACCACCCACGGCCGGAACAGCACCCGGAACGGATCGGTGAGCCTGCGGGTGCGCTCGGCATCGGTAACCGCATAGCGGAAACGCAGACCCAACAAGGGGTTTCGCTTCTTGGTCACGGGCTGCGTACCGTCGGGCAGCGTCACCAACCCGAGCGGCCGCAGCTGCTTGTCGACCAGGTGGGTGATGTTGTCCTCGGAGACGGTGCGGCCGGTGGACGCGCTGACCGCCGCGGCCACCTCCGCGGCGGTCTTCTGCCCGTCGATCTCGCTGATGATGGCGTACAGCAACGGGGTGAGCTGCACCGTCTGGCCGTCACCGCGACGCACCAGCGCCGGCGGCACCCGATAACCGGAGCCTGGCATCGCTCCGATCAAATCGACTCCGTCAGCGCGCCGCAGGTGAGCATGCGTGGGCTCGACACCCATGGTGGTCACGGTCGTACTCCCCCTGGAAGGCCTGGAAGGTCGGCTGATCAGCCCGCGGTGGGGCCGCCGTCGGAGGATCCGGAGTCACCGGCCGACCCGCTGTCACCCGCGGAGCCGACATCGGAGGTGGTGCCGCCGGCGTCACCGTCGCCCTGGCTGATCGTGGAGTCCTGATCGGCCTGAGCCACGGCCTCACCGATGACGGTCTGCTTGATGATCGCGTCCTGTTCGGCGACGGAGATCGCATCCGAGTCGATGGAACCGATGTTGGCCGACACACCGGCGTTGATCGGCGCGGCCACGTTCGCGTTGGCCGCGACGGCGCCGCTGATCGGGGCCGCGAGGTCGGAATCCAGGTCGACGTTGACGTTGACGTTGAGCAGGTTGCCGTCGAGCAGAGCGCCGGGACTGGTGTCGACGACGGCCCCGGTCCCGTCGTCGGTGCCATCGGCGCCACCCGTGCCGCCGGTGCCATCCGTGCCGCCGGTGCCATCCGTGCCGTCGGTGCCGTCCACGTCGTTGTCGGTATCCATGCCGCCCTGGTCGATGCCGCTCACCTGGGTCGAGGTGGCGTAGGCATCGGCGTCGAGCATCTGCTCGATCGACGTGCCCTGATCCACCACCGCCTGGCTGCCGGACCCGTAGGTCAGCACGTTCGCCCCTGCCGCGGCGTCGATCGGCGCCGCCACATTCAGGTTCGCCGCGGCCGCAAGGTCGATCGGGGAGGCGGCGTCGATCGCGACGTCGACATCGGCGTTCAAATCGAGAATCGAGACGACCTCCTTGTCGGGGAGCGCGATGGCGCTCTCGGCGAGGAGTTCGTCGTGAGACAGTCCTTCCGCGGTCATCAGCTTTTGGTCCTTTCGACTGGGTGGCGTTGCTGCCCGCACACGCTGCACATTGCTCTGGTGAGCGACCGGGTACCCCGAAAGTTCCGAATTCACTTGCAGGATGGCCAGAAAATTTCGCCCATCTGCGACAACCACGCTCGCCTAATTAGCTCAGCCACCAAGCCGGGCGCGATGATCCCCGGATGTCAGGTAGCCGAAGCCGCGTAGTGCAACGGTCAAGGTTTGCTGGACGCCAGCCTGCCCCTGGTCGGGTGCCACCCTACTGCGGGTGGTCGGCCAGATATCTGTCGACAGGGATCGGCTCGGTGGCCGCGTAGCCGACGGGCAGCACCACGTCACCCGCACTGCTGAGGTAGTAGACGTCCCAGCGGTAATAGCCCTTGAACGCGCCGGGATCTGTGCCGATCACCGTCGCGTAGTGCGTCACCGCGCGCACGTAGCGGTTCGAATTGTTGTACCGGTACAGCGCGGCATCACGGTCACGCGCGAAGCCGTGGGCGGCCAGAAACCGGCCGGCGGCCATGATGCTGTCGCGGTCGGCGGCGATGTCGCCGCCCGCACCGTAGGTCGCGAACGTCGACGGCAGGAACTGCATCGGCCCTTGCGCGTTCGCGGTGCTGACTCCGGCGATTCGCCCGAATGCGGTCTCCACCAGATTGATGGCCGCCAGGTAGTTCCACGCCACCCCGGACGCGGCCTCGGACTCGCGGTAGTACCTGAGCAGTTCCTGGGCCGGCGCGGGGGCCTTGATCCGCCAGGCCGGCAAGGTCGGCCTGCCCCGCCCGTTGCCCATCGCGGTCAGTTGCCTGCGCGCGTCGACGTTGCGGTCGTACGCGTCGACCAGGTGCGCGGGCACCCGCGGCCGCACCACGGCGTCCCACTCCGGGTGGCGCCCCAGCACCCGGTACGCCACCTGCTGGCGCCGAGCGGCGGCGAGCAGCACGTCTTCGGGCGACGACGGATCGCGCAACGCGAGTTCGTCGTCGACGAGGTCGCCGACCAGTCGCACCGGGTCGGTCGCCAGCCGCGGCTGCGCCCCAGCCTGCGGCGGTGGTGCCGGTGGCGCCGGCGGGGCCGGGGGTGCCGGCGGGGCCCCCTGCACGACCTCCGTGCGGTGCGCCGGATCCCGGGTGGGTGTCGCCGCATACACCGCGCCGCTGACCAGCGCGACGGCCGCGGCTGCAGCGAGGACCACCCCGGCACGGGTGGTCATCGCCCCTCACCACAGCTCATGTCGCCTCCCGGATCGCGCGATCGCTTCCGACCAGTCTGACCGATCGCGGCCCGTACAGTGGCCGGAGTACCTCGGGGAGGAGATGCGGTGCCGAGCTCAGCAACACCGAACCGTCGCGCGGCGCGGCTGACGCTGGCCGCGCTGATCTCGGCCGTGATCGGCATTCTGGCTCCCCCTGCGGGCACGCACGCCGCACCGGCGGCCGACATCTCCCCCGCCAGCGCGCAGATCCTGGAGTCGATGCTGGCCGCCGACACCTCCGATCCCAGCCTGATCTCCGCTCGCTTCCTCGGAACACCCTACGGCGCAAACACTCTCATCGGTTCGGCGAGCGAACCCGAAGAGCTCGTGGTGAACCTGGAGCGGGTCGATTGCTTCACCTACGCCGACTACGTCGAGGCCTTCAAACGGGCACACGACCGCGACGAGTTCCTCGCCGGGCTCACCCACGTCCGCTACAAGGGCGGTGTGATGTCGTTCGAGAACCGCAGACACTTCTTCACCGATTGGTCGGCGTCCGCGCCGGCGATCGCCACCGATGTCACGGCCTCCCTCAGCGACGACGCGGTGCGCGCGGCCAAGCAGCTGAACCGCAAGGACTCCGGCGGGGTCTATCTGCCGGGCCTGCCGGTGGTCCCGCGCACCGTCACCTATATCCCCAGCGATCTGGTGACCGACGGCGTCATCGCCGGTCTGCGCGGCGGCGACTACATCGGCGCCTACGCCGAGGACGGCGGCCTGGACGTCACCCATGTCGGGATCCTCGTCCAGGCGCCGGACGGACCGGTCTTCCGCAACGCGTCCTCGCTGCCGGGCGACGACGCGGTCATCGACACACCACTGTCGGTGTACCTCCAGACCGTCCCCGGGATCGTGGTGTTGCGCCCGATCCTGTGACGGTTGGCGTGCCCGTGTGTTCGCGGCCCAACCAAGTGGTTAGTCTGGCGGTTGGTACACCGATGAACCAGGAGTCCGCAACATGCAGCTGGCGCTGACGCCCGAGGAAGCCGCCTTCCGCGACGAGCTTCGCACCTTCTACCGCACCAAGATCCCGGCGGAGATCCGCGAGCGGACCCGCACCGCCACCGAAGCCAACCGCGACGACGTCGTCACGGCCAACAAAATCCTCAACGACCACGGGCTGATGGTGCCGAACTGGCCCGTGGAGTGGGGCGGCAAGGACTGGACGCCGATCCAGCACCAGATCTGGCTCGACGAGATGCAGCTGGCAAGCGTGCCGGAGCCGCTGACGTTCAACGCCAAGATGGTCGGCCCGGTGATCGCCGAGTTCGGCAGCCAGGAGCTCAAGGAGCGCTTCCTGCCCCCCACCGCCGCCGTCGACATCTGGTGGTGTCAGGGCTTCTCGGAGCCGGAGGCCGGCTCGGACCTCGCGTCGCTGCGGACCACCGCGCTGCGTGACGGGGACAGCTACGTGGTCAACGGTCAGAAGACCTGGACCACGCTCGGCCAGTACGCCGACTGGATCTTCTGCCTGGTGCGCACCGACCCGAACGCGCCGAAGAAGCAGGCGGGCATCTCCTTCCTGCTCATCGACATGAACACCCCCGGCGTCACGCTGCGGCCGATCAAGCTGATCGACGGCAGCTACGAGGTCAACGAGGTGTTCTTCGAAGACGTCCGGGTACCCGCCGATCAGCTCGTGGGCGAGGAGAACCAGGGGTGGTCGTACGCGAAGTTCCTGCTGGGCAACGAGCGCACCGGGATCACACAGATCGGCCGCACGAAACTGCGGCTCTCCGAGGTCAAGGAACGCGCGAAGGCCAACGGCCTGATCGACGACCCGCTGTTCGCAGCCCGTCTGGCCGAGACCGAGAACGACGTCCTGGCACTGGAACTGACGCAGATGAGGGTCGCGTCGAGCTCGCAGGGCGGCAAACCCAACCCCGCCTCGTCGGTGCTCAAGTTGCGGGCCAGCGAGTTGCAGCAGACCGCCACCGAACTGCTGGTCGAGGTCGCCGGCGCAGACGCGCTGCCGTTCGGAAGCCACGGCATCGCATCGGCCGACTGGGCGCAGGACGCCGCACCGCGCTACCTGAACTACCGCAAGACCTCGATCTACGGCGGAAGCAACGAGGTCCAGCGCACCATCATCGCGTCGACCATTCTCGGATTGTGAGCTAAGACATGGATTTCCAATTCAGTGAAGAGCAGGTCCTGCTGCGCGACACCACCCGCGAGATGCTCTCACGGACCTACGACCCGGAGAGCCGCCTCAAGACCGTGGACACCGATCCCGGCTGGAGCCGCGACGTGTGGAAACAGCTGGCCGAGGTCGGCGTCCTCGGGCTGGGATTCGACGAGGATGCGGGCGGACAGATCGAGGTGCTGGTCGTTCTCACCGAGATCGGCCGCCGGCTGGCACCGGAACCGGTGCTGCACGCCGCGCTGGGACCCGGCGCACTGATCGCCGAGGTCGGCACCGAAGGGCAGCGGGCGCTTCTCGACGAGGTGGCCGGCGGCGAACGGATGCTGGCCTTCGCCCACCTGGAACCGGGGATGCGCCTGCCCACCGCAAAGGTCTCGACAACGGCTGCCCGACAGGGTGATTCGTGGACGGTGAGCGGCAGCAAGAACCCGGTGCTGGCCGGTGACTGCGCGGACACGCTGGTGGTCAGCGCCGCACTGCCCGACGGGGGCACCGGCCTGTTTCTCGTCGACACCGCCGGCAACGATCAGGCCAAGCGCACGCCGTACCGCACGTTCGACGGTCAGCGCGGAGCTCAGGTCGACTTCGACTCCGTGGCCGCAGAACCGCTGGGAGAGGCAGTGGACGCCTCCGAGGCGATCAGCCGTGCCCTGGTGCGGATCTCGGCCGGCCTGTGCGCCGAGGCGCTCGGCGCGATGGAGGAGGCGCTGCGGCTGACGAGCGAATACCTCACTGCGCGCAAGCAATTCGGTGTCACGCTGAGCAAGTTCCAGACGTTGACCCAGCGGGCCGCCGACATGTACGTGTCGCTTGAGCTGGCGCGCAGCATGACGTTCTACGCGAACATGTCCGTTGCCGACGGCAACCTGGACCCGACGATCGCGGCACGCGCCAAGCTGCAGATCGGCCGCTCGGGGCGCCACATCGCCCAGGAGTCGATCCAGTTGCACGGCGGCATCGGCGTGACGGCCGAGTACCCGATCAGCCACTACGCGGCGCGGCTGACCGCGATCTCGCACACCCTGGGCTCCACGCAGGACCAGCTGCACGTGCTGATCGGTCAGCTCGGCGACTACGAGATCGTCACCGTCTAGAACCAGATCCGGACCCGTTGGTCGGGCCGGTGAAATAGTTCGTCAGCGCTGCGTCGAGCCCGGGCACTGAGACAAGCCCTGGAAATGGGTCACGTCGCGACTCGAACACATCAGTATTCGTCGTGCAGACGGATCCATTCATAGGTCGGCTGCTGCGGCCAGCCCGGCGGTGAGTCCTCCCAGTCCTCTTGGCGCCCGTACGGCGTGAGGTCGAGCAGGTCGAAAACCACCATGAACGGCTCCTCGCCGCGATCGAAGGTCTGCCAGGTGTGGAACACCCGATCGCCGTCCCGGAGGAACACGCTGATGGAGTGGCGCTCTTCGCCGTCGACGGTGGTGCGGAAATCCTCGTTGAAGCTCGTGCGGCCCGAGGACACCCAGGGCAGGTCCCAGCCCATCCGGTCCTTGAACGCGACCAGCTTGCCGACCGGGGCCCGCGACACCAGCACCAGTGACGTGTCCTTGGCGTGCAGGTGCGACAGCGGGCCGAGGTGGTCGGCCATCATCGCGCAGCCGGAACATCCTGCGTCCCAGTCCGATCCGAACATGTAGTGCTGCACGATCAGCTGTCGCCGCCCGTCGAAAAGATCCAGCAGCGTCAACGGGCCCGCCTCGGTGTCGAAGAGGTAGGGGCTGTCGACGAGCACCATCGGCAGGCGCCGCCGCGCGGCGCTGACGGCGTCTTTGAGACGGGTCAGCTCCTTCTCGCGGGCGAGCAGCTCGGCGCGTGCCTGCTCCCATTCGTCTCGCGACACGATCGGCGGTAGGGCGGTGGTTTCCATGCTCAAAGCTTGCCACCGCGGGTCAGGCGAAGTCGGCGATCACCTCAGCTGCCCGGCGGACCTGGTCGAGGTCCGAACTGGTGGGGATCAGATGCACTTCGTCGGTGCCGATCTCGGCGAATCCGGTCAGCACGTCGTGGAGTTCCTCGGCGGTCCCGGCGAATCCGGTGGTCGGCGCCATCGCGTCGACGAACTCGGCCGGGATCCAGTTCATGTACCGCAGCAGGTGGCGGTGGACCTGTTCGCGGGGTGCGTCACCGTCACCGAGGGCGAACCAGAATGACGTCGCCAGATGCGGTTTCGCCTTGCCGGCACCCTGCCATGCCTGGCGCGCCACCTCGAACAGCTCATTCTGCTTGCCCAGGTCCAAGTCCAGCGTCGTGCCGGCCAACCCGTCCGCCCACGTCGCGGCGGAGCGCACCGTTTTGGGACCGAGCGTCCCGA
Organism: Mycobacterium sp. SMC-8; assembly: GCF_025263565.1. Classification (NCBI taxonomy): domain Bacteria; kingdom Bacillati; phylum Actinomycetota; class Actinomycetes; order Mycobacteriales; family Mycobacteriaceae; genus Mycobacterium; species Mycobacterium sp. SMC-8. Next base: position 6,273,939 of record NZ_CP079865.1, read on the forward strand.
CGTGGAGCACCGGCCCACCGGGCTGCGCCGGCGGCGGACCCACCGGCAGCGTCGAGTCGGTGACCTTCTCCCCCGCCCACACCCGCTTCATGACCGCCACCCGCTCGGCCATCTCCCGCATCGTCTGCGTGGCGGGGTCGGCCCCGACGGCGCGGTAATCCTCGTGACGCCCGCCCACGCCGATACCGACGGTCAACCGGCCCTCACACAGCATGTCTCCGGTCGCCAGCTGCTTGGCCAGCATCACGGGGTCGTGCAGTTGCGGGATGACCACCGTCGTCACCAACCGGACCCGGTCCGTCCAGGCCGCCAGCGCACCGAGCAGGGTCAGGCTCTCGGGATTGTCGAACGCGATCCGCTCACCCCAGCACAGCGACGAGAACGGCCCGTCGTCGACCAGCTGCGCCCACGACCTCAACGACGCACGGTCGAGGTCGGGCTCCATCACCGGCATCGTCATCCCGATACGCACGCAGGCGATTCTGGCACGGCCGGTCCGGGGGCTGTCAGCGCGCCGTGGCCGGCGGGTCCTTGTGGGCGCGGATCGGATCAGCGGCCGGCGGGGCGAACAGGCGCACTCCGCCGCGCACTGTGCGCACCGCGACCAGCAACCAGGTGCACAGCAACCCGACGTACGCGACCGCGGCCGCGTACCGGAACGCCGGAAGCGCGGTGTGGAAGGCGAGCTGACTGGTGCCGGTCACAAAGGTGCCGACCGGGAACGTCAGACTCCACCACGTCAACGCGAACGGCATCCCGCGGCGCAGCGTGCGCACCGTCAACGCGGTCGCGAGGCCGATCCACAGCACGGCGAAACCCCACACCGGGACGCCGTAGAGCACGGCGAAGACGCTCATCCCGTCGGCGAGCCGTTGATCGACGGCCAGTGCCGCATCAGCACCGAGAAGCCCTGCCACCGTGATGGACTGACCCAGCGGGCCCAGCACGATCCACAACGTGGGCACCCGCGCCGTGCCCGAGGTGCCGTAGTGCGCGAGGCGGCTCCACACCATGGTGATGATGATCAGCGAGGCGACCAGCGACAGCCCGAACATCGCGTAACTGCCGTACAGCATGGTGGCCCGGCCGGGCCCCTCGGCCATGTGCGGCAGCAGCAGGCCGCCGGTGGCCGCCGACACCATCGGCGGCACGACCGGCATCAGCCAGCCGCCGAACGCCGCGTCGGGTTCCACCCGGTACTGGGTGAACATCAGATACGGGATGGTCATCGCGGTGTACAAACCGCCAAGGGTGCCTGCCGTCCACAACACCCAGGCCACGTCGACCGCGGCCTGCTCCCCGATCAGATCCCGGCCCACCAGTAGCGCGCCGGAGCCGACGGTCAGCAGCGCCATCGGGGCCGCGCCGTAGAAGTGGGCCATCTGCGGGTTGCGCACGTGGCTGCGGGCCACCGCAGGGTTGCGCAGCCAGTGGGCGAACGTCGCGAAGATCAGCACGAGCAGCCACAGCGCCGAGAGCACCCAGACCACCAAGGCGAATGCGCGCAGGCCCGGAATCTGCACCGGCAGTGACGCGCCCGCGGTCGCCACGATGCCGGTGCCCATCACCGACGCGAACCAGTTCGGCCCCAGGTAGCCGAGGATCGTCGGCGGCGGGTTCGTCATGGGGTCAGTATGGTCACCGCGACCGTGCGGAGAATGCCGGGCTGGGGGTGGGGTTATCCCCCGGAGCATTCTCGGGAAAACGCTGTGTCGCCGCGGCGGCCCCATCCCTAGGTTTGAGGCATGACCGCAGTCACCGACACCGATGCTGTCACCGACCGGGTTCCGGTGTTCACCCCCGACGGACCGGCGACCGTGCCGCCGCCGCAGCACCGCACGCTCAGCGTCGCCGCGAGCGCATCGCTGCTCACCGGCGGCGCGCTGGCCGCCGTGTGGTTCTGGATTCCATTGGCGATCTTGGTAATCGGCATATCGTCGATCCCCAGCATCGTCGGTGCCGTGCTGGCCGGCATCGTGTTCGTTTACCTGATCCGGGGCATCGATCACGTCGAGCGGGTACGCAGCGAAGCGGTGTTCGGCATGGGCATCGCCGTCCCGGCGCGCCGCCTGTCCCAGTACACCGGATTCCAGCGCTGGGCCCACCAGCTCTGGCTCGACGTCAGCAGCGCCTGGTTCTGGAAGGCAGCCGCGCATCACTACCTGCGCATGATCTACGACGCGCTCGTCACCGCCATCGCGCTGGGTCTGGCGGTGTTCGCGTTCCTGGCTCCTGCCCTCGCCATCGCCGTCGGGCACAGCGACCCCGAGGCCGGTCTGGCGTTCCTGCCCATCCCGGTGGCGTGGCTGCTGGCTGTGGTCGCACTGGCCGCCGCGGTGGCGCTGGTGATCTTCGCCCCGACCCTGGACGCGGTGATCGACCGCTGGCTGCTGGCGCCGTCACCGACCGCCGCACTGCAGCACAAGGTCAGCGCGCTGGCCGACGCCCGGCAGGGAGCGGTCACGTCGGCGCAGACCGAGCGGCACCGCATCGAACGCGACCTGCACGACAGCGTGCAGCCGCGGCTGGTGTCGCTGGCGATGACGATAGGGCTGGCCCAGACCAAACTCGACTCCGACCTGCCTGCCGCCAAGGCGCTGATCGCCGAGGCGCACGACGACGCCAAGAGCGCCCTGGTAGAGCTGCGCAACGTGGTCCGCGGGATCGCCCCGACCATCCTGGCCGACCGCGGCCTGGACGCCGCGCTGTCGGCGGTGGTACAGCGGGCGACCAACTCCGGGGTGCCCACCACTTTGAGCGTGCACCTGCCGCGACGGCTGCCCGACGAGGTGGAGGCATGCGCGTACTTCGTCGTCGCCGAGGGGCTGACCAACGTCAGCCGGCATGCCGGGGCGTCGGCCGCCGCGGTCACCGTCCGTCTCGACGAAGCGGCGAATCAGTTGCACGTCACCGTGTTCGACGACGGACACGGCGGGGCGCGCATCGTCGAAGACGACGACGACACGGAAGCCACCGGCTTGCGCGGACTCGACGAACGGGTGCGTGCGGCTCAGGGGAGTTTCTCGGTGGCCAGTCAGCCCACCGGACCCACGATCATCTCCGCGGTGCTGCCATGCGGATCGTGATCGCCGAGGACTCGGCCCTGCTGCGGGCCGGTATCGAACGGATCCTCACCGACGCCGGGCACGAGGTCGTCGCCGGCGTGCCCGACGCGACCAACCTGCTGCGCCTGGTCAACGAACAGCGACCAGACCTGGCCATCCTCGACGTCCGGATGCCACCCACCTTCACCGACGAGGGCATCCGGGCCGCGGCCTTGCTGCGCAGCCAGAATCCGGAATCGCCGGTGCTGGTGCTGTCGCACTACGTCGAGGAACGCTACGCGGCCGACCTGATCGCCTCGGACACCCGCGGATTCGGGTATCTGCTCAAGGACCGGGTGGCCGACGTCCCGGCGTTCCTGGACGCCGTCGAGGTCGTCGGGTCGGGCGGCACGGTGCTCGACCCCGAAGTGGTCTCCCAGATCCTGGTCCGGTCCCATCGCCGCAACGCACTCGACGCGCTGACGCCCCGCGAGCACGACGTGCTGCAACTGATGGCGGAAGGCAGGACCAACGCCGCGATCGCCGCCGCCCTGCACATCTCGGTGGGTTCGGCCGAGAAGCACATCGCGTCGATCTTCGCCAAGCTGAACCTCGCGCCCGACGAGAACCGCCGCGTGCTCGCCGTGCTGCGCTACCTCGAATCCTGAAGCGACGGAAGGATACTCGTGACCACCACGCTCGCACCGCCACCGCCCGCGTCGCCGCCCCCGCAGCTCTCGCCGGGCGGGCGCACCGCGATCCGCACGCTGCTCATTCTCGCGGCCGCGGCACTGGTCGCCGCCGTCGTCGCGCTGTCGGTGACCGCCGCGGTGACCGTCAGCTCGTTCCGGGTGGTCAGGGACTCGATGCCACTGCCGGCCACGGTGACGTCAGTGGTGATCGACACCGGATCGGTGCCGGTGGCGGTGCGGCTGACCTCCGACCGCGAGTCCCGCGGGCCCCGGGTGGACATGCGCATGGTCAACTCCACCCGCGCCGGCGCCGATCCGCTGTCGGTCACCGCCGACGGCGCCACCGCACGGGTGACCATCGACGCGGAGCCGTCGGAGTTCCTGCAGTGGGGCCGCGCCGGTGAGATCACGCTGGTGCTGCCACCCGAACTCGCCCGCCGATTGACCGTGACCATCCGTCAGGAGGTGGGGGTGGTGTTCGCCCAGGCCGACCTCGACCAACTCAACGCCCGCATCGTCGACGGGGCGGTGGTCCTCAGCGGCTCGGCACGCCGGATCGACATCGCCAACGAGCACGGTGACGTGAGCACGCGGGAACCAATCTCGGTCGCCGAATCGTTCCGGGCGACCACCACCACCGGTGACGTCAGCGTCGACTTCGCTGAGGCGCCGGTGACCGTGGACGCCCAGACCGACCGCGGCGACGTCGTGATCGCGCTGCCGCCGCCGGGACCCTACTTCGTCGACGCGACGACCGGAACAGACCGCGCCACGACGGTGGTGCGCGTTCCGCAGACCCGGGACCGTGACGCCGCGGCGGCTGTGGTGACGGCGCGCACCGAGTCCGGCGACGTCATCGTCGACGACCAGCGGTGAGGACAGGACGCGACGAGAAGAGCTGTCAACCGATCAGCGACGCGATGATCTCGCCGACCGTGCCCGGGCGGGCGGCGCGGAAGCCGGTGCCCGCCCAGATGTTCACCGCGTGCGGATCCCCGGCCCGCACCGACGCCGCGCGCAGCGGACTGGTCAGATAGTGCACCTCGGGATAGCCGAACGGCGCCTCCGCGTCGTGTTCGACGATGAACCGATTCCGCAGACCGCGCGCATAACGTCCCGAGAACGCTTTGGTCACAACGGTTTCAGTGAACTGCGGATCCTGCAGCGCGGCCCGGTGCACGGGGCTGCTGCCCGCCTCGTCGGCGAGCAGGAATGCGGTCCCCAACTGCGCGGCGGCTGCCCCGAGACGCCGGACGCGGTCCACGTCGTCGCCGGTCATCAGCCCGCCCGCCGCGACCACGGGGAGCTCGAGCTCGGCGCCGATCGCGGTGACCAGCTCGGCCAGCGGCTGCGGTGACGGCGCGGCGGTCGCGTCGAAGGTTCCGCGGTGCCCGCCCGCGGACGGGCCCTGGGCGATGAGCACGTCGACTCCGACGCCGGCCGCCAGGCGCGCCTCGGCAAGCGTCGTGACCGTCGCCGCGGTGGTGATCCCCGCCTCGGTGAGGCGGCGTCGCTGGGTGTCGCCGGGCAGACCGAAGGTGAACGACGCGAGCGCGGGCCGCAGGTCGAGCAGTGCATCGAGCTTGGCGTCCCAGTCGTCGTCGTCGAACCGCGGCTCGCCGGTGCTGACGCCGTACCGCTGCGCCTCACCGGCCAGCGCGCCGGCATAGGCGTCGATCTCCGCCGCTCGGGCCGCACTGGGTTGCGGCACAAAGAGATTGACGCCCAGCGGGGCGCTGGTGAGTCGCTGCGCGGCACCCACGCGGTCGGCGAACGCGTCGGCTGTCAGGTAACCGGCCGCGACGAATCCGAGACCGCCCGCCGACGACGCGGCCGCGGCGAGCTCAGGGCTGGACGGCCCGCCCGCCATCGGCGCCACCAGCACCGGCGCCGTGAGGTCGCGAACATCGAACACCACCAGCCCTTCGTATCACGGCCCCGTGGCGCCGATCGCTGGAACCGCGGTCACCGACAGTCTTATCCTGGATCGCGATGGCCATCACCCTCAATCACACGATCGTCGCGGCGCGGGACAAGAGGGCGTCAGCGAGGTTCCTGACCGAGCTGTTCGATCTGCCCGACCCGCAGCCGTTCGGCCATTTCCTGGTGGTCAGTGTCGGTGACACGAGCCTGGACTACGCCGAGGTCGGTGCCGATCAGCCGATTCACCCGCAGCACTACGCGTTCCTGGTCTCCGAAGACGAGTTCGACGTCATCTACGCAAAGATCAGGGACCGGGCTCTGGAGCACTGGGCCGACCCGCGGGGCGCGCAGCCGGGTCAGGTCAATCACAACGACGGCGGACGGGGCGTGTACTTCCAGGACCCAGGCGGTCATTACCTGGAGATCCTCACCCGCCCGTACGGGTCCGGCGCGTCCCGCTAACCGATCGAGTGTCCGCGCGCCTCTTCCTGGCCGCGGTAGTCGTCGGCCATCGACCGGACGTGGCCGGGCAGGTCACCGGAGGCGACGTCGGCCAGGCTGGTCTGCTCCAGAACCGAGCGCATGCTCGCCCGCAGCGCCCGCCACACGTCGGTCAACGCCGCCGTCGGCCCCGAATAGGGCAGATCTCCCAGGCCGATGTCGCGCACGCTGGCCAGCGGGCCGTCGATGCAGCGCAGCACGTCGGCGATGCTGATGTCGGCTGCCGGCCGGGCCAGCTCGTACCCGCCGTCGCGGCCGCGGTGACTACGCACCAGCCGGTCGGTGCGCAGGTCGGACAGAATGTCGACGAGGAACTGCGGCGGGATCCCCTGGGCCTTGGCGAGATCGTCGGTTTTGACGAGGACACCGTCGTCCACCGTCGCGAGCTGGACCATCGCGCGCACGGCGTACTCCGCCTTGGCCGACATCCGCATGGGCCAACCCTAGCCCGCGCGTCGGGTCAGTCGGGGATGTCCTGTGCGCCCGGCACCACCACGGCGAACAGGTCGGCGACCGCGGCCAGGCTGGCGGCGTGCACAGCCGACGCGGGTACAGTCTCGTCCCCGATGCCGGGCAGCGCGCGGGTCGCCGTTGCATTGGCGACCACGGTCGGCGCGTAGCCGAGGTTGAACGCGCCACGCGCGGTGGAGTTCACACACATGTGCGTCATGAACCCGGCCAGCACGAGGTTGGAGGCGTCCACCGCCTTGAGGCGCTCGTCGAGGTCGGTCTGCACGAACGAGTTCGGGTAGTTCTTCACCACCACCGGCTCCCCCTCGCGCGGGGCCACCTGCTCGACGATCGCGCCGATCTCTGCGGTGACGTCGTACGGCGACCCGGGCCCGGCGTCGTGCTGGATGTGGATGACGGGGATGCCCGCGGTGCGGGCGCGCTCGAGCAGCGCGGCCGCCTCGTCCAGCGCGGCCTGCACGCCCTCGAGTTCCATCACCCCGTAGGTGTAGGTGTTCTGGCAGTCGATGAGAACCAGCGCCGAGTCGGCCAGGCTGACCGGTGCCAGCGGCAGACCCGTCAGTGAACGCAGGGTCGGAAGATCAGACATCGTCGCAGCCTACTGCGACCCGCTCCGCGGTGTCAGGATCGGGGGACGCTCATGTCGGCGGTGAAGGTTCAGCGCGCGGTGACCGCGAGGACGGCCTCGGCGAGTTCGGGCCGGCACACGATCAGATCGGGCAGCCGAGGGTCGCGCCGGTTGTACGCCAGCGGCGACCCGTCGAGCCGCGAGGTGTGCAGCCCGGCCGCACGGGCGACGGCGACCGGTGCCGCGGAGTCCCATTCGTATTGCCCACCGGCATGGACGTACACGTCGGAGAGCCCCTGCACCACCGACGCGACTTTGGCTCCGGCCGAACCCATCTCGACCAGCGTGCCGTTGAGCGCGTCCTTGACCTCCAGCGCCACGGCCGGGGGGCGGGTACGCGAGACCACCACGCGCGGCGCCGCGGGCGCCACCGGTGGCACCGGCACGGTCGGGGTGGCCAGCGTGACGCCCTGCGCGGGTAACGCGACCGCCCCGGTGACGAGTTCACCAGAGCTACCGTTGCGCTCCCAAAGAGCGACGTGCACGGCCCAGTCGGTGCGGCGGAGCTCGGAGAACTCCCGCGTTCCGTCGAGCGGGTCGACGATCCACACCCGCCGGGCAGACAGCCGCGCCGGCTCGGCCTGTTCTGCCGGCCCCTCCTCGGACAGGACGGTGTCGTCGGGCCGCTCGGCAGTGAGCGCGGCCAGCAAGAAGTCGTGAGATCGCTTGTCTCCGGCTGCTTTCCGCTCCTGGGCGGATGCCGAGGCCAACTCCCCACGGACGTCGAGCAGCAGGTTCCCGGCTTCGGTCGCCAGCCGCGCGGCGAGTGCGTGGTCATCGGTCACGACGTGCAGCCTTCGATCAGCTCGATCACCGAAGCCGCATGCTCGTCGGGGGTGCGGTCCGGGGTGAGCCGCAGATCGGGGTTCTTCGGCCGCTGGTACGGGCTGTCGATCCCGGTGAAGTGCGTGATCTCACCGGCGCGGGCCTTGGCGTACAAACCCTTGGGGTCGCGCCGCTCGCAGTCCTCCAGCGGGGTGTCGCAGAACACCTCGAAGAAGTCGACGCCGGCGTCGGTGGCCACCTTGCGGGCCAGCTCCCGATGCTCGGCCAGCGGACTGATCGCCGGAACCAGCACGACCTGACCCGAGTCGGCCAGGATCGCCGCGACATGCGCGAGCCTGCGCAGGTTCTCGGCCCGGTCGGACATCGAGAACCCGAGGTCGGCGTTCAGGCCGTGCCGCAGATTGTCGCCGTCGAGAACGTAGGCCGGAACCCCCTTTTCGATCAGCTTCTGCTCGACCAGCATCGCCACCGACGACTTACCCGAACCGGACAGGCCGGTGAACCACACGGTCCGGCCCTTGCTGAGCCGGTCCTCGGGCCGGCACAGCGACTCGTGGCGCACCGTGTTGGGGCTTGAAGACCGCGCGGCGCCGTCGCGCAGCACCATGCCGGCGGCGACGGTGCCGTTGGTGTTCGGGTCGATCAGGATGAACGAGCCGGTGGCCGAGTTGCGGCTGTACTCGTCGAGCAGCAGCGGAACCTGCGAACGCAGCGAGATCCGGCCCAGTTCATTGAGTTTCAGCGCCGTGGCGGTCTTGTCCCGGTGCAGGGTGTTGACGTCGAGCCGGTAGTCCAGACCCGTCACCTTCACCCGCGTGGTGCGGGTGGTGTGCTTGATCAGGTAGTCACGGCCCGGTTCGAGCGCCGATCCGTCGGCCATCCAGCACACCGTCGCGTCGAAGTCCTGCGTGACGCGGGGCTGATTGTGGGGCCGGGCGATCATGTCGCCGCGCGAGATGTCGATGTCATCGGCCAGGCTGACCGACACCGCCATCGGTGGGAAAGCCTCCTCGACCGGACCGGAGGGTCCTTCGATCGACGAGATGGTGCTGGCCTTGCCGCTCGGCAGCACGACCACCTCGTCGCCGACGCGCATCACGCCGCTGGCGATGGTGCCGGCGTAGCTGCGGTGGTCGTGGTGCTCGAGGGTCTGGGGACGGATCACATACTGGACCGGGAACCGGACGTCGACGAGGTTGCGGTCGCCGGCGATGTAGACCTCTTCGAGGTGCGCCAGCAGTGACGGACCCTCGTACCAGGGCGTCGCATCGGATTTGGTGACCACGTTGTCGCCGTTGAGCGCCGACAGCGGGATCGTTGTGACGTCGTGGACGTCCAGCCGCGCGGCGAAATCGTGGAAGTCGTCGCGGATCTTCTCGAACTGCTCACGGTCCCAACCGATCAGGTCCATCTTGTTGACCGCGAGCACGATGTGCTGGATACCGAGCAGGGATGCCAGGAACGCGTGCCGGCGGGACTGCTCGAGCAACCCGTGGCGCGCGTCGACCAGCACGATGGCCAGCTGCGCGGTCGACGTGCCGGTGACCATGTTGCGCGTGTACTGGATGTGGCCCGGCGTGTCGGCGATGATGAATTTCCGCTTGGCCGTGGCGAAGTAGCGATACGCGACGTCGATCGTGATGCCCTGCTCACGCTCGGCGCGCAGCCCGTCGGTCACCAGGGCCAGGTCGGTGTAGTCGTGCCCGCGCTCCTTGGAGGTGCGTTCCACCGCGGCGAGCTGATCCTCCATGACGGCCTTGGAGTCGTAGAGCAACCGCCCGATCAACGTGGACTTGCCGTCGTCGACAGAGCCTGCGGTGGCGATGCGCAGAAGTGTCGTCATCTTATTTCCCCCGTCGCTTCGCTCGCCCCATCAGAAGTAGCCCTCACGTTTGCGGTCTTCCATCCCCGCCTCGGAGATGCGGTCGTCGGCACGGGTGGCGCCGCGCTCGGTCAGGCGCGAGATCGCGGTCTCGGCGATGACCTCCGACACCGTCGCCGCGGTGGATTCCACGCAGCCGGTGCAGGTCACGTCGCCGACGGTACGGAACCGCACGGTCTTCTCGATGATCGGCTCGTCCTTGCGCGGCTGCAGGTATTTGTGCACCGCCAGCAGCATTCCGTCGCGTTCGAACACCTTGCGCTGGTGGGCGTAGTAGATCGAGGGCAGCTTGATCTTCTCGGCGCCGATGTAGGACCAGATGTCGAATTCGGTCCAGTTCGACAGCGGGAACGCGCGGATGTGCTCACCTTTGCGGTGCCTGCCGTTGTACAGGTTCCACACCTCGGGGCGCTGGTTCTTCGGATCCCACTGACCGAACTCGTCGCGGAAGCTGAACACCCGCTCCTTGGCGCGCGCCTTCTCCTCGTCGCGGCGGGCCCCACCGAACGCGGCGTCGAACTTGTTCTCCCGGATGGCGCGCAGCAGCGTGAACGTCTGCATCGGGTTGCGCGACGGGATCGTCTCCACCACCCGCCCGGCGTCGATGTCGTCCTGCACCTTGGCCACCACGAGGCGCACCCCGGAATCGGCGACCAGCTCGTCGCGGGCGGCCAGCACCTCTTCGAAGTTGTGCCCGGTGTCGACGTGCATCACCGGGAACGGCAGCCGTCCGGGCCGGAACGCCTTGATCGCCAGGTGCAGCATCACGATGGAGTCCTTGCCGCCGGAGAACAGCAACACCGGCCGCTCGAATTCGGCGGCGACCTCGCGGATGATGTGGATCGCCTCGGCCTCGAGGGCCCGCAGGTGGCTCAGCTCGTAACGTCCCGCGGTGTGCGCGAGCTCGTCGGTCACGGTCATGGATACCTCGTAAAGTTGGTAGATCTGACCAGATTTACGGCCATAACCGGGAATTGTGCCGGATGCCCGTCCGGGGTGTCAACGAGCGGTGGCCGAAATTGCATTCCACGAGGGAAAACGCGAGTGGAAATCTCGTGGAATGCGATTTCGGCGGGTCAGAGCGTGACCTCGGTGAGCCTTCCGGTGGCCACGTCGAAGACGAACCCGCGCGATGACTCATGCTTGGTGACGAACGGGCTGGCTTCGATACGGCGCAGGGACTGCCGCACGTCCTCCTCCACGTCCTGGAACGCCTCGGCGGCCCACTCCGGTTTGATGCCGGTCTCGTCCTGGATCTGTTGCTTGAAGCCGTCGTCGGTGAAGGTGAGCATGCCGCAATCGGTGTGGTGGATCAGGATGATCTCCCTGGTGCCGAGCAGTCGCTGGCTGATCGCCAGGGAGCGGATCTCGTCGTCGGTGACGACGCCGCCGGCGTTGCGGATCACGTGCGCCTCGCCGTCCTTGAGGCCGAGGATCCGGTACACGTCCAGGCGTGCATCCATGCAGGCGACAACCGCGACGTGCTTGCTGGGCGGCAGCGGCAGCGGGCCGGTGAACGTGTTGGCGTATTCCTCGTTGTTCTTCAGGTACTCGTCTGTGGCCGACATGGCGCGAAGCTAGCCGGCGGCGGAAGTCACGGGTCAATATCAGGCAGATCGGCACCGGGGTCGCGTCACTTCTGCAGGTCGTAGACGGTCATCCCGCCGACGTCGACCGGAGTGAAGTTCTGCGCCACCCAGGCGGTGATCTGGCCGGAGGTCCCGGAGTGCCCGCCCGGCCCGCGGTGCCCGCCGGCGATGAAGTATCTGACCTGCCCCTCGGCCGCGTAGTTCTGGAACTGCGCCAGCGTCGGTGAGTCGTCGCCGCCGGTGAATCCGCCGATGGCCATCACCGACGCCCCGGTCTGCAGCGCGAGGTCGCCGGCCGTCATCGACCCGACACTGGCTGCGGCCCAGCGGTTGTCGGCCGCGCGCAGCAGCTGCTGCAGTTCGGCGTTGTCTGCCAACGACGCGCCCGAAGCACCCGGGCCGTCGGGACCACCGGGACCATCCGGCCCGCCGGGCAGCCCGAACGCGTCGGCTCGGTGCGGACCCGACATCGCTATCGGGCCTTCGTGCGAGTCGGCTGCGGTCACGATCGCGTACGCCGCTGGTGCGGCCATTGCGAGCAGGAGCGCGGCCGCCGCCACCGCCGCAGTGGCCCGGCCCAGCCGGTGGACGCCGGCCCCGATGACAGCGGCAACGACGATGGAGCCGACCAGGACGGTCCACCGCAGCCACGGCTGCCAGTCCGGTGTGCGGGCGAGAACCGCGAACGCCCACACCCCCGTCGCCGCCGACATCGCCGCCAGCACCGCCCGCTGCGGCGAACATGCTCTGCCGCGCCACAACTCGGCGACGGCGATGCCGACCAGTGCGGCGACACCCGGCGCCAGTGCCACCGTGTAGTACGGGTGGATGATCCCGTCCATGAAGCTGAACACCGCTGCGGTGACCAGCACCCAGCCGCCCCACAGCAGCAGGCTCGCGCGGACGGCGTCGGTGCGGGCGGCGCGGCGGGTGAACCACAGCGCCGCCACCAGGCCGATCAGCGCGGCCGGCAGCAGCCAGGACGCCTCGGCACCCATCGACGCGCCGAAGAGCCTGCCGATTCCGGGATCACCACCGAAGAACAGATTGGCTCCCCCACCGGGAACACCGGGCCCTCCGGGGCCTGCGGGCGGACTGTCCGGGCCGCCGGGGCCCGGGCCTTCTCCTCCCATGACGCGTTGAATACCGTTGTAGCCCAACGCCAGCTGCAGCAGGCTGTTGTCAGTGGAGCCGCCGATGTAGGGCCGTGAATCCGCCGGCCACAGACTGACCAGCGCCAGGAACGAGCCCGCTGTCACGATCATCGCGCCCGCCCCGGCCGCCAGCCGGCCCACCCGCTGCCAGAGCCCCACCGGCGCGGCGACCAGGAAGGCCAGCGCGAGCCCGGGCACGACCAGGAATGCCTGCAGCATCTTGGTCAGGAACGCGAACCCGAGCACGACACCGGCCAGCACGACCCACTTCGCCGCCCCGGTCTGGACGGCCCGCACCATCAGATAGGCAGCCACCACGAGCAGCAGCACCAGCAGCGCATCCGGGTTGTTGTACCGGAACATCAGCGCCGCCACCGGGGTGACGGCCAGCGCGGCACCGGCGATCAGACCGGCGCCCGGGCCGCTGACCCGGCGTACCGCCGCGAACAGCATGCCTACCGAGGCCACCCCCATCAGCGCCTGCGGCAACAGCATCGTGAACGGGGTGAAGCCGAACAGCCGGCCTGACAGCGCCATCACCCACAGCGCGGCGGGTGGCTTGTCGACGGTGATCGCGTTACCCGGGTCCAGCGAGCCGAACAGCCACGCCTTCCAGTCCTGGGTGCCGGCCTGAGCGGCCGCGGCGTAGTACTGGTTGGCCCAGCCCGACGCGCCCAGCCCCCACAGGTAGAGCGCGGCGGTGGCCACCAGCAGGGCCAGTAACGCCGGCCGCACCCAGCGCGGCCGTTGCGGCCTGGCGGCTTCCGTGGCAGCTGACGGCGGGGCGGCGGTGACGCTCATCGGGGGGTTCCTCCGGCGGTGGTGCGGCGCGGGTGGAAGACCCAGCCGCGCAGCAGGACGAAACGCACAACGGTGGCGAGCAGGTTGGCCGCCACCAGGACGGCGAGTTCGACGGTGTGGTGCGCGGTTTCGGTGGTGGCGTGCAGCAGGCCGAGCGCCCCGCTGGTGATGGTCAGTGCGATTCCGAAGACGATCAAGCCCTCGACGTGCTTGCGGGCCAGGTGCGCGCGGCCGCCGACACCGAAGGTGAAGCGCCGGTTGGCGGCGGTATTGCCGATTGCGGTGAGCAGCAACGCGATCAGGTTGGCCAGCTGCGCACCTGCCCACCCCTGCAGCAGCACGAACAGCACGATGTAGGCGGCGGTGGACGCGACCCCGACGGTGCCGAACCGCACCACCTGGCGCATCAGCGAACCGGGGGCGGCCGCGGCGCGCGAGTTGCCCAGCTGCGCGGCGATGGTGTTGACCGGGATGGCACCGGTGACCAAGCCGCGCAGCAGGCGGCCGATGCCCCGCAGGTCGGCGGCGGCGGTAGCCACGATGTCGACGCGGCTGTCGGGGTCGTCGATCCAGTCCACCGGAACCTCGTGAATGCGCAGCCCGCTGCGCTCGGCCAGCACCAGCAACTCGGTGTCGAAGAACCATCCGGTGTCCTCGACATAGGGCAGCAGTTGCGCCGCGACGTCGGCCCGGATCGCTTTGAATCCGCACTGGGCGTCCGAGAACCCGGCCGACAGAGTCGATTTCAGGATCAGGTTGTAGCAGCGGGAGATGATCTCGCGCTTGGGTCCGCGCCGCACGCGCGCGCCGCGGGCCAGCCGGGTGCCGATCGCCAGGTCGGAGTGCCCGGAGATCAATGGTGCCACCAGCGGGGCGAGCGCAGCCAGATCGGTCGACAGATCGACGTCCATGTAGACCAGTACGGCCGCATCCGATTCCGTCCACACCCGGTGCAGTGCGCGACCGCGGCCCTTCTCCTCCAGCCGCACCACCTTCACGTTCGGCAACTCCGCTGCCAGCTGCGCGGCGATGCGGGGGGTGTCGTCGACGCTGGCGTTGTCGGCGATGGTGATCCGCGCCGGAAACGGCACGGAGTCATGCAGGTAGCGGTGCAGCCGGTGCACGGAGGCCGCCAGTGCGGCCTGCTCGTTGTACACCGGGACGACCACGTCGAGGACGGGTGCACCGGTGGTGCGCGCCGCTACCGCGGCATTCGGCCGGGCCGCGAAAAGACGGTCGGCGCACCCGGGTTCGAGGACGGTGTCTGTCATGTCTGCCATGGTGGTTCGCGGACGTGTGCTCACCGTGGGCCCGAGCTATGCGGCGGCTGTGAGACGTGGGGTTCCTGGGTGAGGTCGTACACAGCGGTCCCGTCGATCGTCAGCGCGGGGTAGCGCGCCTCGACCCACTCGCGGATCGCTGCGGAATCCCGCCCGCTGTCGCCGGAGGGGCGACCCATCATCAGTGAGGGGCCGGCGATGAAGTAGTGGATGCGCCCGGCGTGGACATCGTCGATGAACTGCTCGAGGGTCGGCGCGGGATCGGTGCCGTTGAACCCACCGATCGCCATCACCGGAACCTGTGCGGCCAGTTGGTATCCGGCCGCGTTGTTGGAGCCGACGACGGCTGCGGCCCAAATGGATTCGCCGCTGTCGGCGCTGAGCATCCGCAGCAGATCGGGGTGGGGGCGGGGCGCGCTGAGCAGTCCGCCTCCGGTGAAGCCGCCGGAGCGCGACGGACCCACCGAAGGCAACGCCCCGCTGTGCGGCGAGGCAGCGGTGGCGAGGGAGAACGCGGCCGGACCAACCAGACAGGAGATCAGAGCCGATGCGGCCGCCAGCGACGCCACCGGCCGCGGCAGCCGGGCGACGGCGAGCAGCAGTACCGCCGCGCCCACTCCCCCGACGGCCACCACCGCACGCAACCACGGCATCCAGTCGATCTGCCGGGCCAGAAGCACGGCCCCCAGGATCACGGTGATCAGCACCGCGCCGGCCATCGCGGTCGCGGCCCGAACGTCATGGCGGTTCTGCCACAACAGGTTTGCGCCGATGCCGATGACAGCCCCGATCGCAGGGGCCAGCGCGACCGTGTAGTACGGGTGCACGATGCCGTTCATGAAGCTGAACACGACCGCCGTGACGGCCAGCCAGCCGGTCCACAGGATCAGTGCCGCGCGGGCGGGGTCGGTCCGCGGCCGGCCCCGGGTGATCACGAATCCGGCGGCGAGACAGACGATCGCGGCGGGCAGCAGCCAGGCGACGTCGGCCCCCATGCCGAACCCGAACAGCCGCCCCCATCCCACGTCGTGGTTCAGGTTGCCGAGGCCGCCGGGCTCATCGCCGGTCAGCCGCCCGAAACCGTTGTAGCCCATGGTCAATTCCAGGATGCTGTTGGTCTGCGAGCCGCCGATGTAGGGCCGCCGTTCGTCGGGCCACCATTCGACCAGCAGGAGGTACCAGCCGGCCGAGAGCACGAAGGCGCCGGCAGCGGCCAGCGTGTCGGCGAGTCGGCGTCCCAGCGGCCGGTGCCCGGCGACCAGATAGGCGGTCGCCAAAGCCGGCAGCACCAGTAGTGCCTGCAGCATCTTGGCCAGAAACCCGAAGCCGACCGCCGCGCCCGCCGCGACCAGCCACCACCGGCCGGTGTCCTTCTCGCACGCCCGTTGCGTGCAGAACGCCGCGACCACGAGGGACAACACCAGCAGCGCGTCGGGGTTGTTGAAACGGAACATCAATGCCGCCACAGGCGTGGTTGCCAGCACCGACCCGGTGAGCAGCCCGGCGCCATGGCCGCTGACCCGCCGGACTGCGAGATAGAGCACCGCGACCGCGGCCACCCCCATCAGGGCCTGCGGGACGAGCACGCTCCACGGGCCGAACCCGAACAGCCGTGCCGAGGCCGTCATCACCCACAGCGCGGCGGGCGGTTTGTCGACGGTGATCGCGTTCGCGGCGTCGCTGGAACCGAAGAACATCGCGGTCCAGTTCTGGGTGCCGGCCTGCACGGCCGCCGAGTAGTACGCGTTGGCCCATCGGCTGCCGCCGAGGTTCCACAGGTACAGCACGGCGGTGGCGAGCAGCAGCGCGGCGAGGGTCCCCGCTTGCCAGAGGGCACCGGCGCGCGGGCGGCACCGGAATCGCGGGGCGGGGCGCCGTGGGGTGAGGGTTCGCGTAGCGCCGTCGGCAGAGGGTGCCCCGAGCTCGTCAGGGGTCAGCAGGGTCACTCACGCCATCGTGGGCGCGGCCGCTAGGCGTCCGATGGGCCGCGGCTGTGCCCCGCCTGTGAATCGCCGGGCAGTGTGACCACGAACCGGGTTCGGCCCGGCACGCTGTCCAGTTCGATGGTTCCGTCGTGCGCGCGCACGACGGCGGCGACGATGGCCAGTCCCAGCCCG
Organism: Mycobacterium sp. SMC-8; assembly: GCF_025263565.1. Lineage (NCBI taxonomy): Bacteria > Bacillati > Actinomycetota > Actinomycetes > Mycobacteriales > Mycobacteriaceae > Mycobacterium > Mycobacterium sp. SMC-8. The sequence continues at coordinate 6,290,807 of NZ_CP079865.1, forward strand.
GTGCTCCACCCTGTCCGCGCGCGCGACGAATCGCCGCGGGCGAACCGTTCGAACACCTCCGGCTGCAGGTCCGCGGGAATGCCGGGCCCGTCGTCGAGCACCGTGAGCACCGCCTGTCCACCGGCCCCGACGGTCAGTGAGGTAGACACGGCGGTGCCGGGCGGGGTGTGGATCCGTGCGTTCGCCAGCAGGTTGGCCAGTACCTGGCGCAGCCGGGGCTCGTCGCCGGTGACCGTGACCGGTTCGTCGGGAAGGTCGAGCTCCCAGCGGTGTTCGGGGCCGGCGATGTGCGCGTCGCTGACCGCGTCGACCGCCAGACGGGTCAGGTCGACGGTCTCCCGTTCCAGCGGTCGGCCGGCGTCGAGCCGGGCAAGCAGCAGCATGTCCTCGACGAGCTGGGTCATCCGCTCGGTCTCGGACTCCACGCGGTTCATCGCGTGGGCGACGTCCTCAGGCAGCTGCGCGCGTCGACGCTGCGCCAGCTCGGTATAACCGCGGATCGCGGCCAGCGGCGTGCGCAGTTCGTGGCTGGCGTCGGCGACGAACTGGCGGACCCGGGTCTCGCTGGCGTGCCGCGCGGACAACGCCCCCGCGATGCGGTCGAGCATCCGGTTCAGCGCGGCACCGAGTTGTCCGACCTCGGTGTGCGCGGACGCGGGCTCGACGTCGACGATCGGCGTGGGCAACCGCACCTCGCCCCGGTCGAGCTCCAGGTCGGCGACCTGCTGTGCAGCGGCGGAGACCCTCGCCAGCGGGGCCAGCTGGCGGCGGACGATGCCGATGCCCGCCGTGCCCGCGGCGAGCAGTGCCACCGCTCCGACAGCGGTGAAGATCACCGCGACCCATAACAGGGTGTCGTCCACGTCGGCGGTCGGTAGCCCGGCGACCACGGTCCTGCCCGGAATGTGGGATTGGAAGGCGACCACCCGGTAGCGGCCGAGCCCGTCGAGGTCCAGCGTCTGCGGCCGGCCGTCGACAGCCACTGCGGCGAGTTGTCCCGCCGCCGTCGCGGATACCTCGGCACGCGAACCGTCGGCCGTGATCACCCCCGCCTCGACGGCGCGCCCGCCGGCCACCACCGCTCCCACGGTGTGGATGGCCTGCCCGGGCGCGTTCAGGAACGCCGGTCCGGGCCAGTCGTCGTCGCGGATCACCACGCGCCCGTCGGAACCCGGCGGGGGCGGCGCCGCCCCCGGCGGACGCATTCCCGGACGATGGCCCATGCCAGGCGGTGGGGGCGGACCGAACTCGAAGATCACCGTCGAGCGCCTGCCGGCCTCGATCACCTGCTCGTCCAGCTGGTTGGTCAGAAAGCGTTGCAGCGCATACTCGGTGGCCAGACCTATGCCGGCGCACACGGCGGCGATGAGCAGGACCTGGGTGACGATCAGCCGGGTGCGCAGCGACCAACTGCGGGGGGAACGGAGCACGGTCGGTGCTCGCTCACCGCGCCGGTTTGAGGACATATCCCGCGCCGCGCAGCGTGTGGATCATCGGCTCGCGGCCGCTGTCGATCTTCTTGCGAAGGTAGGACACGTACAACTCGACGATGTTGGAGCGGCCGCCGAAGTCGTAGCTCCACACCCGGTCGAGGATCTGCGCCTTGCTCAGCACACGTCTGGCGTTGCGCATCATGAACCGCAGCAGTTCGAATTCCGTTGCGGTGAGGGTGATCAGGTCTCCCCCGCGGGTCACCTCGTGGCTGTCCTCGTCCAGGACGAGGTCGCCGACCACGATCTTGGCTCCCCCCGTCGCGGTGCTCACGCCGGTGCGGCGCAGCAGCGCGCGCAGCCTGAGCACCACCTCCTCGATGCTGAACGGTTTGGTGACGTAGTCGTCCCCTCCGGCGGTCAGGCCAGCGATGCGGTCTTCGACGGAGTCCTTTGCGGTGAGCAGCAGCAGCGGCAGGCCGGGAATCTGCTCGCGCAGCCTGCGAAGCACCTCCAGCCCGCTCATGTCCGGCAGCATCACGTCGAGCACCACCACATCGGGCGGGTTCTGCCGGGCGATCGCGATGGCGGTGGCGCCGTCGCCCGCGGTGGAGATCTCCCAGCCCTCGTACCGCAACGCCATCGACAACAACTCGGTGAGCACGGCTTCGTCGTCGACCACGAGCACGTGGATCGGGGTGCCGTCCGCGCGCCGCATCACCCCGCGCGCGGGTTCATCCCCGGGGTCGTTCTGCGGGTCGGGCATGCGTCCATTGTCGCCCGGCGCGCTATGCGGTCTCTGTGCTGTTGCTATGTGCCGGCTGTGAAGCAAGGCCATATCGAACGCTGAGCCGACGCACAGCGGGTCCACATCAAGGACCTCCAGTCTGGTTCCATGAGCGCCGAGCACCTGCCCTACCCCGACACCGTCGGGGCGGCCGGGATCCGGAACCGCGGCCCTGGGGGCGGCGCAGGACACTGCTGGCCGTCGCCGTCGCCGCCGTGATCGCCGTACTCGGTGGCGCCGCGATCTACGCCGCGTCGGGCAGATCGTCACCACAGTTGGGCGGCCCGCCGCCCGGCCACCACGCCGACGGCCCCGCCGGTCGGCCCCCCTTCGGACCCGGTGGCCCCAGGCCGCAGCAGGAGACGCCGCTGCACGGGCAGGTGGTGGTCGCCGACGGGGCCGGCGGCTTCGTCACGATGCTGAGCCAGACCGGCGTCGTCACGGCGACCACCCCGGGCTCGATCACGGTGCGCAGCGCCGACGGGTTCACCCAGACCTGGTCGACGGCGCCCGGCGAAGACCCGGCGTTCGCCGTCGACGACAGCGTGATGGTCCGAGGGGTGCAGAACGGGATGACGGCCGAGGTGACGGAGGTGCTCGACCCGCTGCGCGGTCGCCGCTGAACCGGGACGACACCGCCACGCCTGGGCCGCGTCGGCGGGCTGTGGCCCGACACATCTCCTAACCTGGGGCGCATGCAGCCCCCCGGCGGACCGATCGGATGACCCGCTTTCTCGCGCGCCGGCTGCTCAACTACGTCGTGTTGCTGGGTCTGGCGTCGTTCCTGACGTTCACGCTGACCTCGGTCATGTTCGATCCGCTCGACAGCCTGCTCGAACGCAATCCGCGGCCCCCGCAGGCGGTGATCGACGCCAAGGCGGCCGAGCTGAACCTCGACAAGCCCATCCCGGTGCGGTACGCGGACTGGCTGGGCGGAGCCGTCCGCGGAGACTTCGGCACCACCGTGGGAGGTCAGCCCGTCAGCGACGAACTGTGGCGCCGCATCGGGGTGAGCCTGCGGCTGGTGATCATCGGGTCGATCGTCGGCACCGTTCTCGGCGTGGTGGCGGGCGCCTGGGGCGCGGTCAGGCAGTACCGGCTGTCCGACCGTGTCATCACCACGCTGGCGCTGCTGATCCTGAGCGCACCGACATTCGTGATCGCCAACCTGCTGATCCTGGCTGCGCTGAACGCGAACTCGGCGCTGGGCGTGCAGCTGTTCGAGTACACCGGGGAGACGTCGTCGGACGCTGTGGGCGGCGCGTGGAACCAGTTCGTCGACCGGCTGCAACATCTCGTGCTGCCCACGTTGACGCTGGCGCTGGGTGCGATGGCCGGATACAGCCGTTATCAGCGCAACGCGATGCTCGACGTGCTGGGCCAGGACTTCATCCGCACCGCGCGGGCCAAGGGGCTGACCCGGCGCCAGGCGTTGTTCCGGCACGGGCTGCGCACCGCGCTGATCCCGATGGCCACTCTGTTCGCCTACGGGGTCGGCGGGCTGTTCACCGGCGCGGTGTTCGTCGAGAAGATCTTCGGCTGGCACGGCATCGGCGAGTGGTTCATCCAGGGCATCGCCACCCAGGACACCAATATCGTCGTCGCGATCACGGTGTTCACCGGACTGACGGTGCTGCTGGCCGGGCTGCTCTCCGATGTGCTCTACGCCGCGCTCGACCCGAGGGTGCGGGTGTCATGAGCGAGGCGATGACCGACGGCGCCCACAACGGGTTCGCATCGAGGCGCACGCTGGTGTGGCGAAGGTTCGTGCGCAACCGGCCCGCGGTGGTGTCGCTGTTCGTGTTGGCCGCGCTGTTCATCAGCTGCTGGGCGCTGCCCCCGCTGCTGCCCTACTCGCACACCGACCTGGACTACTACGCGCTGCAGCAGCCGCCGACGACCACCCACTGGTTCGGCACCAACGCGCTCGGTCAGGACCTGCTGGCCCAGACGCTGCGAGGCATGCAGAAATCGCTGCTGGTCGGGGTGTGCGTGGCGTTCCTGTCCACGCTCGTCGCGGCGACCGTGGGCGCGATCGCCGGGTATTTCGGGGGGTGGCGCAACGCCGCGCTGATGTGGATCGTCGACCTGTTGCTGGTCATCCCGAGCTTCCTGCTGATCGCGATCGTCACCCCGCGCACCCGGGAATCCGGCACCATCCTGTGGCTGATCCTGCTGCTGGTCGCGTTCAGCTGGATGATCAGCGCCCGCATCGTCCGGGGCATGACGATGAGCCTGCGCGAACGCGAATTCGTCACCGCGGCAAGGTACATGGGTGTGAGCCACTGGCGCATCATCGTCCGCCACATCATCCCGAACGTCGCGTCGATCCTGATCATCGACACCGCACTGAACGTCGGCCTGGCCGTCCTGGCCGAGACCAGCCTGAGCTTCCTCGGTTTCGGGGTGCAGCCGCCGGACGTCTCGCTGGGCACCCTGATCGCCGACGGCACCCGGTCGGTGACGACGTTTCCGTGGGTGTTCCTGTTCCCGGCCGGGGTGCTGGTGCTGATCGTGTTCTGCGCCAACCTCGTCGGGGACGGGTTGCGCGACGCACTCGATCCCGGGGTGCGGCCGGCGGGGCGTCGCACGTGAAAGGCACGCAACCTTATGGGCGCCCGCACGAAGAAAGAGATCCCCCGATGAGCCTGCTCGAGGTGCGGGGGCTGACGGTCACGTTCCCGACCGACAGTGAACGGGTGCCCGCGGTGCGCGGGCTGGACTATCACGTCGACTCCGGCGAGGTCGTCGCGCTGGTCGGGGAATCGGGTGCGGGCAAGTCCGCCGGGGCGATGGCCGTCATCGGTCTGCTCCCCGAATACGCCGAGGTGTCCGGCTCGGTGCGACTGCACGGTGAGGAGCTGCTGGGGCTGACCGACCGGCAGATGTCGCAGGTGCGCGGCGCGAAGATCGGCACGGTGTTCCAGGACCCGATGTCGGCGCTGACGCCCGTCTACACCGTCGGCGACCAGATCGCGGAGGCCATCCGCATTCATCAGCGCGGTATCGACAGGCGGGCGGCGCAGACCCGGGCCGTCGAACTGCTGGAGATGGTCGGGATCGCCCAGCCGGCGCAGCGGGCCCGGGCGTTCCCACACGAGCTGTCCGGCGGTGAACGTCAGCGCGTGGTCATCGCGATCGCGATCGCCAACGATCCCGACCTGCTGATCTGCGACGAGCCGACCACCGCGCTCGATGTCACCGTGCAGGCCCAGATCCTCGACGTGCTGCGCACCGCGCGCGATGTCACCGGCGCCGGCGTGCTGATCATCACCCACGATCTCGGCGTGGTCGCCGAATTCGCCGACCGCGCGCTGGTGATGTACGCCGGACGGGCCGTGGAGACCGCGCCGGTGGCGGACCTGTACCGCGACCGCCGGATGCCCTACACCGTGGGCCTGCTGGGATCGGCGCCCCGCCTGGACGCCTCACCGGGTGTCCGGCTGGTGCCGATCCCGGGCGCGCCTCCGGCGGTCAGCGCGCTGCCGCCCGGCTGCCCGTTCGCGCCGCGGTGCCCGCTGGCGATCGACCAATGCCGTTCCGCCGAGCCGGAACTGCTGCCCGCGGCCCCCCACCACCGGGTGGCCTGCATCCGGCACGAGAAGGTCGTCGGGCGCAGCGCGGCCGAGATCTACCACGTGTCGACCGCACCGCACCGCGAGAGCACCCCGTCCGCCGAGACCGTCGCGCTCCGCGTCACCGACCTGACCAAGACGTACCCGCTGACCAAGGGGGTGGTGCTGCGCCGCCGCATCGGCGAGGTGCGCGCGGTCGACGGAATCAGCTTCGAACTGCCGCAGGGCCGCACGCTGGGTATCGTCGGCGAGTCGGGGTCGGGCAAATCCACCACGCTGCACCAGATCCTGGACCTGTCGGCCCCGCAGGGCGGCACCATCGAAGTGCTCGGGCGGGACGTCGCGACGTTGGACCGGCGGGCACGCAGGGCGCTGCGCCGGGATCTTCAGGTGGTGTTCCAGGACCCGGTGGCGTCGCTGGACCCCCGCCTTCCGGTCTTCGATGTTCTCGCAGAACCCTTGCAGGCCAATGGATTCGACAAGACCTCGATCCGCGACCGGGTGGCCGAGCTGCTGGGTGTGGTCGGGCTGCGCCATGAGGACGCCGGGCGCTATCCGGCCGAGTTCTCCGGCGGGCAGAAGCAGCGCATCGGCATCGCCCGGGCGCTCGCGCTGCGCCCGAAGATCCTGGCGCTCGACGAGCCGGTCAGCGCGCTGGACGTGTCCATCCAGGCCGGCATCATCAACCTGCTGCTGGATCTGCAGGACCGGTTCGAGCTGGCCTATCTGTTCGTCTCCCACGACCTGTCCGTGGTGCGGCACCTGGCCCATCGGGTGGCGGTGATGCACAAGGGCGTGATCGTCGAGCAGGGCGACAGCGACGAGGTGTTCGGTCATCCGCAGCACGAGTACACGCGGCGGCTGCTGGCCGCGGTCCCCCGCCCGCAACCCGATCCCGGTTAGAGTCGACGTCTATGAATTCGCGAGCAGACACAAAATCGCACCGTTCGGCCATCAAAAGTGCGATTTTGCGTCTGCTCGCGGTCGGGACCGTCGCGACACTGGTCGTGACCGGGTGCGCCAGCGGCCCGTCCGACGCCCCGTCGGCCGGAGGCAACGCGGAGTTGGGCGCGACCGCCGACATCAACCCCCAGGACCCGGCGACCCTCCAACAGGGCGGTAATCTGCGGCTGGCACTGACCGGTTTCCCGCCGAACCTCAATTATCTGCACATCGACGGCAGTCTCGGGGAACTCGGCCGGTTGCTGCGCGCGACGCTGCCGCGGGCGTTCGTCATCAAGCCCGACGGCCAGATGACGGTCAACAGTGACTACTTCACCGACGTCGAGCTGACCAGCACCGAGCCGCAGGTCGTCACGTACACCATCAATCCGAAGGCGACCTGGTCGGACGGCACCCCTATCACCTGGGAGGACCTCGCCGCCCAGATCAACGCCACCAGCGGCAAGGACGAGCGCTACCTGTTCGCCTCCCCCAACGGCAGCGAACGGGTCGCCTCGGTCACCAAGGGCGTCGACGATCGGCAGGCGGTCATCACGTTCGCCAAGCACTTCGCCGACTGGCGCGGCATGTTCGCCGGCAACGCCATGCTGATGCCCAAGAAGGTGACCCAGGATCCGGAGGCGTTCAACAAGAGCCTGCTCAACGCGGCGCCACTGTCGGCGGGTCCATTCATGATCAGCACGATCGATCGCGGGGCGCAGCGAATCATGTTGAGCCGCAACCCGAAGTGGTGGGGCACGCCACCGCTGCTGGACTCCATCACCTACACCGTGCTCGACGACGCCGCGATGATCCCCGCGCTGGAGAACAACGCCATCGACTCAGTGGGCCTGGCCACCCTGGATGACCTGGAACGTGCGCGGCGCGCGCAGGGGGTCTCGATCCGGCGGGCGCCCGCCCCGAACTGGTATCACCTGACGATCAACGGCGCCGAGGGTTCACCGCTGTCCGATCCGGCACTGCGCACGGCGATCACCAAAGCCTTGGACCGCCAGGCGATCGCAGCCGTCACCCAGCGTGGCCTCACCGACGCGCCGGCGGCGTTGAACAACCACATCTATCTGGCGGGCCAGGAGGGCTACCAGGACAACAGCATCGGCTTCGACCCCGAGGCAGCCAAGCGCGAACTCGATGCGCTGGGCTGGACTCTGAACGGCCAGTTCCGGGAGAAGGACGGTCGACGGCTGACGCTGCGCGATGTGTTCTACGACGGGGCGAGCACCCGTGCGGTGGCGCAGATCGCGCAGAACCAGCTCGCGCAGGTCGGGGTCAACCTCGAGTTGGTGCCGGTCGCGGGCGGCTCGCTGTTCACCGACTACGTCACCCCGGGCAACTTCGACATGGTCCAGTTCGCCTGGGGCGGTGATGCTTTCCCGCTCGCCAGTCTGACCCAGATCTACGCCTCCAACGGCGAGAGCAACTACGGCAAGATCGGCAGCCCGCAGATCGACGCCAAGATCGAGGAGACACTGTCCGAGCTGGATCCGGCCAAGGCACGGGTGCTGGCCAACGAACTCGACACGATGATCTGGGGGGTCGGCCACAGCCTGCCACTGTTCCAGGCCCCCGGAAATGTCGCCGTCCGCAGCAACCTGGCCAACTTCGGGCCCGCCGGCATCGGCGACATCAACTACTCGGCGATCGGGTTCATGAAGTAGCCGTCCGGGCAGGCACGCCCGGCAGCGCGGACTCGGCGCGCGCGGCTACCGCGAGTGCGCCGACCAGCAGCCGCACCGTCAAATTGGCCGGTAAAGCGTCCAGTTCCTTTGCCCGCGGGGACAGTTCGGCGGCACGGCCGGCGTGGACGGCCTGGCAGATCGACAGCGCCGCGCGTTCGCGGGTGTCGAGGATGCTGTGGCCGGCCGTGGGCAGCTCGACGAGCACCGAATCCGGGATCAGGGCGGCGACGCGGTGCGCCACCTGCGGCGGCGTCGTCAGGTCACGGCCGCCCGACACCACCGCGGTGGGCCAGGTGAACTCCGGCATCGCCGACGGCAGATCGTAGGGTTGCGCATCGAAATGCACGTCGCCGCCGGCGATGTCGCGCAGCGCGACCGCCGGGTCGACCGGTCCGCCGTCGGGCACCGCGCCGTAGTTCAGTTCCCGGTAGGCGATACGTTCGACCAGATCGGGCTCGTGCCGGTATGGGGTTTTGCGTTCCGTCACCTGCTTGGTGATGAACGCGGCGACCTTCCACAGCCCGTCCCGATCGGCCAGCAGCAGGTCGAGCTGGCGGCTGAGTGCGTCGAGGCCGGCGAGTTCATACAACCCGATGGTCAGCAGCAGGGCCTGGGGCGTCAGTGCGCCGGCGGCGTCCAATTGCCGCACCTTGGCGGCCAGATCGGCATCGCCGTCCGCGCCGTCCCACAGCACCCGACGGATCTGCGTGCGCACCACGTCGATGTCGTCGGCCGACAGCAGCGGCGAGTCCAGCACCATGGCGTGAACCCGGCCCGGATGCCGCACGCCGACCCCGGCGGCCAGATACGAACCGTAGGACGCGCCGTAGACGACGGCCTTGTCGACGTCGGCGGCGTTGAGCACCGCGGCGATGTCGTCCACGGCGGCATCGACCGTCATCGCCTCAGGCGGCAGGTCGGCGCCGGTGTCGTCGTGCCGGGACAAGCCGACCCCCCGGTGCTCGACCATGATGACGTCGAGTCCGGCCGCCGCGGCGTGCCGCCGGAACGCCCGGTACAACGCGACGGAGGCGGCCCCCGGACCGCCGGGAATGACCACCACCGGATGGGCCGACGGGCGCCCGGTCCGCACGTAGTACAGGTCGAACTCGTCGGCGCCCCGACCGACGGGCCTGCGGACCCGTCGCACCCCGGGCTGCGCGGCAAGCCTGTTGTGCGCCCGGCGGCGTCTGGCGTTCATGGTCATCACAGCCATTGTGCCCGGAGGCCGTCACCGACGGCGTCCCGCCCGTGCAGCGTTCCGTTCGGGCTGAGCCAAACGCGTGTGCCGCGGGCCGTCCCGTCAGTACAACCAAGACATGACCTCTGTGGATCACATCACCGCACTGCTGCCCGGCTCTGCCGAATTCGCCGCCCTGCTCAAGCAGATCGGTGAAGGAGCCCGGAATCGAGACCTCAACGACGAGAATCCCTTTGAACAGGTGGCGGCGCTGAAACGGGCCGGCTTCGGCACGCTTCGGCTTCCGACCGGGCTGGGCGGACCGGGATTGACAACGCCCCGGCTCTTCGCCGCCGTCATCGACGTCGCACGCGCCGATCCCATTGTGGCGCACATCTTGCGGACACACTTTTGGTTTGTCGAGGAGCGCCTGCGCACCTCCGACACCTGGGTCGCCCAGCAGTGGCTGCGAAAAGTCGCCGTGGGCAAAATCTTCGGGAACGCGTTCAGCGAGAAGGGCGCACACGCAGTCGGCAGCCTCGTCTTCAACACCAGGTTGCTACCGGCGGGCGAGGGCGGATTCCGCCTCGACGGCGAGAAGTACTACAGCACCGGGACGCTGTTCAGCGACTACCTGACCGTCACCGCGACCACCGACCATGACTCGGTGGCCACCGTGGTGGTGCCCGCCGACCGCGACGGTGTGCAGATCGTCGACGACTGGGACGGGTTCGGACAGCGCCGGACCGGCACCGGGACGACGACGTTTGCGAACGTGGCCGTAGCCGCCGAGGAGGTGCTCAGCGATATACCCTATGACGCTGATCCGGTGCCGACGGTGCAGTACGCGGCGCTGCAGCTGTTCATCCACGCGGTGGTTGCCGGGATCCTGGAGTCGGTGGTCGACGACGGTGTGGCGCTGTTGCGCTCACGGGACCGCAGCTTCAGCCATGCCGTCGCCGAGCGCCCCGCCGATGATCCGCTGTTGCAGCGCCAGCTCGGTGAGCTCGCCGGCACCGCTTACGTCGCGAGAGCTGTGGTGCTCGACGCGGCCGCGGCGATCGCCGACGCGACGGCCTCGGAGAACAACGGCGTGCCCGAGGCCGACCTGGCCGCCGAGGCTCAACTCAAGGCGGCCAAGGTGAAGGTGCATCTCGACGAGGTCGCGCCGCAGGCCGCCACGCGCCTGCTCGAACTCGGCGGGGCCAGCGCGGCGAGCCGGCGGCTCAACCTCGACCGGCACTGGCGCAACATCCGCACGATCACCCTGCACAATCCGGTGGCCTACAAGGCCAGGGTGATCGGCGAGAACCTGTTGCACGGCACGGCGATTCCAGCCAACGCGTACTTCTGACGGGTTTCCCGGCGGTGAGCGTGCGCTTTTGCCGGATTTTCCGCGGCGTTTCCACCGCAGACACGCACGCTCGCGGGGAGGGCGCACGCTCGCGGGGAGCGTGCGCGGAGATCAGGCGATCAGCTCGATGTGGCGCGCGGTCTGCACACCGGCGTAGCGCTGCGGGCTGCACGTCAGGATGATCACCTGGCCGTCGCCGGCGACGGCGTCGAACACCTCGGCCATCTTGGTCAGCCTGTCGGTGTCGGTGAAGCCGAGCGCGTCGTCGATCACCACCGGCACGCTGTCCTCCTTGGCCACCAGCGTCGCTCCCGCCAGCCGAGCCACGATGCCGAGCTGCTCCTTCGCACCGCCGGACAGCGACTCGTAGGGCACGGTCCGCCCGGACAGCGTGCGGTGCCCGATGCGCAGCGAGCTATCCACGTCGACCTCGAAGCTGTCGCCGAACACGATGCGGCCCAACCGTTCCACCTCGCCGCGGAATGGGTCGACATAACGCTGGCGCAGCGCGTCGCGATGCCGGCCCATCACCGACCTGAGCAGCTGGGCGGCCCGCGCGCGCCGCTGCACACGCCCGAACTCGGCCTCGGCACGCTCACGTTCGGTCTCGGCGGCGTCGAGGCGGCCCTTGCGCCCCTCGGTGCCGTACACCTTCAGCTGCGCGGAGACCTCCCGCAGCGACTCGCTCACCTCGGCGTGCCGCGCGCTCACCGCCGACGCCTCACGTTCGGCCGCGGTGAGCGCCGACGCGACCGCCTCCGGCTCGTGCCGCGCCACCTCGCCGCCCAGCCGCGCGACCACCGCTTCGGCTGCGGCCACCGCCTCGGCATCGGCTTGTGCTTTGACGGCCAGCTCGTCGTCGCCGGTGGCGGCGCGCTGTTCGGCCAGCCGCTGCGCGGCGCCAGCGAGCTCGGTCTGCGCGGCCTGCAACTTCTCCAGCGACCGGGCCGCGTGCAGGCTCCGCTTGGCCAGCAGTCGGCCGGCCTCCTCGGCGACCTTGCGCTGTGTCTCACAGTCGCGGATGGCCTGCTGGTGGGCCGCGGTGGCCTCCACGAGTTCCAGCCGCTGGGCCGTCGGATCGAGTGACCCGTCGTTGTCGAAAAGTCCTTCCACGGCGGGCATCCGGGCTTGAAGCTCGTCGAGGCGGGACCGCAGCTCATCGAAAGAGTCGTCGGCGGTCAGCGCCTCGAGGATGGCCCGCACCTGCTGGCGGGCGGCACGGAGTTCGCGGCGGCGCCGGTCCAGCGCACGGGCGGCGTCGACGTCGTCGACCCCGGCCCGTCGCAGCGAATCGGCCAGCCGCGCCGTGGCTCCGTCGAGCGCCGACTGGGTGACCGCCGCGGACGCGCCCGGCACCACCTGCACCGACAGCACCCCGGGCAGGTCGATACCGGTCGCTGATCCTGTTGCCGCAGACCAGGTCTCACCGGCACGTAGGACCACCTCCTGCCCGGCGATGAGCACCTGGACGTCGGCGGCGGCGCTGACCTCGATGCGGGCCGAGGTCTGTTCGACGGCGGCGGTGGCCCGGTCGACCGCGGCCGCGGCGGTTTCGATGTCGGCCAGCAGCGCGTCGGTGAGCGTGATCGCCGCGAGATCGTTCTGCACGGTGGCGAGCTCACGTTCGTGACGCTCGATCGTCGCGATGCGGGTGGAGAGCCTGTCGAGCTCCTCGCGGTCCGCCAGTCGCTGCACCGCCGCACGCGCGGTGTCGACCCGCTCCTGGCTGGCGCTGACCGCGGCGCGGGCCTGCTCGGCAGCCTCGTCCGCCACCACCTGCATCTGCTTGGCGGTGTCCAATTCATCGGCGGCGGTGTCGGATTCGGTCTGCAGCATGGCCACGGCCGCGGTCCGCTCGTCGATGTCGGCGCGGGACCGGCGCCGCTCGGTCAGCGCCGCCACGGACACGGTGTGCGCGGATCGGGCCGCCTCGGCACGCACCGTCGCCTGCTCGAACTCGCCCTGCAGCACCCCCAGGACCTGGGCCGCGCGTTGCGCGCCGTCGAGCCGCTGCGCGGTCGACGTGCACTCCTCGGCGAGCCGGGCCTGGTCCGCGGTGAGCCTGGCGTGGGTGCGCACCGCCTCGTCCACCTCGGCCATCGCTGCCGCGCAGCGCGCCACATCCTCGTCGGCGGCGCGCAACCGCGCCGTCGCGGCCGCCCATTCGCCGGTGGGGCGTCCGGTGCTGGTGAAGTAGCGCCGGTACTCCTCCTCGACCCGGTCGATCAGTAGGCTCTCGACGTTTGCGGCGCCCGCGGCCGGGACCTCGTCGACCTCCCCGGCCACCACGTCCAGCGCCCGGGACAGCGCGTTGCATCCCGCCAGCTCGGCGGCCGATGTCGGCGCCGACTGCAGGACCCGTTGCGCCTGCCACAGGTCGAGGTCGACGGACTCGGCCAGGATGGCGCGAACGCGGTCGTGCGCCTCGTCTCCGGTCAGCTGTTCGCGCCGCGGGGTCAGCACGGTCAGCTCGGTCTCGGGCCGCTTGTGGAAGCGCTTGCGGTACACGAACCGGTAGGGCCCGGCGGAGATCTCGGCCGTCACCTCGGCGCCCACATCGGCATGCGTGGGCTTGACCTGCTTGACCTCTTTCTTGCTGGACCGGTCCTTGGATTCCAGCAGCAGGTCGAGGGCTTCGAGCATCGACGACTTACCCACCTCGTTGGGGCCGCTGACCACGACCACTCCCCGATCGGGAAACTCGATGTCGCGGTGGGTGATTCCGCGGTAGTTCGTCAGGACCAGCCGGTGCAGCTTCACGCCGCGCCCCCTTCTGTGAGCCGCAGCAGCAGCGCCAACGCCGCGCGCGCGTCCTCGGCGTCCTCGCCGGCCGACCGTGCCGTGGCCACCAGCTCGTCCACAGCGGCCGCGGCGAAGCCCCCGATCCCGAGGTCGTCGAACTCCCCGTCGGCGGGTATCACCGCAAGGTCGGTCTGCTTGTCCCACGGCACCAGCGCCGCGAACAGCCGCGCATACCGGTCCAGACACGCGTCGAGCGCAGCCCGGTCGGTCACCGTGAGGGACCCGGTCAGGCCCAGCCGGATCACCGTGCGCTCCTTGTCGGGCATCTGGTCGAGATTGATGTCGAGGTCCGCGACGTCGCGGCTGTTGTCCACCGCATGCCGCAGCGACATGAACCGCCACGTGCCGACCCGGCGAGCGTCCACCTGGACCGGTCGGCTCCCGTCGGTTTCGTCGATGTCGACGACCAGGACGTGGCCGGGATCGGGTTCGATGTCGTCGTAGTTGGTGACCTCGGGTGAGCCCGAGTACCACACCCTGCCGGTGGCGCCGACACTCATCCGAGAGTGTTTGTCCCCCAGGGCGACATAGTGCACCGCGCCGCGGGCGATCGCTGCCTCGACGGCCGCGAGCCCGATCAGCGACGCCCGGTCCTTGTCCGGCACCAGGATGTCGACCGCACCATGCCCGACGACGACACGTGTGACCTCGGTGCCGCCGGGGAGCTCGTCGAGCACCCGGCCGACCAGGTCGGTGGTGGGCGCCTTCGAGAACCAGGGCGCGGCCACCAGCTCAAGCCCCGGCCGCACCTCGTGGACGCCGGGCCGGTCCAGCACCACCACGTTGTCGGGCTTCTCGGAGGCGAACAGCGCGCTGGTGTACACCGACGACGCATCCAGCGGATCGTGGTTGCCGGGCAGTAGATAGACCGGGATCGAGATGGCGCGCATCGCCTCCAGGGCGGTGCTGACCTCACGTGGGGCGAGCTGATTGTGCTCGAACACGTCGCCGGCGACGACGACGAACTCGGCCCCGACCTCGGCGGCGAGCTGCCCCAGCGCGCAGATTGCACTGCGCCGGGACGCCGAATAGCGCGGCTGCGCATCACCGTTGAGGTAATGACGGGTCATCCCCAACTGCCAGTCAGCAGTGTGCAGAAAACGCATCTCGCCCCGCCCCCTCCGCGTCGTCGCCGGCTGTGTCTGTCATGGCATGGCTACTGTAGGGCCGGGCTCCGACAAGTCCGTGGACGCGCACCGGCATGGCCTACGGTTGATGGATGAGCGACCGCCGACGCACCCTTCTGTTGCTGCGCCACGCCAAGTCGGACTACCCGGACGGGGTCGTCGACCACGACCGCCCGCTGGCGGCGCGGGGCGTCCGTGAGGGAGCCCTAGCCGGCGACTGGATCAGGACGAACGTGGGCGCGGTGGACGCTGTGCTGTGCTCGACGGCGACGCGCACCCGGCAGACCCTGGAGCGCACCGGGATCATCGCGCCGGTGCAGTACGTCGACCGCATCTACGATGCGACGCCCGGCATCGTGATCGAGGAGATCAACGCCGTGCCGACCCGTTTCGGCGGCGACGTCTCGACGCTGCTGGTCATCGGCCACGAGCCGGTGATGTCGTCGCTGGCGCTGGGGCTGGCCGCCAACCCGGACGCCGACAACAGTGCCTATCAGGCGGTTTCGGCGAAGTTCCCGACGTCGGCGGTCGCGGTGCTGCGCACCGGCGCGGCGTGGGAACAGCTCGCGCTCCGTGGCGCCGAGCTGGTCGACTTCCACGTCCCGCGCTGACAGTCAGGCCCGGGTGGCCAGTGTCAGCTCCATCAGCTTGATCGCCATGCCGCAGGCGTCCATGCCGGGTGTCTGCGGATTGACCCACCAGCCGACCACGCCGGCGGCATCGCTGGCCACCCCGCACGCGCCGTTGGGATCGTTGGGCCGCATGACGATCGAGGAGATACCGGCGACCGACCGGTTCTCGATCTGATACTGCAGCTGCTCGGCCACGCTGCGCTCGTTGTCCAGGCTGCCGGTCTCGAACCAGAAGCGGGTGATGTCGACCAGACCGGCCGGATTGGCGGCCTGCCAGCGGCAGATCGCACCGACGAAGGTGCTCTGGATGTCCAGCGGATCGGCGCCGACCGTCTCCGCGAGGATGTCCTCGGTGAGGACCTCGCATTCTTTGAGCAGGTTGGGGTATTTGCGCTCGGAGTTGTCATTGCGGGGCACGGTGCCGGTGCCGGATTTGGCGGCGGTGCCTTCGACCGTCTGCGTGCAGCCGGTCAGCACGGCCAGACCGGCCAGAGCGGCGACCGCCCCGGTGAGCAGGCGTCGGGTCATTTGGAGTTCACAATCGACTGGCGGGTGAGCTCCTTGGCCACCTCGCAGGGGTCCGGATAGGGCGGCTGCGCGTAGCTGATCGACCATTCGATGAAATCGTCGTTGAACTGGATGCCGACCTCACACAGATTCACGCCGACCTCGGGGTCGGGGTCCTCGTTGATCCCGATGAAGCCGTCGTGGCCCTCGATGTTGATGTCCTCCACGCTGGTCCGCGACAGCTCCATGGTCTTGCGCTCGCGGCCGATCGGGCTGCCGCGGAACCACGAGAACGAGAAGTGCGGCCCCAGAATCGATCCACCGGACAGCCACTGGCATCCGACCGAGGTCTTGGCCGTGTTCACCAGACCGGGCACCTCGGTCTGCTTGGTGATCTCCTCGTCACTGACCCCACCGCACTCGGGGAAGAACGGTCCGTGCGTGACGCTCTGCTGCGGAGCCTCGGTCGACGGCATGGCCGGGTTCTGCGGCTCGGAGTCCGAGCACCCGGCGAGCACGGGGAGCATGGCGGCGACGGCGACGGCCAGCGCCCCACGTGCGCGGGGAGCGATGACCGACACCGTCGGCCGACGGTGTCCGCGGAAGCTGGGGTTCACGCCATGCACTGTAGCGGCAGCCCTCGCCCTCAACCACCGACATGCCGACTGACCTGCCTCTTTATCGGATTCTCAGGTGGAGTTCGGGCTCGCCCCGGCCTCGGGCGGCGCGGCCGGTGTGCGACAGTAGCCAGATGCTCTGGGGGCTGCTCCGCCGGTACGCACGGCCCTACCGCCGCCTGCTGACGATCGTCGCGGCGCTTCAAGTGGTCAGCACACTGGCCACGCTGTACCTGCCGACGGTCAACGCCGCGATCATCGACGACGGTGTGGCTCAGGGAAACCTGCGCCGCATCGTCGAACTCGGCTTTGTCATGCTCGCCGTGACCGCGCTGCAGGTGGTGTGCGCGGTGGGCGCGGTGTATTTCGGGTCGCGCGCGGGCATGGGGGTGGGCCGCGACCTGCGCTCGGCGATGTTCCACCACGTCACGGGCTTTTCCGCGGAGGAGACGGCCCGCTTCGGCGCCCCTTCCCTGCTCACACGCACCACCAACGACGTGCAACAGATCCAGCTGCTGGTTCAGCTGACGTGCACGATGCTGGTCACCGCGCCGATCATGAGCGTCGGCGGCATCGTGATGGCGATCCACCAGGATGCGGGACTGTCGTGGCTGCTGGTGGTCAGCGTGCCGGTGCTGGCGCTGGCCAACTACTGGATCGTGTCGCACCTGCTACCCATCTTCCGCCGCGTGCAGGGCCAGATCGACGGGATCAACCGGGTGATGCGCGAGCAGCTGACCGGTCTGCGCGTGGTTCGCGCGTTCGCCCGGGAACCGTTCGAGCGCAACCGATTCGCCGAGGCCAATACGGCGCTGTCCGACAGTGTGCTGGAGGCGGGCCGCTGGCAGGCGCTGATGCTGCCGACCACCACCCTGGTGATCAACGTGTCGAGCGTGGCCCTGATCTGGTTCGGCGGCATGCGCATCGACGCCGGTCAGATGCAGGTCGGTTCGCTGATCGCGTTCCTGTCCTACTTCATGCAGATCCTGATGGCGGTGCTGATGGCGACGTTCATCCTGGTGATCCTTCCGCGCGCGTCGGTGTGCGCCGAGCGGATCACTGAGGTGCTGGCGACCGAACCGGCGATCACCAACTCCCCCGCCGCGACGACGTCGGCACCGATCGCCGGCGAAATCCGGTTCGATGCCGCGACGTTCAGCTACGCCGGCGCTGACCGTCCGGTGCTGCAGGACATCACGTTCACGGCCCGGCCCGGGACCACCACCGCGATCGTCGGATCCACCGGTTCGGGCAAGTCGACCCTGGTGTCGCTGATCTGCCGGCTCTACGACGTCACCGCGGGTGCGGTGCGCGTCGACGGCGTCGATGTGCGCGACCTGGACATCGAACACCTCTGGGCGGCAATCGGCTTGGTGCCCCAGCGCGGCTACCTGTTCTCCGGCACCGTCGCCGACAATCTGGCCCTGGGTGCGCCCCCGGGACGGGTCGTGACCGACGACCAGATGTGGGCGGCGCTGCGCGTTGCGTGCGCCGACGACTTCGTCGCCGCCCATCCCGACGGGCTGTCGATGCCGGTGGCCCAGGGCGGGATGAACTTCTCCGGCGGTCAGCGGCAGCGGCTGGCCATCGCCCGTGCGGTGATTCGCGATCCGGCGATCTATCTGTTCGACG